>JAMPHX010000002.1 GCA_023663205.1 Corallococcus sp. | reverse complement strand
CATACAGCGAGTAAAACCCATAGAGAAAGTGGCGTAGCCGACTGCGCTACGCCATATATCTCTGAAAAACACAAGATTTTATCCCTATGGAACGAATAGGAAACCAAAAAATATATTTAATATTCGGCGGAGCGTCGTTTGACAACACTCAACCGAAAAACAAATTGCAACAGAATACTGCAAATATGCTTTTATTTGTTTACCTGTTTTTTAAACGCAGTATGTTAAACATTGTTTTGAGAAGAAGCGATACGTCAACGGGTTTTGAGAGGTGTTCGTCTACGCCGCTTTCCTTAGAAAGTTTTTTGTCGCTCTCAAACGCATTTGCCGAAAGCGCTATTATCGGAACGGACGCCGCCGATTTGTCCGTCAAACTGCGTATCATGCGTGTGGCTGTACGCCCGTCCATGCGGGGCATTTGTATGTCCATAATAATGACGGCATAGTCTTTTGCTGCGGCGGATTGCATTTTTTCAACCGCAATATCTCCGTCGTTTGCGGTGTCTACGTCAAATCCCAAATCCAAAAGTATTTCCGTTTCGATTTCCATGTTTATTTCGTTGTCGTCAACAACAAGAATTTTTTTGCCGCGTATTTTATTTAGCAAACTTTCCGTTGTTTCAGTCAAATCCATTTCTACTTTTGCCGCAGGCAAAGTGAGCGTCACGGAAAAAGTGCTGCCCTTGCCAAGGCGGCTTTTGACGGAAATTTTGCCGCCCATTGCTTCGACGAAGCGTTTTGAAATGGTAAGACCCAATCCCGTGCCGTGCACTCCGCTGTGAGTGGTGTTTTTTATGCGTTCAAACGGTTCAAAAATGTGCTCTGTATATTTGCCGTCGATACCTATGCCGTTATCGGTAACGTCTATTCGGTATACCGAGTAACCGTTGTGCAAATCCTGTGTTTCGTTGACGGCAATTTGCACTTTTCCGCCGTATTCGGAGTAAGTCACCGCATTGTCGGCAATATGTATAAGAACCTGTTCCAATTTGTCGCCGTCGCAAATGACACGGTCGTGATGCACATTGCCCGTATCGGTTATTACATCTACGTTTTTGTCGGCAGCCGCCTGCCAAACAGAGTGTTTGACGTTTTGACAAATTTGGCTAAGACTGCATTCTGTTTCGGCAATGGTAAACTCTCCCGATTCCAATTGAGCGATTTGCAGCACTTTGTCGATAAGTTCCAACAGTTGTTTGCCGGAAGAATCTATTTTGTCCAAATACACGCGCGCAGCTTCGTCGACACAGTTTTTGGCAAGGGCGGTGTAACCGAAAATTGCGTTTAAAGGAGTGCGCATATCGTGCGACATATTGGAGAGAAAGGTGTTTTTGGCCACGTTTGCACGTTTGGATGCGTTAAGAGCATCTTCCAACATTTGCATTTGTTTGCGGTCGCGCACAATTTCTTCTTCGATGTTTCTTGCGCCTATTACTATTTGCGAAACGCCGCTTCCCGCGCCCACGTTTACTACGCGCAGTTGCATATGGGTTACGGAGTTTTCGCCCAAAACTCTGTAATTCAAAAAGAATGTATTGTTGTTTTTGAGTTTTTCGGTCAAACCTTTTACCCCGATACTTTCTCTTACGGAGTTTCTGTCCTCGGGGAATACCCAAGTATCGACGTATCTTTCAATGTATTTGCGGTAATCGCGCGGTTGGTATATTCCGTCAAGGTTATCTTTCATTCTGACGCTTGCGCGGTACGGCAAAAGTTTGTTTTCCGTTAAGTCGACGTACAAAATACTTTCGTAGTTTACGCTTAATCCTTCTATTACTTCAAGTCGGCGCAAGTGCTCTTGATTGATAAGTTTGAGTTCTTTGTTGTAGGCCTCGGTCAAATTTTTGATTTTTTGTTCTTTTTCGTTAACTATGGCGGCAGTTTCGGCAAGTCGGCGCTGTTTTTGTTCAGTAACGTCGGAAATAAATACGTAGTAGATATCTCCTACCGCTTCGCTGTGAATAAAGTGCCCGTAGTCTTCCACCCAACGCAGTGCGCCGTCCTTGCGGCGTATGCGGTATTCTACATAGTCCAGTTTGTCCGCATTGTGCGCAATTTGTTCGCTTATCGCGTTTTCTACCGCTTCGAGGTCGGAGTCGTACACTAATCCGCGGAAAGAATTGCCTGTATGTTCTCTAAATTCCTTCAAATCCTTGCAACCGAAAATGTTTATCAAGGCTTGGTTTGCATATATTATTTCCTCGTCGTTTTGCGCGCGGTATATAAGGAAGCCGCCCGGAATTTCGTCCATAAATTTCAGCATTTCGCGCGCCGCGTTCAGATAGCGCTCGTCCGTGCCGACAGCGTCTGTATCTTCTTTTCGGTTTATGTATTTGATAACGTATTCAAACAAATATCCGTTTGTCATAAATGTCCTCCGTTCATGGTTAAATGCTGCTATCGCGCTGCTTTGCGGTTTGCGCTTTTGCAGCACGGCAAATTGTCGGCGTCGAGGCAACTTTGCAAATTCCGTAAGATAATGTAAATAAAAAAAATTTTAATATAAACACATTCCGTTGTCAATATACAATCGAAAATTTAACGATTTTATTTGCAACAAAAACAATATTAAAAGAAATTTGCGGTTATCGTTTGACACACGCGAACAATAGTGTATAATGACGGCGTAAGGAAAGGGCGCGTATCATTGCCGTCGGCGAACAGACGGCGTATGTTTTTGCGGTGCGGCGTCGGAATTTTATTTGCAAAGGTGAAATATGAAAAATATAAAATTGGCATACATAGGCGGCGGTTCCAAACAGTGGGCAAGAGTATTTATGGGAGATTTGTCTTTGACGGATAATCTGTGCGGCGAAATAGCGCTGTATGATATTGACGTACAGGCGGCGGAACGCAACAAAAAAATAGGCGACAGAATAAATCTGCTACCGCAAACCGTTTCCAAATGGAAATATGAGGTATCGCACAGCCTAAAAGACGCGCTTGTAGGTGCGGACGTGGTAGTATGTTCCATATTGCCGGCAACTTTCGACGAAATGGAAGCCGACGTACATCTTCCGGAAAAATACGGAATTTACCAATCGGTAGGCGATACGGTAGGACCCGGCGGGGTGCTGCGCGCAATGCGTACCGTTCCGCTGTACGAAGGTTTTGCCGCTGCAATTGCGGAATATTGTCCCGACGCTTGGGTAATCAACTTTACCAATCCCATGACAATTTGCACGCAAACTCTTTACGACGTGTTCCCTAAGATAAAGGCGTTCGGCTGCTGTCACGAAGTTTTTCACGCGCAGGAATTTTTGTGTGCGGTCGCCGCCGAGCAACTGGGTATTCCGCGCCCCGACAGGCACGAAATATATACGGACGCGTCGGGTATCAACCACTTTACGTGGATTACGGAAGCCAACTACAAGGGTGTGGATTTGCTGGGATTACTCCCCGATTTTATCGATAAATATTACCGAACAGGCTATTGCGAGCGCAAAGACCGCGACCCGTCGGATTTCAGAACTGACCCGTTTTTGTACGGCAACAAGGTAAAAATGGATTTGTTCCGTAGGTATGGCGTGCTGGCGGCGGCAGGAGACAGACACTTGGTGGAGTTTTTGAATAACAAATGGTATCTCAAAAGTCCCGAGGATGCGGAAAATTGGCTTTACCATTTGACTCCCGTATCTTACCGCAAAAAGGAGCAACAAATAAAAATCGAAGAATCCGTTGCTATGGCAGAGGGCAAAAAACCTGTTGAGATAGTGCGCTCGGACGAAGAGGCGTGTCAACTTATGCAAGCCGTTTTGGGCTTGAAAAAGGTGGTGTCCAATGTAAATATTCCCAACTGCGGACAAATGCCCGATATGCCTTTGGGCGCGGTGGTGGAAACCAACTGCGTATTCGATAGCGATAGCGTCAAACCCGTTTGCGCAAAACCGCTCCCGCTTTCCGTGCGCGGTTTGGTACTGCGCAACAGTCTTAATATTTCCGATTGTTACAGCGGAATAAAACACAGAAATTTAGAAGAAATTTTTGCCGCGTTTGTCAATCAGCCGCTGTGCTCCGCATTGACGTTGGACGACGCAAAAAAACTGTTTGACGAAATGATTATTGCAACAAAGCCGTATTTGCAGGATTTTTACGATTTATCCGAGGTAAAAGCGCAATGAACGATTTTCTGTTTACCGCAAACGCCGTGCTTCCCATTGTTCTTATAACCGCGCTGGGGTATATTCTCAAAAAAATAAAAGCCGTCAACGACGATTTTCTTGCAGTTGCCAACAAATTGGTGTACAGGGTGTTTTTACCCGTGCTGTTGTTTTACAATATCTACAACATAAAAAATTTTGATGCAATCGATTGGAAGTTTGTGCTGTTCGGCGTATTGGGAATAATAGGAATTTTCGCCGTAGGCGTACTTGTTTGCTGTCTGTTCACCAAGGAAAACGGCAAGCGCGGGGTGCTTATACAGGCAATGTACCGCTCCAATTACGCAATAATAGGCATACCGCTTGCAACTGCAATTTTCGGTGAGGAAGGAGCAGCCGCCGCAAGTTTGATGTCGGCTTTTGCTATACCCGCATTCAATATTCTTGCGGTAATTACGCTGTCTATATGGAACAACGAAGAAAAAACAAAAGTAAATATCGGCAAAATACTGCTCGGTATAGTAAAAAACCCGTTGATAATTGGCGTGGTTGCCGGTTTGGCGGTTGTGGGAGTGCGCGAGTTGTTTGTAACGGGTAACGTAACTTTCAGGCTTACCGATATCGAGTTTTTGTTTTCGGCAATCAAAAGTTTGGCAGCGGTGGCAACGCCGTTTGCTTTGATAGTGTTGGGCGGACAATTTCAATTTTCCGCGGTAAAGAAACAGTGGAAACCGATAGTTTTCGGCACTGTGCTGCGAACCGTTGTCGTGCCTGCCGTAATGCTACTTATAGCAACGGCGATATTTCCGTATGAAAGCGGACAGTATTATGCCGCATTCATTGCGTTGTTCGGCACGCCCGTAGCCGTAATGAGCAGTGTTCTTGCTCGGGAAATGAACGGAGATTATGAACTTGCGGGTCAACTTGTAGTGTGGACTACGCTGTCCTCTATTGTTACCGTTTTTGCGGAAATTTTGATTTTACGTACGCTCGGTATTTTTTAAAAATCCGTTTTGTGCATAAAGCAGTTTGATTTTGCAATGGAAATTTGTTCCTCCTTATTGTATTATGATACGAGACGGAGGCTTTTTTTATGATTTTGGATAAATTCAGTTTAAAAGGTAAAGTAGCGATAGTAACAGGCAGCGATACGGGTCTCGGACAGGGATTCTGCAAGGCATTTGTCGAAGCGGGCGCAAAGGTTATGGGCGTATCTGTTGTACCCAGTACCGCAACGCAGGAAATGCTCGGCAAAGACAATTTTTCATTTATGGTGGAAAACCTTTCCACAAACGAACCTATCGCGCGTATTATAGATAAAACGATTGAAACTTACGGCAGAATAGATATTTTGGTAAACAATGCAGGCATTATAAAGCGAGAGGACTGCATAGATTTTTCCGAGGCTAATTGGGATAGCGTAATGGCTGTCAACGCCAAGACGGTATTTTTCTTCTCGCAAGCGGTTGCCAAACAGTTTATCAAACAAAACAGCGGCGGCAAAATAATTTCCGTTGCAAGTATGCTGTCCTACCAAGGCGGAATACGCGTTCCCAGTTACACTGCAAGCAAATCGGCTGTCAAAGGCATTACGATGTCCATGGCAAACGAGTGGGCGCAATACGGAATAAACGTCAACGCAATAGCCCCCGGATATATGGCTACAAACAATACTCAGGCATTGCGCTCGGACGCAAACAGGAGCGAAGCAATACTCGACCGCATACCTGCCGGACGTTGGGGCACTCCCGATGACATCATGGGCGCGGCGGTGTTTCTTGCGTCGTCCGCAAGCGATTACGTCAACGGCTTTACCATTGCCGTAGACGGCGGCTGGTTGGGCAGATAATTTTGTAAACTTAATATAATCAAAATGAAATTGGTCAGATTGCAAACCGCTTCCGGCACAGTTTACGCCGAAAAACGCGGTGACAGATATTTTGATATATCGGGCAGCGTATTCGGCGATTTTTGTTCTACGGACAGGGAAGTGTTCGGCAATCTTGTTGTTCCCGTTACACCGAGCAAAATAGTTGCGCTGGGGCTCAACTACCGAAAACACGCAGAGGAATTCGGACAGGAAGCAAAACCTCAGCCGCTGATATTTTTGAAACCGACAAGCGCGGTTATAGGCGACGGAGAAAACATAATTCTTCCGCAGGGTTGCGGACGTGTGGAACACGAAGGCGAACTTGCCGTAGTTATGGGTAGGCGCTGCAAAAACGTCTGCGCGAACAAAGCAAAGGAGTATATCCTCGGTTACACTTGCGCAAACGACGTAAGCGACAGAGATATTCAAAAAAGCGACGGACAGTGGACGCGCGCAAAAGGGTTCGATACTTTTTGTCCCATCGGCAGCGAAATCGAAACGCAGTTTGAACCCGACGATGCGGAAATAACCGTAACGGTAAACGGACAGGTCAAACAGCGCGGCAATATCGGTCAAATGATAAACGGCGTTTACGAAACGGTTTCATTTATCAGCAAGGTTATGACTCTCAACGAGGGCGACGTTATATTGACGGGTACTCCGTCGGGAGTATCTCCCATTAAAGACGGAGATAAGGTAAAAGTTTGCATACAAGGCGTTTCGACGCTTACTAACAAAGTAGTACAGGAAAAATAATAAACAGAGGCGTTAAATGAACAACGAACAATTTGTAAAACAGTTGAAGTTGACGGGTATTGTTCCCGTAATAAAATTGGAAAACACCGACGACGCGGTAAAACTCGCCCAAGCGTTGTATAAGGGAGGCATACGCTGTGCGGAAGTAACTTTCCGTGCCGCGGGAGCAGACAAAGTAATTTCTGCAATGACAAAGGCGTTCCCCGATATGCTTGTAGGTGCCGGCACGGTGCTTACGTGCGAACAGGTCGACAAGGCAATTGCGGCGGGCGCAAAATTCTGCGTAGCGCCGGGGCTTAATCCTTCGGTAGTAAAGCACTGTTTGGACAAGGGCGTGCCGTTTGTCCCCGGTGTAGCCAATGGTAGCCAAATTGAGCAGGCTTTGGAGTTGGGACTCGATTTCGTTAAGTTTTTTCCTGCCGAACAAGCGGGCGGTCTGCCTTACATAAAGGCTGTTTCCGCGCCGTATTCTATGATGAGATTTATGCCTACGGGAGGAATAAACGAAAACAACCTCAACACATATCTTTCCAACGGCAAAATAGTCTGCTGCGGCGGAAGTTGGATTGTTCCCGACAAAGATGTCAAGGCAGGCAATTGGGAAGCAATCACTTCTCTGTGCGAAAAGGCAGTCAACAAAATGCTGGATTATTCGGTAGCGCACGTCGGCTTCAACTGCGCCGACGAAAAGAGTGCGGAAAACTGCGCCGATTACTTTGAAAAGGCGTTCGGTTGGGATAAGAAGACAGGCAACAGCAGCGTATTTGCGGGAAGTTTTGTTGAGTGTATGAAATCGCCTTTCAAAGGCGCGCACGGGCACATTGCGGTAGCAACCAATTCGGTCGAACGCGCAGTGTATCAACTTGCCAACAAGGGTATCGAAGCCGATATGACAACCGCCAAGTACGATGCAAACGGCAATATGACGGTAGTTTATCTTAAAAAGGAAATTGAAGGTTTTGCCATACATTTGGTAGAGCGCAAATAAAAGGAGATTGAAAATGTCAAAAGTAGTAACAATGGGGGAAATTATGCTTCGTCTTTCCACAAACGGAAACAGCCGTTTTGTGCAAAGCAACAATTTTGACGTAGTATACGGGGGCGGCGAAGCAAACGTCGCGGTATCGCTTGCCAATTACGGACACGATACGTATTTCGTTACCAAATTGCCAAAACACGAAATTGGTCAGTGCGCCGTAAACAGTTTGCGTCAATTGGGCGTAAATACTTCATATATCGCTCGCGGCGGGGAACGTGTGGGCATTTACTTTTTGGAAACGGGCGCGTCTATGCGGCCGTCCAAGGTAATTTACGACAGAGCGCACAGTTCTATTTCCGAAGCAAGCGTGGAAGATTTCGATTTTGACGCCATCTTCGAGGGCGCGGATTGGTTCCATTGGACGGGCATTACTCCCGCGCTCGGCAAAAAGGCGCGCGAAGTCGTCGAGGCTGCGCTTATTTGCGCTAAGAAGCACGGCGTTACCGTTTCGGTCGACCTCAACTTCCGCAAAAAGTTGTGGAGCAGCGCCGAAGCGCAAGAGTGCATGACAAAACTTATGAAGTATGTAGACGTGTGCATAGGCAACGAAGAAGACGCGGAAAAGTGTCTCGGCTTCAAACCCGGCAAAACCGACGTGACAAGCGGCGATTTGGAACTGGAAGGTTACAAAGACATTTTTACCAAGATGAAAGATAAATTCGGATTTAAATATATCGCCACAAGTTTGAGAGAATCTCACTCCGCAAGCGACAACGGTTGGAGCGCATTGGCGTACGACGGAAAGGAGTTTTACCGCTCCAAGAAGTACGAAATCCGCATTGTGGACCGCGTAGGCGGCGGAGACAGTTTTTCCGGCGGATTTATTCACGGATTGTTGAAATTCGGCGATTACAAAAAGGCTTTGGAATTTGCCGTTGCGGCAAGCGCGCTTAAACACACAATACCGGGCGACTTCAACTTGGTAAGCGAAGAGGAAGTAGAAACTCTTATGAACGGCGACGCTTCGGGCAGAGTTCAAAGATAATGAAACTTTCGATACGCGCTCACGACTTTGGAGTAAAAGGCTGCAAAGAGGTTGTAGACGAGTTGTGCAGATACGGCTTTGACGGCGCGCAGTTGGTATCTTACAAGGTTTTGCCGGATGTGGAATATGCGGCAAATGCGTTTACTCATAAGCGTGCCGAAGAAGTTTCGGCGGAATTTGCAAATGCGGACAAGCGTATAGTTCTTGTAGGAGCGTACTTCAATCCCGTACATTCGGACACGCAAAAGGTGGCACGGGGAATAGATGTGTTCCGCAACTATCTTAGGGAAAGCAACACATTGGGCTGCAATATCGTTGCTTCCGAAACCGGTTCGTACAACGACGACAAGTGGACGTACAATCCGCTGAACCGTACAGACGATGCCTTGGAAAGAGTAGTAGGCGTGTTTTCGGAACTTGCCGATTACGCCCGAGATAATAACGCTTTTATTGCGGTAGAGGGTGCGTTCGGACACGTATGTTACGATGTGGATAGATTGAACCTTGCAATAAGCAAGATAAACCGCGACAACGTCAAGGTTGTGTTCGATTTGTACAACTATCTTTCTGCGGAAAACTTTGACGACAGATACAAAATTTTGCAATACGGATTGGAAACATTCGGAAACAAAATATGCGCGTTTCATCTCAAAGACTGCGTTGTGCAAGACGGCAATCTCAAACAGGTGGGAGTAGGCAAAGGATTGTTCGATTACGACGTAATATTGCCTATGATTGCAAAATACAATCCGCAAGCAAATTTGGTGTTGGAAGGCACGGTCGGAGCCGACATAGAGTCGGCGGTAAAATATATTAGACAAAGATTATAGGAGAAGTAAAATTGAAATTAGATATCAGATACAGCAATCATCCCGATGACAGCAAAAAGTACGATACTGCGGAGTTGCGCAGACATTATTTGATTGAAAAGGTTTTTGCGGCGGACGAGATTTTGCTTACATATTCGCACCAAGACAGAATAATAGCGGGCGGAGCAATGCCCGTAAAGGAAAAACTGTCTTTGGGAACAGCCAAGGAACTTGCATCGGACTATTTTTTGCAGCGCCGCGAAATGGGCGTTATCAACATCGGCGGAAAAGGCGCCGTAATTCTTGACGGCAAACGCTACGAAATAAATTACAGCGACGGATTGTATGTGGGAATGGGCGTCAAAGAGGTGGTATTCGAGTCATCCGACGCAAAAAACCCCGCCAAGTTCTATATCAATTCCGCACCTGCACACCATGCGTACGAAACGGTTGTTATCACCAAGGAAAAGGCAAATCACGTTGCGTGCGGCGATGCGGAAAACCTCAACAAACGCGTAATAAACCAATACGTACATCCGGCAGTATGCAAATCCTGTCAGTTGGTAATGGGTATGACGGAGTTGGACGCAACAAGTTGCTGGAACACAATGCCTTGTCACACTCACGAAAGAAGAATGGAAGTGTATTTGTACTTCGGACTTAAAGAAGAAGATTTCGTAGTTCATCTTATGGGACAAAAGGAAGAAACCCGTCACATAATGATGCACAACGAACAGGCGGTAATATCTCCCAGTTGGTCGATACACAGCGGAGTAGGCACGCACAACTATACGTTTATTTGGGGTATGTGCGGCGAAAACCAAACCTTTACCGATATGGACGGAATAAATAATTCCGAGTTGAAATAAACACAAATTTACGTCTTTGCCCAAACGGCAAAAAGGGAAAAACTATGGCATATTTAGTATTGAAAGACATCAACAAAATTTATCCCAACGGTTTTCACGCAGTGCACGATTTCAATCTCGAAATCGAAAGGGGCGAGTTTATCGTATTTGTAGGACCTTCCGGCTGCGGCAAATCCACAACTTTGCGTATGATAGCCGGTCTTGAAAATATCAGCAAAGGTGATTTTTTGATTGACGGAAAAAAAGCCAATGACTGGGGACCGCGTGCTCGTCAAATTGCCATGGTGTTTCAAAGTTACGCGCTGTACCCGCATATGACGGTTTACGACAATCTTGCATTCGGGCTCAGTTTGGAAGGCGTCGACGAGGACGTAATCGAGCAAAAGGTAAACGCAACGGCAAAGATATTGGGTTTGACGGAGTATCTTGACAGAAAACCGCGCGCACTGTCGGGCGGTCAACGTCAAAGAGTTGCCGTCGGACGCGCAATAATACGTAAAGTCGGCGTATTCCTTATGGACGAACCGCTTTCCAACTTGGACGCCAAACAGCGTGTTACCATGCGTTCGGAAATCATTCAGATTCACCGCGAAACCAAAGCGACTACCGTGTACGTAACTCACGACCAAACCGAAGCAATGACAATGGCAGACAGGATAGTTGTAATGAAAGACGGTTACGTTCAGCAGGTAGGTACGCCGTACGAACTGTATTTCAACCCCGTCAATATGTTTGTAGCAGGGTTTATCGGCGAACCGCCCATGAACTTTGCGGAAGGCGAGTTGAAGAACGGCAGGTTTATTTGCGGACAAATCGATATCGATATGAAGCCCATTGCTTCCAAACAAACGCTTGCCGACTACGAAGGCAAACAAATAGTATTGGGATTCCGTCCCGAGTCCGTCATCTTGGACGACAACGGCAAAGCCGTACCGTTCGATTGCAAGGTGGAACTGACGGAACTTCTCGGCGACAACACCAATGTGTATGCGGATATAGAACAAACCAAAGCCATCTTGAAGATAGACCCGCACTATACGCCGCAAATCGATGAAGAATGGAGATTCTACGTACCTTACGAAAGCATTTATCTGTTCGATAAGGAAACGGAAAACGTAATAAAGTAATATTGAAAGAAGTTGTATATATGAAAGAATTAAACAGAACAAACTATTCTGCCCAAAACAGAAAAATAAAGATAATGCAATTCGGCGAAGGCAACTTTTTGCGTGCTTTTGTCGATTGGATTTTGCAAAAACTCAACGACAGCGGCAAAACGGACGCAGGCGTAGTTGTAGTCCAGCCCGTACCTGTGGGCAGAGTTGCCGACTTGCAAAAGCAAGACGGCTTGTATACTCTTTGCTTGGAAGGAGTAGACGGAGGCAAAACCGTAAGCGACAGACAAATAATAGACGTGCTCGGCGACTTTGTAAATCCGTACACGCAGTACGACAAATATTTGTCGTATGCGCATAGCGAAGATTTGCAAGCGATAGTTTCCAACACAACCGAAGCGGGCATTGCGCTTGACGCAAGCGATACCGATTTTGCAAAGTGTCCAAACAGTTTTCCGGGAAAGTTGCTGGCGCTGTTGAAGGAAAGATACAATTACTTCCAAGGCGATAAAGACAAAGGTTTGGTAATAATTCCGTGCGAACTTATCGACAACAACGGTGAAACTCTCAAAAGCGTTCTTACGGAACTTGCGCAAATAAGAGGCGAATCTCCGCAATTTGTAGATTGGCTTGTAAACTCCAACAGTTTTACCGATACGCTTGTGGACCGCATTGTTCCAGGTTTTCCGCGTGATACGGTTGAAGAAATATACAAGCAAACGGGATACAGCGATACAAGCGTAGTAAAAGCGGAAATATTCCATTTGTGGGTGCTCAAACACAACCCCGCAGCGGAACGGGTATTGCCGGTACAAGGCACGGGACTAAACGTAGTATTTGCCGACAGCGTCAAACCTTACAAGGAAAGAAAAGTCAAAATTTTGAACGGCGCGCATACGGCAATGGTACCGGTTGCGTATTTGTGCAACCTCGATACCGTCCGTGAAAGCATAACCGACGCAGATGTCGGCAAGTTTGTCAAACAACTTGTGGGCGACGAGATAAAGCCTACGATAAACCTTCCCAAAGAGGAAACCGACGCCTTTGCCGCAAGCGTGGCGGAACGGTTTGAAAATCCGTTTATACGTCACGAACTTATGTCCATCGCGTTGAATTCCACAGTTAAATTCAGGACAAGATTGCTTCCTACGTACAACGATTACGTTGCAAAATTCAACGCAATGCCCAAACACATTATGTTTGCGTTTGCCGCATTGTGCACCTTCTTCAAGGGCGACAGAAACGGACAGACGATAAACTTGCAAGATAGCGCAGAAAATCTTGCATTTTGGAAAGGCGTTTGGGCAAACGGCAGTTACACGGAAATAGCGCGCGCTGCATTATCCGCGGAAAACATTTGGGAACAAAACCTTGCTTCGGAGCAAAACGTACGGTTTGTATCGCGCTGCTTGGAAGCAATGGACAAAACGGGTATGCGCTGTGCGCTCAAAGAGTTTTTGAACGGCAGGTTATGAAAAATTCAATCAAAATAAACCCGCTTGACAACGTAGCGGTTGCGCTTTGCAACTTAAACTGCGGACAAACGGTCGAGGGGGTTACCCTTGCGGAAGATATAGTAAAGGGGCACAAGTTCAGTTTGCGCAATATCGATTGCGGACAGGACGTTGTAAAGTACGGTGAAGTAATAGGCGTTGCCACACAACATATCGCGGCAGGCAGTCACGTTCATACGCACAACCTCAAAACAAAGTTGGACGGACAACTGCAATACGAATATTTGCCCAAGCGCTGTGAAACAAACACAAAAATTGCCGACGGCTTAAAAGTAAACGTCTACCGCCGCGCAAACGGCGAAGTAGGCATACGCAACGAATTGTGGGTAATACCTACGGTAGGCTGCGTAAACTCACAGGCACAGGCGATAGTCAAGCGTTTTGTCGGCAAAGCGGCGCAACTGGACGGAGTGGACGGCGTATATGCGTATACTCATCCGTACGGCTGTTCGCAAACCGGCGACGACCACGAGCGTACCAAAAGGCTGTTGCAGCGCATAGTCAAACATCCCAACGCAGGAGGAGTGCTTGTATTGGGTTTGGGTTGCGAAAACAATCAAATAAGCGCGTTCAAGGAAACGCTCGGACAGTACGACGGCAGCCGCATACGGTTTCTCGTAGCGCAGGACGTAGAGGACGAAATAGAAGAAGGCACCAAAATTTTGGCAGAACTGTACAGCGTTGCCAAAAACGACGTCCGCAGTTTGTGCGATATATCCTGTTTGAAGATAGGGCTAAAATGCGGCGGTTCCGACGGACTGTCGGGAATAACGGCAAACCCGCTGCTTGGCAAATTTTCCGATTACATTGCGGCGTGCGGCGGCACTACCGTGCTGACGGAAGTACCCGAAATGTTCGGCGCGGAACAATTGCTTATGGCGCGCGCCAAGGACGAGGCAACCTTCGGCAAAATAGTCAACCTTGTAAACGGGTTCAAAAATTACTATCAGAGCAACAATCAACCGGTGTACGAAAACCCTTCTCCCGGCAACAAGGCGGGCGGAATAACCACTTTGGAGGACAAGTCGCTGGGTTGCACGCAAAAGTCCGGGTCATCGGCAGTGCAGGACGTGCTGTTTGACGGCGACGAACTTTGCGCAAACGGACTGAACCTGTTGAACGGTCCCGGAAACGATATGGTTGCGGTAACAAACTTGGGAGCCGCCGGCTGTCATATGGTACTGTTTACAACGGGCAGAGGCACGCCGTTCGGAGGATTTGTACCCACCGTCAAGATTTCTACCAACAGCCAACTTGCGGAAAAAAAGAAAAACTGGATAGATTTCAACGCAGGCTCGATAATCGACGGCGATACTTTTGAAACAAAGTTGATGCAGTTGCTAAGTTTGGTTACGGAAACGGCAAACGGCAAACAAACGCGCAACGAAGTAAACGGCTCGCGCGATATAGCGTTGTTCAAAACGGGCGTTACGCTGTAAAGAGGTAAATAATGAAGAAATTTATGGATAAAGATTTCCTTTTGGAAACGGAAACGGCAAAGAAACTGTATCACGGATATGCGGAAAAAATGCCGATATTCGATTTTCACTGCCACCTTTCTTGCGAGGAAATCTACAAAGACAAGCAGTTCCGCTCCATTACGGAAGCGTGGCTGGGCGGCGACCATTACAAATGGCGTCTGCTGCGAGAACTGGGCATTGACGAATCGTACATCACGGGCGACAAAAGCGATTACGACAAGTTTTTGAAGTATGCGGAAGTCATACCGTATGCAATAGGCAATCCCTTGTACCACTGGACGCATTTGGAACTTAAAAAGTTTTTCGGAATAGACAAAGTTTTGTCTATGGAAACGGCGGACGAAATATACAAAGAAGCCAACGCCAAATTGAAAACTCTCACGGCGCGCAAAATGATAGAGTCGTCCAACGTAAAAAAACTGTTTACCACCGATGACCCGATAGACGACCTCAAATGGCACAAGGCTCTTGCCGAGGACAAAACATTTGCAGTGGAAGTCAAACCGGCTTTCCGTCCCGACAAGGCGATAAATATCGAACTTGCGACATTTGTGCCTTACATCGAAAAACTGAGCCAAGTTGCAAAAATACGCATTGACGGCATACAGTCCTTGCTCGATGCGCTTGCAAGCCGCATAGATTACTTCGACAAAGCGGGCTGTGTGTGTTCCGACCACGCATTGGACGTAGTAATGTACGAAACCGCTACGCAAAGCGAAGTAGACGCAATTGTCAAAAAGGCGCTTGCAAACAAACCGCTTACAAATAGCGAAGTCGAAAAATACAAAGGGTATCTGCTCATATTTCTCGGCAGACAGTACCGCGCGCACAAATGGGTGCAGCAATATCACATAGGCGCGCTGCGCAACAATTCGTCAAGATATATGAAGACATTGGGCGCGGATACCGGTTTCGATTCTATGGAAGACCAGCCTTTTGCCAAGAAACTCGCATCGCTTTTGGACGCATTGGACGCCACCGACGAGTTGCCCAAAACAATACTGTATTGTCTGAACCCGCGCGATAACGAAACGCTTGCAACAATCATCAACTGTTTCCAGCAGGGCGGCGTAGTCGGCAAGATGCAATACGGCTCGGCATGGTGGTTCAACGACCAAAAGGACGGTATGGAACGCCAAATGGAAGCATTGTCGCAGGTTGGACTGATAAGCAAGTTTGTGGGAATGCTTACCGATAGCAGAAGTTTCCTGTCCTACACGCGTCACGAATACTTCCGCAGAATACTGTGCAACAAGTTGGGCAATTTGATAGAAAACGGCGAATATCCCGACAACATAGAGTTTGTAGGCAAAATTGTGCAGGATATCTGTTACAACAACGCGGCAAAGTATTTTGAAAAATAAAGGCTTTTAACATAACAATTTTGTGCAATAAGTGACGCGAACATAAAGTTTTGCCGATATTTACAAAATTCGACAATGTTTGTCAAACAAAGCGCAATGTCGACAAATTGTTGCAAAAAAGTCAAACAACCGACAAATTGCAACAAAATAATCTGCAATGCAGTGCGTAAACGTCGTTTAAACTAATAAAAAACGCCTGCGCACAAGCGCAAGCGTCGGTAAACACCCGAAAATATGTAAACGGCATTTGACGTAAATACGGCAAACGCAGCATCTAAAAGGCAAAATACTTTTTGCAAAACTCGGCAAGTCGGGCGGCGGATTTTTCGTCAAGAGGCTTTGCCCAAGCAACGCGGTCGGACGCAAGAGGATACTCGTAAAAACGCGCAGTTCTGTCGCGGTCGGTATCGTTCCACTTGTCAAATCCGCATGGTGCAATGTGGTCGGCATAGGTACAGCAAACAAAGGTTGCTTTGCCGAAGTCGCGCCAAGGACGCGCAAGGTAAACGCTTTGCGGCAAAACGCCGTCATCGCAGACAAACGCGCATTTGTCAAAAACAAACCCTACCGTTTGTTTGAGGCTGTGAGCGGGCGCCGCAACGTAACCTGTCTTGCGCACATCGTAAGCGGAAACAACGGTGCAGCCGTCAAACAGCGCATCGCCAGTACCGAAAATAAAATCGACCGTACCGCAAATACGGCAACGGGTAAACACTTGACGGCAGCAGCCCTCTTTGTAACGCAATTCGTCCTTCAAAAACCCGTCGTATCTAAGTACCAAATCATCGGGAAGCGGCGCGCAAAAAAGCGTATCCTGCGTGGAAACAATAGTGCAGTCACGCGCAAAAAAGCGGTCGGAAGATACATACAGCGCAACCTCTTGTCCTTTTGTTTCGGGATTTCCTGCGTCGTTAATAACGGAAAGGTTTTCAATAGTGACGCCGTCGGCGCAAACCGCAACAGAAGCAGTCTTGAAGGTGGTAAGTTCCAATCCGTCGCAATCGGTCATTTTGGCGTAATCGCCGTAAACGATAACGGTTTGGTCTGCGGACTCTCCGCAAATTGTAACGTCAGGCACGCGGATTTTCAATTTTTGTCTAAAAACTCCCTTGCCGATTACAAGTTTGTCAAACGGTTTGAGGCTGTCGATAATGCGTTGCAAGTTGTCGCCCTTTTGAGCGTAAATTACGGACATATAGTTTCCTCTCAAAATGTGTATTGTACATCAATAATATTTTGAAGTAATTATACACCAAACAAAAGTTTTTACAAAGCGTTTGAAACACGCACGGCAAAATTGTCGCAAAGAGCAGACAAGCAACTGCCGAGAGATGGCAAATGTGTACAACTTAAAAACAAAAATAACTAAACTGCCCATGGGCAGTTTGCGGTTGGCTACGCTAATCGCAAACACGACGCCCTGTCGGATTTGTAAAAAAGCAAGCATGGCGATTGTACTCCACAATTGTGGATAACCGCAAACAAAGGATTTGTATGGCTCAAAAATCATTATCTTATAAACAGTACCGCGCGGCGGATTTGCTTATATTTGCCGTTATACTGTGCGCATTGGAAGCGATAATAACCGTCGCTGCAAAAAAATGGTTTCCCGAGCAGCCGTTTGTGGTAACGCTGGTATATACGATTGTAGCGCTTGTAACAATGCGTTGGGGCGCTTGGGGCGTAATGCACGCGGTATTGGGAGGACTTACCCTTGCCGTTGCAAGCGGCGCGTCGGTAAGTCAATACGTAATATACGCGGCAGGCAACGCATTTTGCGCACTTTCAATACTGTATACGCACTTTGTAGGCAGAGAAAAAATCCGTTCCAAGGTGATTTTGACAATACTGCACGTTGCAATTGTTTACCTTTCGATAATACTCGGGCGCGCGACGGTTGCGGCAATATACGGCAATTCCTTTGTAGATGTGTTTGTAATGTTTGTAACAACCGATGCGCTGTCGCTGGCAATAACTCTTGTGATAGTGCTTATCGCCCGCAGACAAAACGGTTTGTACGAGAATCAAAAGCAGTTTTTGCTGCGTACGGAAAAAGAGCGTATGAAGGAACTTAGGCAAAGCCAAGTCGATGAAGATACCTTCGGAAGTTCGTTTTACGGCAACGCAAACATTGCACAAGCGGCAGAGCAACCGCAACTGAACGGCACTGACGGCAGTGAAGAAGATATGTGCGCGGAACAATCGGCGCTCGGCACGGATGGCGAGGTTTTGCTTGGCGGCACGGCAGATGAGGAAAGTCAACCCGACGTCGGCGAGCAACCGTTAGGCAGCGACAAGGAATAGATGACGCGCAAGGCGACTTGTAACGGAAATCGGCAAACGGTTTAATAAATAGGTAAGATTGCAATCATAAGCCGCGTGTATCTACAAAGATTGGCAAAGTGCACAAGGTACAAGCCGCGTGCGGAAACAAAGCGTGCATTCAAAATAAAAATGAGAGAAACAAAGTTTGAAAATTATTAGTATGCTGCCGATAGTCGGGTGTACGTTCATACAACGGTAAATCGCAAAAGTCGGACATACCCTATTCAAAGGTCAACCGCAAACAAAAACCTTATCGACAGGATTTGCAGTAAGTTCTGTTTGGAAAAGTAAAGGGCGGACGGATTGAGAAAGTTAAATAAACGGTTTGTCATCGAACGGTTGTATTGTAGGTTATACAACACATTTCAACGGAAAAGCGTTGATTAAACATTATTTGTTATAAAACAAACGGTGGCAAAACCGCAGAAAAATATATCTACTGTCAATTTAACCGAAGTTTTCGGTTTGTAACATACAAAAATTCTGATTGGAGGAATTTTCGATGAAAGAAAAAACAATGGACAACTACGTTGTTTACGACGAGGAAACCGGTTCGTATTCGTTGGATGCGGAACAGGCGGTACGCGACGACGTAGAAAAACATCATTGGAAAAACGTCGGAAAAAGCATTCTCAAAGATTGGCGTCTTTACCTAATGCTTGTGCCGATGATTTTGGTGTTTTTCTTTTGGCGGTATATGCCTATGTACGAACTGCTCGGCGCATTTAAACAGTCGTCAAATTCGTCTATACCGGTAAGGGACCAGTTCTACTTGGGGTTCTCCAACTTCAAGACGCTTATGTTCGGGTCGACGTCTATATCAACCGACTTTTGGAGGGCATTCCGCAACACGTTTCTGCTCAGTTTCTACGGATTGTGTTTCGGATTCCCTATGCCGATAATTTTGGCGTTGTTTTTCAACGAGATTAAGTCCAACATAGCGCGCAGTATCTACCAAGTATGTACGTATCTGCCCAAGTTTATGTCAACGGTCGTCATTACATCGATACTTACAATGATGCTTAAACAAAGCGACATCGTTTCCGGTATGGGCGTTCTTTCTCGCATATTGGTGGCGATAGGTGTCGTTCCGGAAAGCGTCGCAAACGCAGGCTTGCTGTATCAGCCGCAGTTTTTCCGAGCCATCTACCAGATAAGCGGCATTTGGGAGGGCGCAGGCTACGACAGCATAGTGTTCTTTGCGGCTATCATTGCAATAAGCCCGACAAGTTACGAGGCTGCGCAGATAGACGGCGCGGGCAAGATGGCGCAAATGCGGTACGTTGTGCTGCCCAGCATACTGTCCACCGTGGTAATAATGCTAATAACCCGTATCGGCTCGCTGCTTAGCGTAGGATACGAAAAGGTCTTGCTTTTGTACGACCCCACAACCTACGTCACCGCCGACGTCGTTTCCACCTTTGCGCAGCGCAACGGCGTAGAGGGTTCGCTCAAAGGCTTGGCGTCCGCAGCGGAAATGATAAACAACTTGATAGGTATGATACTTGTAATAGGCGCAAACGCAATAGCGCGCAAAGCGTCCGACGTATCGTTGTATTAGGAGGTATAACGCATGAAAAGAAAATTGGCTGCATCCGAAATAATATTCAAAGTAATCAGTTACACCTTCCTTACCATATTTGCCATTTGCTGCTTGTACCCCTTTGTGTATGCAATATCCGCGTCTATCAGCGGCGGGCACGCAGTTGACTACAACGAAGTGGTGCTCTTCCCCAAAGACGTGCAGTTCGACGCATTTGCCCTTGTTTTCAACGACAATATGTTTTGGAATTCCTACGCAAACACGTTGTTTTTGACGGCGTTCGGCACGGTGTGGGCATTGGGCGTTGCGATACTGGGCGGCTATGCCCTTTCCAAAAAGCGCCTGCTGTTCCGCAAAGGTTTCAACTTCTTCTTGGTGTTTACAATGTGGTTCAGCGCGGGTATGGTTCCGCAATACCTCAATTATTTGGCAACGCAGGACGTATTTGAAAGTATTGGCATTACCGACGACAAGTGGCTTATCGTCATTGCAATGGGTATGGCTGCAATGAACATAATCCTGCTGCGCAACTCCTTTGAGGGGGTTCCCGCAGAGATAGAGGAAGCGGCGCGCATAGACGGCGCAACGGAAATGCAGATACTTGGCAAAGTGTACATACCTATGAGCAAGTCCACAATTGCAACGGTAGCGCTGTTCTTTGCAATATCGCGTTGGAACGGCTACTACTGGGCGCGTCAGATGACGTCCAATCATAACGAATGGCCGCTGCAAGTATTCATTCGCGATATGTTGGAAAAATATACCGATTCGGAATTCTTGGCAGCGTGGAACAATGACTTTTCCTCGACGTCGGTAATATACGCGCTTATTGTGTGTGCAATAATCCCGATACTTATCATTTACCCCTTCATCCAAAAGTATTTTGCCAAGGGCGTAAATATGGGCGGCGTAAAGGAATAATAAACCGCCAAAGCAAATTAAGATAGAATCCGTCTTTGGACGGCGACTATACAAACTAAATTTTTTAGGAGGAAACTATGAAAAAGACAAGAACATTGGTTGCATTGCTTATAGCGTTTATGATGATATTTACATTTGCGCTTACGGCATGTAATCCAACTCACGAATGCGCGCACAAATGTGCAACCTGCGGAAAATGCACTTCGGACTGCACAGACCCCGCTTGCGAATCAAAGTGCGAATCCAACGGCAATCACGGCAGTTCGTCGACGCACACCTGTACGCACAAATGCCCCACTTGCGGCAAATGTACGTCTGACTGTACAGACCCCGCCTGCGCGGACAAATGCCAATACGACGGCACGCATCCCACAGAGCCTACCGACCCGCTGGCTTTTGACAAAGGCACGGTTTTGCGTATGGCAACCGGCTACAACAGTGCAGAGACGGGCATAACATTCAGTGCCAAAATAGCCGGAAGCGGTATAAAACTTGCCGACGGCAAAACTTATAACACCGGAGACCTCAAACCTACTTGGGTAGAAGTGCAAAACAGATTCGGAATGGTATTTGAAGATAAATACCAAGGTAAAAACGCAACCAACGAATGGGATTACTGGAAAGAACAACTCGATAAAGTCGACATGGTCAGCGGAACAGCCTCTAAACTTAACGAAGCGGGCGCTGCGGGTCAAGTAATAAATATTGCCCAATATCTTGACAAAATGCCCAACTTCAAGGCATATTTGGATGCTAACCCCATCGTACGTCTGTCCATCACAGGCGCTACAGAGGGCAAGAACAAGGGTGCAATTTACTTCTCGCCTTACTTTGACGGAGTAAACGACATCGAACGTATGCCCCTTATGCGTGCGGATATGGTAATGGCTCTTTTGGACGGCACGGAAACGTATACCGGAGCAAACAGAGCAGTCCAGAACAATTATACTCCGTATATGCCCACAACGGGAACGGTTGCCGTAACTTCGTTGACAGTTGACGGCACGGCAACGCAAACAATCACCAAGGATTACACCAAATACGGCAACATCATTGAAAAAATGAACGCGGAAACAGACCTTACCGGCGACAAAGCCGTTGCTATGTTCCGCGAATATATCGACCAAACTTACGGCGATACATACGCAAAGCGTTCGGATTTGTTCCTCGGCTACGATGCTGCATGGGATGCCGACGAATTAGTTGCTCTTATGCGCTGCGCGGTTGCAAGTCTCAACGACTCCGACGGCAACCCCATTACGGGAATGTTCCCGCGTGAAGGAAACAACCAACGCCAAGTAGACTTGTTCAGGTTTGCAGGCACGCTGTTTGGCGTACGCGGTTTGGAATCCCGTCAGGATTACCTGTACATCAACGGCAAAGGAGAACTTGTAGACGCCCGTCAACAGGCGGATACTTATCAAGCCATCGAGAAAATGAACCAAATGTTCAAAGACGGTTTGATTACGATAGATAGCGGCGCCGCAACAAGCGGAACTTATCTCGAAAAAGACGCAGGACTTGTATCTTACGATTACAGTCAAACTCAAACTATTTATAATGAAACAAAGTTGCAGGAAGGCGAAAAGTACATGGCTGTTATGGTTCCCGTTGCCAAGTGGTTTGACGGTACCAATGTGGTAAGCGAAGTAGACCAAGGTACGTATATGAGATTTACCGAATCTTGGCGTTCGGTCAAGACCGACGGTTGGGCTCTTTCCAAGGCGGGTATCGGCAACGATACAAACAAACTCAACGCCGCTCTCAAACTTATCGATTACGCGTACAGCAAAGAAGGACAAATTCTTATGTCCTACGGTCCCGATTCCTTCATCAAAATGGACGGCGACAAATACGTAACCTTCGATTTCAACGGAGAGCAGTGGCCGGAAATTTCCGACGCTACTTATGCGGAATTGTGGGAAAAAGCAAGCGGCAACTATACCAACTATGCACGTCAGTATTTGGGTTCTACGCTGTCATTCCTCAAGTCGCAATCCTTCGAATATCAATGCACTCACGAAGTAGGCAGAGAAGGCGCAGCCAAACTTTCGGCGGCTATCGGCAAGGGAACTATCAAACATCCCGAACTTGCAGTTGCTGCCAACAAGTGGTATATGTCCGTACCTACCGTACTTCCCACTACGGACGAAGACAACACTATGCTTAACTCGTATACGGAACTCACTTCGAGCGGACAGTTCAACCAGTCCAAGACCGGCAACGCCAATGTTTTGGTAACGTCAATCAAGGACGGTTTGGATGCTACGTTCGGAGTAACCAGCATAGACGCAATTGTGGAAAAAGTAAGCGGTAAGGGCGAAGGTCAATGGAAAGGTTCTTTGTATCTTCAAATCAAACAAGACGCCTTTGACAGATTGCTTATGTACTACAACGAAATCAACAAATAAGTAACAACAAAAACTCACTTAATCGTTGTTTGACTGGCGGGGATTGTTCCCCGTCGGCGGGCAACGGTATTCGGAGGCTATTATGCTGAAAACACAACTGAAATTTCAAAAGATAATGTCTTACGTTTTGCTTATCTTGGCGGCGTTGGTATTTGTTTATTCGTTGGGACTTATGACCGACCTGTACGATATGCTGTACAACGCATTGAGAAAAATTGACGATGAATATATCGAAAGGGTAAGCGGAGCAATACTATACGTTGAAATGCAGCCGTACAACAAGTTGTTGACGTCGCTGTCTATTGTGCTTATCGTAATTGCGCTTTCGTTGTTTGCAACAAACAGCCACAAGCGCAGACTTTACCACGTCGGTAATTACGTTGCAACGGGCTTGGTTGCGACGGCAAACATTGCAATGGCTATTTGGGGAATGATTCAAACAAGCATTTTCCGCGCAATGTTTTTAAAAATAGATTTTGTCGCTCTCAAAGAGTACAACGAGAAGTGGGGAAGTTATTATACCGAGTCGACTTTTTGGTTCGATATCGGCTACGTAATATATGCGCTGCTTATTGCAGGCGCGCTTGCTTGCGTAGGAAATCTAATTTGGAAAGTAATACTTATGAAACGTGAAAAACAACTACTTGCAGGAAATATTATCAAGGAGGCGACAGAAGCATGACAAACAAAGTCAACAATGCGGAAACCGCAATAAGCGAAGAACAAGTCGCCGTTATCAAAAAGGACAGAATGCGCTTCAAAACCAACAAACTGTCCTCCGTATTGGCTCTTTGCGGGTTGTTTATCAATGTTTTGTATTTTGTATGTATATATAAGTCGGACGTATCAACCTATTACTACAACCTCAACATAGGACTCTCGGTATTGTTTAATTTGATATTTATGTTGGCGGTGTTCCTTTCGTCAGAAGGAGTCAAAAACTACAAGCAGGGTTTTGCAATTGCGCTTATTGTAATAGGCGCGTTCCAGATAGTACGCATATTTTCGCTGCCTATGGGAGCGCACAATGCGGAAGTTATTGTCAACGGGGAGACGGTAAGGGTAATGTCCGATTGGCAGTTTACGCGCACGCTCATTTATCTGATAAGTTCGGCTGCGCTGCTTATCGCCTCGGGCGTTATCGGCATTATCCGTTCCAAGATTCTTGAAAACTACAAACGCGAAATCGGTGAGGAACAACCGGCGTAACGGGAGATTACTATGGCACAATTATCTTTACAACATCTTGACAAAATTTACGACAACAAGGTACAGGCGGTTTTTGACTTCAATCTCGACGTAAAGGACGGCGAATTTATCGTGTTGGTAGGACCGTCAGGCTGCGGAAAATCCACAACGCTGCGTATGGTCGCCGGTTTGGAAGATATTTCCGCAGGCAATTTGATAATAGACGGCAAAGACGTTACCCGTATGCCGCCCAAGGACCGCGACATTGCAATGGTATTTCAAAATTACGCTTTGTACGGTCACATGACGGTATACGACAATTTGGCGTTTTCGCTTGTTTTGCGCAAGGAAAACAAAAACGTAATCCACCAAAAGGTTATGGCGGCTGCCGAGATACTCGGTCTTACAAGTCAACTTAACAAAAAGCCCAAACAACTTTCGGGAGGTCAGCGTCAGCGTGTTGCAATGGGACGCGCAATAGTGCGTAATCCCAAGGTGTTTTTGTTTGACGAACCTCTTTCCAACTTGGACGCAAAGTTGCGCGGAGCAATGCGCCGCGAAATATTGCTTTTGCACAAACGTCTCAAAGCAACCATACTGTACGTAACCCACGACCAAACCGAAGCGTTGACGCTTGCCGACAGAATAGTGTGTATGTCAATGGGACACGTTCAGCAGATAGGCACGCCGTTGGAACTGTACGATACCCCTGCCAATTTGTTTGTAGCAAGTTTTATAGGGCTTCCGCCCATGAACTTCTTCGATATGACGGTGGAGAGCGGCAAGTTGAAATCCGACTATATGACCGTTGCGCTAAGCGCGGAGCAAAGCCGTCTGCTCAAAGATTACGAAGGCAAACAGATAGTGTTAGGCGTCCGTCCGGAAGATATCGATACGGGCGGGGATATAGAACTCAAAGTGGCAATAAACGAAAACTTGGGACAAAGCACCCTTGTACACGGTCACGTGGGCAGTGCTCGCATAGTTTGTAAGTTTCGCAGTTGGTGCAATTACAAGGAGGGAGATACGGAAAAAATCAAGTTTAACCGTATGCACTTCTTTGACAAAGAAACGGAAAACGCCATAAGGTAACGGAGGACAAGATGACAGAAAAGAAGAGTTTCGGGTTTAAAATAAAAGAGTTTTTCCGTAAATTATTGGTGGGGCTTAAACGCAGACCGCAAAACATCGCGCTTATCGTGCTGCTTGCGTCGTTTTTGACATACTCGCTCAATTTGACAAAGTTTTCCAATACCACCGCAGAAGTAGGAATTACACCTATGGGTCTGTGTCAATTCGGCATAATGCTGTTTTCGATACTTGCAATGGTGTGCTTTTTGAATGCGTTTCCCAAACGTCAAAAGCCCAAGATTGTAATGCTTGTTATTATGTTTGTTATGATTGCGGCAATTATCGCCTTTGACGTTGTGTATTATATAAAGGTAAATGAAGGTGTCCAAAACAGACTTGCCCAAGGCTATACGATGGAATCCATTGTGGAAAAATATCCTTATTGGTTTACCGCGCAAGCAATACTTATTGCTCAGATAGTTCTTCTGGGGATTGCGTCGCTGCTTATTGCGCTGCTTCCCGTATACGGTAAGTTGCTCAAAAAGATTAACACTTCCGTACAAACGGAAGACAACGGCAAACTTGACGCTATCGAATTGGAAACCGAGGAATAATCGAAGCCGTCAAGGCGCAATCTGTTGTGTTTGCGGCAGTTATCGCAAAACGGCGCTTTGCCAACGCGTTGCAACACTGTATTGCCAAATTAAGCAACAAAATCGGTAACGTATGGTTTTGTTGCTTTTTGTTTGCAAGCGCCGCCGTGCCTTTGACAAAGCGGTGTTTAGCCAGTACAATAGCATTAGGGTAAATTACTATGTCTAAGAAAAACAACAAAAATGCTAAACAGAATAACAAAGAAGAAATCGTCGACTATTACAAACTCAATACCGATGCGGTAAACAGGTTGGTAAACGCTTCCGAACAAAACGCTACTGCGGAAGTGGGTTCCGAACCGAAGCACGACCCCTACAAATCGGGATTTTTGTCGCGCGTTCCCGATTGGCTCAAAGCGTTGTTTATCAAGTTTTGGTTCAACGGCGCAGTGTGTTTTTTCTTTATTTGGGGATTGGGTATCTACATCAAGAATTTGTGGGATATGATACTTGTTGCGGGCGTTGCTTTGGGAATAGTTACGGACGTTATGGTAAACAACCTGTTTAGGTTTATGAACTCCGACGAGCGCGAGTACGACAAGTGGATGCTGCTCCCCATGAAAAAGTTTTGGACGTTTTTTGCAAATATTATTTACGCAATGGCAGTAATGATTGCGGTAATGTTTACATACGAAGGAATAAATATTCTTATCAATTCGGCGCAGGGCGGAGCGTCCGACCAAGTGTACCTCGGCGTCGAGCCTATTTTGTTCGGGGTGTTTTATCTGCTGTACGACTTGGCGTTTATTTGGCTCAAAAACCTCGTTGTAATGCTTGTCAAACGAGCCAAAACAAAATCAGCCCAAACCAAAGAAAATCAAAGCGACATATTAGACTAAACGCACCTCTATGTGCGTCGGAGAGAGATAATTAGTTATGCTGAAAATTTTATTTGTAAGTTCCACATCTGTTTGCTGCGAGTTGCAAAACGACAGCGCATATTACACCGATAGGTACACAGTCTTGCTTGACGGCAAAAGCGCGGGAGAGTTTGACGTAAACGTGTTTTCGCTGTTCGGGCTCCAACCCGATACCGCTTATATCGTAGGTATCGAGGGGGAAGCGCAATGCGTGCAATTTGTTACGCGCAAGGAAACTTGTTGCGTAAGCGTCAAAAGTTTCGGCGCCGTCGGCGACGGAACAACAGACGACAGCGCAGCGGTGCAAAACGCAATAAACTGTCTGCCCAAACGCGGCAGGCTGTACTTCCCCGAGGGAAGGTATTACGTTGCTCCCATCACGCTCAAAAGCGACATAACATTGGAGTTTGCCGAGGGCGCGACGCTTCTCGGGTCTACGGACGAAAGCAGATATCCGCTGCTTCCGGGGGAAGTCGACGACATTGTATCGGGCAAACAACTTCTGTGCGGAACGTGGGAAGGCAATGCCTCTCCTATGCCGCAGGCGCTTGTGTTCGGCGCGCATATAGCCAACGTCAATATAATCGGGCGCGGCGTAATAGACGGCAACGCGCAAAACGGCACTTGGTGGCAAAACGTCAAGACCCGTCCCGTACCCCGTCCGCGTTTGGTGTTTCTTAACGACTGTTCAAACATCACTTTCCACGGAGTGAGCGCGCAAAACGCCGCTTCGTGGCAGTTTCACCCGTTTTTCAGCAAAAATATAAATTTTTACGATATTGCCGTTTCCGCTCCGAAAAACAGTCCCAACACCGACGGTCTTGACCCCGAATCGTGCGATAACGTCAATATTGTAGGCTGCCGTTTCAGCGTGGGCGACGACTGCATTGCAATCAAGGCAGGCAAAATCTATCTGGGACAAAAGTACAAGCGTCCTGCAAACCGTCATACGGTGCGCAACTGTCTTATGCAGTTCGGACACGGCGCGGTAACGCTGGGCAGCGAACTTTCCGGCGGCGTCAAAAATTTGACCGTAACCCAATGCGTATTCAATGCTACCGATAGGGGACTGCGTATCAAAACGCGCAGGGGCAGAGGCAAAAACGCCGTTGTGGACGGCGTGACGTTTGCCAATATAGTAATGACCAACGTGCTTACGCCCATTGTAATAAACGCTTGGTACAACTGCTGCGACCCCGATAGGTTTTCCGAATACGTATGGTCGCGGCAGCATTTGCCGGTAGACGCGCGTACTCCGTATCTGGGGAAGTTTGTTTTCAAAAATATGTCTTGCCAAGACTGTCACGTTGCGGCGGCGTATTGCGACGGATTGCCCGAGCGTCCGATAAAGGAAATCGTAATGGAAAACATCGTGTTTACGTTTGCGCAAAACGCGCATTGCGGCAAACCCGCTATGCGTAGTTTTATGCACGATATGAGCAAGGCGGGGGCGTATTTCGACAATGTGGAAAAACTGACGGTTTCAAACGTATCGTTTGACGGAGTAACGGGCGACGAACTTATTGTAAATAATGTACGGAGTGTTGAGAGGAAGTAACCATGTACGCCACAATAGAAAAATATATAGATTTTATCATTGACAACTCTACGCCCGACAAACCGTATTGGAATGTGGAAAGCATACGTCAAGGCAAACCGCCCCATTGGAACTACATTGACGGTTGCATGATGACGGCGTTGTGGAATATGTACATTCAGACAGGCAGACAAAAGTATTTCGATTTTGTAGACTCGTTTGTCGATTACTATGTGTTTGACGACGGCAGTATTCGCGGATACGATTTGTCCAAGTACAACTTGGACGACGTAAACGAAGGACGCGTGCTTTTCGATTTGTACGGCGCGACAGGCAAGGAAAAGTATTTGAAGGCAATAAACCGTCTCAAATCGCAATTGCAAGGGCAGCCGCGCACGGAAAGCGGAAACTTTTGGCACAAAAAAATCTACCCCAACCAAATTTGGCTGGACGGACTGTATATGGCGCAGGTATTTTGTTGCAGGTATCAAACGGCATTTGATAACTGCGATTACACCGACGTGGTCAATCAGTTTGAAAACGTCCGCAAGTTGATGTTTGACGAAAACAAAGGCTTGTATTATCACGGTATTGACTGTTCCAAACAGATGTTTTGGGCGGACAAAAAGACGGGGCTTTCGCGCAGTTTTTGGCTGAGGTCAATAGGCTGGTTTTTGGTGGCGCTTGCCGATGTGTTGGATTTTATGCAAAACAAACGCTCCAAGGAAAAACTCGGCAAAATTTTTGCCGAAGCAATAGAGGGCGTTTCGCGCTACGTGGACGGCGATACGCATATGCTGTATCAAGTAGTGGATAAAGCAGACAAAGAGGGCAACTATCTCGAAACAAGCGGCAGCAGTATGGTGGCTTACGCAATGCTCAAAGGCGCGCGTTTGGGATTTTGCGATGCAAAGTACGCCGCGCTCGGCAAAGAAATATTTGACGGTATTTGTTCAAGGTATCTTACGTCGGACGGCAACGGCAAACTCAAATTGGACGGCATATGTCTTGTTGCGGGGCTCGGACCGGAAGATAACACGCGCCGCGACGGCACTTTTGAATATTACATCTCCGAACCGGTGGTTTCCGACGATGCAAAGGGCGTTGCTCCGTTTGTTTTGTGTTACACGGAAATCCGTATGCTTTTAACTAATGCTTGACAATATTTTCGACGCGGTAAGCAACGGAAATAAAATCGGCAAAAGTTGTACCTTTTTGTTTTCAAACAATTTGCGCGCAACAAGCCGCGCCGTTTGCAACAAGCAGACATAACGGTCACTTCGATAAACAAACAATCGATTAGCCGAGGTCTTGGAATTGCAGCAAAACTGCAAATAGATGCGGTCAGTGTATTGCAAAAGAGCAAACAAATAACGCATTTCCGCAAATAACGGAAATGCGTTTGTATTTTGTTGCAGTCAAATTAGTTGTGTGTATTGCCGCGTTTGCTATTTGCGGGATATACGGCAGATATTATTGTTCGGGTTTGTTTTGCAATTTGTGTTTGGCGTAGTTGTACGGGGAACAACCGTATTGCTTTTTGAACACGCGCGAAAAGTACAGCGGTTCGTCAAATCCGCACATTTGCGCTATTCTCGTAACATTGTATTCCTCGCCGTCCATTGCGCACAGCAGTTTTTCCGCCGTTTGCATACGCATTGCGGTAAGATAACTGTGCGGAGTAATGCCCATTTCGCTTTTGAACAGTTTGCGCAGGTAATCGTAACTGAACGGAAAACTTTTGAGATATTTGTCAAGTTCGTAATTGCAATCGGGGAAGTTTTTGACAATGTCGCTTTTTATCTCCTCCACGACGCGAGTCAGCGGTTTGGTGCTTTGGAAGGCGATAATAAAGTTTACGATAAGATTCCCCAGCGCCGACATAATTAGCGGCTTTTTGTTTATTTCGTTGTTGTAGTAGTAGAAGGCGTCTGCAAAGGCGTTTAAAATGTGCTTTTCGCTGTCGTCCGCAATTAGCAGAGCCTGTTTAAACGGAAAGGTTGCGTTGGAAATGTTTACGTGAATATTGGTAAATCCGCGTGCGCTTTCGTTTTTATGGAATTCTCCTTGGGGTATTATAACAATGTCTCCTGCGTCGTACTCCAAACAAGAGTCGTCGGAAAAAGTAAATTTCCCGTTACCGCTTGTACAATACACGATTTCCCAACTGTCGTGGCGGTGCTTAAGCACGCTGTATGTGCGTAAGTGCTTGCCGACGTAAGTAATGTCGTTCATTTGTAATACTCCTTTTTTCAATACTACCATAAAAAAAATTGTTTGTAAATACAAAATCAAAAAAATAAATTTACTTTTTTCGGAAATGATGTTATATTCTATATAGTTTATATACTCTATGCAGATATCACATTTAAATAAAACAGATGTCTTGCATTGAAACAGTGACGGCTGTAAGAAACAACTCCGCAATCGTTCCGGCAAAGTTTAATGTCGGTTATTAAACATACAACGCATTTGCAGTTCTTGCGGGCGGTGCAAAGCGATGTGGTAATTGCGCGGTAACAATACGTTTAGATGCTGTCGGCAAAGAGTTTGAAATTGTGTGTCGTATTTTGCGTAACTGCGCAATTGACAAGTAATCCGACTGCTTTTGCGGACGGCGGGTCGCTGTGGCAAAGCGGCAAATAACGGTAATTTACGAGGTATATTATGGAAAACGAAACTTTTATGAGATTTCAGGGCGGCAAACCCAAAGCGCTTACGCTAAGTTACGATGACGGTGTTGTAGCGGACAAACGTCTGCTCGGCATTATGAACAAGTATAATCTTAAAGGCACGTTCAACCTCAACAGCGCAATAGACCAAAGCGGACTGCACAACCGTATGCCGCAAAAGGAAGCGTTTGAATTGTTCAAGGATTGCGGACAGGAAATAGCGGTACACGGCGCAAAACATTTGTTTTTGACCAAAATTTCGGTTCCGCGCGGCTTGGACGAAATACTTTCCGACCGCAAAACATTGGAACAGCGGTACGGCAGAATAATAAACGGTATGGCGTATGCGTACGGAGCGTTGAACGATGAGATAAAAGATTATCTCAAAATGTGCGGTATAGATTATGCGCGAACCGTGGTTTCCACGGGAATCTTTGACGTGCCGAGCGATTGGCTGCAACTTAACCCTACTTGTCACCATACCGATGAAAATCTTATGGCGCTTGCCGACAAATTTATCGAGCAAAGCCCCGACAGCGAAATCAAACACCGCGAACCGTGGTTGTTCTATCTGTGGGGCCACAGTTACGAATTTGACGAAAACGACAATTGGGAAATTATCGAACAATTTGCCGAGCGCGTCTGCGGCAAGCACGACGTATGGTATGCCACCAACGGCGAAATATACCGCTATGTCAAAGCGTATAACGACTTGGTATTTTCGGTAGACGGAGCGCTTGTTTACAATCCGTCGGCGACGGACGTATGGGTAGAGCAGCGCGGCAAGGTCTGCAAGGTAGTATCGGGAGCAACGGTAAATTTGGGCAAATAAAACGTAATTCCATATCTTTTGGGCAGGGCAAAGCATAACCAATTGCGAATTTTTGCAATGCCAAATTGTTTTTATAAAATGCAAAAAACATATTGATTTTTTTTGCGGTATGTGTTATACTCAAAATAGCCGTACGGAGGCTGTCGGGTAGGATATCTACGAAGGAGTAGCATATGACCAAAGTTTTGCAAGTTAAAAACACGTTTTATTTTGGTTACATATCGTATCTTACGCCCCTTTGCGCGTGCCTTTCGGAGAAGTCTTTTAAGCACTATTAAACTGCTGTTTACATAGTGCTTTTTTGTTATAAATCAAGTTTCGCTGCGCATATTTGCGTGCGTTTGCAAAAGGAGGCGTGTCAATGCAACTGGCACTGTTTATCAATAAACTGGGAACAGCCGATATTATATTTTTTATTGCTTGCGCCGTAGTTGTAGTGGCAATAGTAGGCATTTACTTTTTGATTCCCGTAATAAACAAAAAGCAATACGGCGAACAGCGCAAAAATTGGGAAAAACGCGAACAGGCGTTAAAGTCCAACAAGAGTGAATTGCAAACAGCAACCGAAGAAACACCGCTTGAAAACCAAGAAGACACATCTGATAGTCAAGAAGCGGCGCTTGAAGGTCAAGAAACCGCTCCTTCTGTTTTGCAAGAGAACGCAGCAATTCAAACCGCCGACGACGCGGATATTCCCGCAACGAAAGAAGAATAAGTACTGTTTATGAAAAAAACAAAAATATTCGCCAAGGTAGTGTATTATCTGTTTACCTTTGTTCTCGGCGTAATACTTGCCATTGTTTTGCCGTATACGTACGCATCCGAGATGCCGTTTCAGTTGGCGGACGAATATTTGATTGCAGGCAATTACGCTCAGGCAATAAACCTAACCGCGGCGTTCTATGACAAAAACCCCGTATTTGTGCAAAAGTTCGACGACGGCGGCGGAATAGTGCTGTTTGCAACTACAACTCTGTACAACGGCAACAGCGAACATCCCGATTGGATGGACAAAATGCACGGTTCCTATTCGGGTTACATCTTCGGCGTAAAGGATAGGTACGAAGTACACAGTCCCAAAGACAACAAAACGGAATTGCTTGTGGAAACGGCAACCGCAACCAAAAGGATGCGGATACTCAATCTCGATATAGACGGCGACAAAAACCCCGATTCAATAAGTTCTATGCTTACTACAAGCGACTTTATCTATCTCGATTTTGACAGAGACAACTTCGACTCTCTGCGCAAACTTACGTTTGTCGACAAAACGGGCGCCGTGTTCAAAGAGATAGACCTGAAACTCGATTTTGAGGAAAGTATATTTGCCGACGTGTCGGACTTCCAAGCGGAATACAACAGCGATTTCAATTCGGATAAGTTGGACGACCTTTCAAACAAATTTCTTGCCAAAAGCGAAAATTACGCAATATGCGTCACCGACATAATACACAAAGCCGCAATGAACAAAGCGGTAACGGTGGTGCTAATATACTTTATCTGTATATACATCATAGCCGATTTCTTGGTGGGACGTCATTATATCATACGGTTCTTCAAATGGCTGTTTGTCAAGGTGTTCAAGGTAAAAAGCAAAAAGCCCAAACCCGACGACAAAGAAATATTCGGAAACGACTATTACAGTCAGGTAACTATGTCGCTTGATTTAAGCGAACTGCCCGATTTTAATCAGAGCGTGCAAGTGAGGTATGCCGACACGGAAAGCGAAGCGCAGTTTACTTTACTCAAAGAAAACGGTTACAGCCAAACCAAACGTATCAAAGCGGGCGTGTATCCCAATCCGTGGATAGATTTAAACAGAGAGTACGCTCCCGTTAATTTGCCGGATAATCTTGTAGTTGAAGGTTACAAGATGGAAATAAAAATAAAAATAATAAGTCGAAAGGATTAACGCTTATGAAAATCACACTTCAACATTTAACCAAAATTTTCCCAAGCAGAAACAAAAAGGAAAAAGACAAATCGGTAGTTGCGGTAAACGATATGACAATCGAAATACCGTCCGGCAAATTGGTCGGACTTTTGGGACCGTCCGGCTGCGGAAAGTCCACAAGTTTGTTTATGTTGTCCGGTTTGGATATGCCGACTTCAGGTAAGATATACTTTGACGAGCAGGACGTCACCGACCTTGCCGCCGAAAGAAGAGGCGTAGGCTTGGTATTCCAAAACTACGCGCTTTATCCGCATATGACGGTTGCGCAAAACATCATGTTTCCGCTTACCAATATGCGCGTACCCAAGGCAAAGGCTATGGAAAGGGCGCTCGACGCGGCGCGTTTGGTTCAGATAGAGGATTTGATGGCGCGCAAACCCAGCGAACTTTCGGGCGGACAGCAACAGCGTGTTGCAATTGCCCGCGCGCTTGTCAAGATGCCAAATGTATTACTTTTGGACGAACCGCTTTCCAACCTCGATGCACGTCTAAGGCTGCAAACGCGTGAAGAAATCAAGCGTATTCAGCGCGAAACGGGTATCACTACGGTATTCGTAACGCACGACCAGGAAGAAGCAATGTCCATATGCGATATCATGGTAGTTATGAAACTGGGAGTTGTTCAGCAAGTGGGCGAACCTCAAAACATTTACGACGACCCCGAAAACCTGTTTGTAGCAAACTTCTTGGGCACACCGCCTATCAATATCTTTAAGGGACGCGTGGAAAGCAACAAACTGTATATAGGCAACGAAGCGGTCATGAAAGCCAATTGCGAAGACCGAGAAGTATTTGTCGGCGTACGTCCCGAAGGCTTTATATACGACCCCAAGGGCAGACTTACGCTGCAAGTAGACCACGTGGAAGTTATGGGCAGGGACAAATCGATTGTGTCTCGCCACGAGGCTTCTACCAAACCGACGGTGCGTTCCATCATCGACGCAGACGTCAAACTTCCCTCAAACACCAACGAATATACCTTCAAACTCAAACCCAACAAAGTTTTCCTGTTCGATGCCGAAACTGAAGAGAGGATACGCTAATGTTTAAAAAGAACAAAAAGGCTCAAATCGACGAAACGGCAAAAGTCGAAACCGCAGAAGCGGCGCAAGACCAAACCGAAATTTTGGCCGACGAACAACTTGCCGGCGCTTCTAAAACGGAAAGCGCGCTGCAACCCTCGACGGTATTGGTTCCGGAAGTGGGCGCAGCGGCAGCGGTTGAGGAAGAACCGGTTTTGCATGAACTTACCAAATGGGAAAAGTTCAAACGGCTCTGCAAATCTCAATCGGGTTGGCTGTTTGTTTTGCCTGCGCTTATATTGCTTGCGATATTTACGTTTTATCCGATAGTGGCAGCGTTTGTCAACGCATTTAAGGAAAACTACAATCCCACAAACAAAAGAGAACCGTTTACCGGTTGGGGGTTTGAAAACTTTGCGCGTGTTTTGGCAGGCGATACAGGTACGGGCGGCGCAAATTTTGTGCAGTGTTTGCTCAACACCATAATATTTACGTTTATTTCCGTACCCATTTCAACAATTCTTGCATTGCTTATTTCCGTTGCGCTCAACTCGATAAAGGCTCTGCAAAAGGCGTACCAAACAATACTGTTTTTGCCGTATCTTACCAACGCATTGGCAATGGGCGCGGTTTTTGCGACGTTCTTCAATGTAATAGGCACGGTAAAAGCCCCCGAAAGCAACGGACTTGTTAACAACTTTTTGGAACTGTTCGGCGCAGACCCACAAAATCCGTTAAATTGGCTTGGCGTAACTTCTCCCGTTTGGAAGATTACCGACAAAATACAAATACCGTGGGCAAAATATATTGTTGTAATAGTTTACGAAATTTGGTCGGGACTGCCTTTCAAAATTTTGATTTTGTTCAGCGCGCTTCAAAGCGTAAACAAACAGTACTATGACGCGGCAAAGATTGACGGCGCATCCAAATCCACCGTTTTGTGGAAGATAACCGCTCCGATGATTTCCCCGATGATTTCTTACCTGCTTATTACGGGCATTATGGGCGGAATGAAGCAGTATTCGTCGATAGTAGGTTTGTTCGGGCAAAATATGGGTATTAACTACGATATGGGCACCATGGTAGGATACATTTACCAGTACGTAACTACGGGCGAAATGGGCTTTGCATATGCCGGTTCGCTGCTGTTATTTATCATAATTATGGCGCTTACGGCAGTCAATATGTTTGTAAGCAAAAAGAAAGTAAGTTATTAGGAGGAAAAATATGAAAAAAGATTTTGAAACCGCCAATAACGAAAAAATGGAAAATCTTGCGGAAACTTTGATAGAAACGGAATCCGTCAGCGCGGTGGAAAGTCCCGTTGCGGAAGTCATAGCGGAAGGCGGCGTACCTACGGTGGTTCCCGCATCGAGCGATTTGACAATCAAGTACGATTTGTCAACCTCGCCCGATTTCAACGTAGAACGCGAACGCAAAAAGCAAAAGGCGTTCAACATAGTAAAAAATATCTTTTTGTACATATTCTTGACGTTCTGTGCGGTGCTTGCGTTTTTGCCGTTCTACTGGATGATAATTTCTTCCCTCAAAACCGAGCAGGAATACAGGCTTTCGACGCCGACGTTTTTCCCGCAAAAGTTTCAGTGGGCAAACTACAAATCGGTGCTTTCCGATACGTCGGAAGACGGTTTCGGACAACTGATAATAAACACGTTGGTAGTAGGAGTATTTTCAACGGTAATCGGCGTAATAGTAACCATACTTACCGCTTACGCATTTGCGCGTATGAACTTCAAAGGAAAAAACGTCTTGTTCAGCATATTGCTCGGTACAATGATGATTCCTGGAGAGTTGTACACAATCACCAATTATATCACGGCAACCAATATGGGACTCAAAAACTCCTATACGGTACTTATCTTGCCCTTCCTTGTCAGCGTGTACTACATCTATTTGCTGCGTAACAACTTTATGCAGATACCCAATTCGCTGTATCAGGCGGCAAAGGTGGACGGACTATCCGATATGGGATATCTCGTCAAGGTGATGGTGCCGTTGACCGCACCTACCCTTGTTTCCATTACGCTGCTCAAATTTATCGGCACGTGGAACTCGTACATTTGGCCGCGTCTTATCAACGATACCAATTGGCAAATGATTACCAACTGGGTAACGGGAACATTCACCGACAGAGGAGGTTTGCTATACGGCGGTTTGTACGGCAGCAGCGAAGGACTTACCACTCTCAAAATGGCAGCCGCGTGCATGGTTGCATTGCCGCTGTTTATACTGTTTATATTCTGCCGCAAGTACATCATGCACGGCGTATCCAAGAGCGGCACCAAAGGCTGAGACGTTTTGCGCGCGGATATATTCCGTGCGCGCGTTGCTTACTTAAAACAAAAGTAAGCGCAACACTATGTAAATTACTTGCTGCTCTTTTAATCGGGGGGGGCGGGTGTTTAAAATAATTTTAAGGAGAAAAAAATGAAAAAGTTACTTACAAGTTTAATTGCCGTAGTAATGTTGCTTGCGTGTTCGTTGACGCTGTTTGTCGGCTGTCAAGACCCGATTGACTACGAACATACGATTATATTCTATTCGACGCAAAGCGACGCTTTGCAGCAGCAAACGAATATTGCTATCGCAAATTTTGAGGCAAAATTTCCCGGATGGACGGTTTTGCACCAACAACCCGGCGGTTACGATGATGTCAGAGACAAAATCGTCGGCGACTTGCAAAACGGTCAGCAACCCGACCTTGCGTACTGCTATGCCGACCACGTTGCAAGATACATCCCCAGCGAAAAGGTTGTTGATATGCACAAGTTTATCAAGTCTACCGAAACGATAGACGGTGTGGACAGCGAAGGCAAAGAAGCAAAGTATACTCTCGGATATAATGAAACCGAAATCGCCGATTTTGTTCCGGGTTATTATGAAGAAGGTTTTGCTACCAACTTCGGCGGTTACAAAACGGCAGGTTATGCGGACGACGCTATGCTTACGCTTCCGTTCAGTAAGTCCACGGAACTTATGTATTACAACAAGGACGCTCTTGCCAAAGTAGGGCTCAAACCCGCTACGACTTGGGACGAATTGTGGGCGCAGGAAGCAAAATTGAGTGAAGAATTCCCGACGGCAACCCTTCTCGGTTACGACAGCGAAGCAAACTGGTTTATCACCATGTGCGAACAAAACGGTTGGGGATATACTTCCGCCAACAGCGACAACCACTTCCTCTTTAACGGCAAAGACCAAATAGATTGGCTTGACAGTCTCAGAACATTGTATACAGCGGGTACCATCACCACCCAAGAACTTAACGGCGGATACACTTCTTCGCTTTTCACCAAGGGCGTTAACGGCGGATGTATTTACTGCATAGGTTCTTCCGGCGGCGCATCTCACCAAAAACCGGCAGACCCCGATAAGGGCGGATTCAATTGGGGTATTGCTCCCATTCCGGGAAGCGTCCGCAACAAAGGCGAAACAAGCGAATACGTAGATTACAGCGTAATTTCGCAAGGTCCTTCCGTTTGTATGTTCTACAACGACAACGTGTTGGAAGAAAACCAGGAACTCAAAGCCAAGATGACATTCCTGTTCTTGAAGGAATTACTTGACCCGACATTCCAAGCGACGTTCTCGCAGGAATCCGGTTACAACCCCGTACGTATTTCCACCAACACAATCCCCGCATATGTCAAACATATGAATTCCGGTTCTATTACGGCAGAAGCGGCAAAAGTTTCGTCTACGCTTACCGAATTCTTCTTTACATCCCCTGCATTCAAAAACTCCTCGTTGGCGCGCGACCAAGTAGGCGCTGCGTTGCAACTTGTTATCGGCGGAAGTAAAAGCGGTACGGAAGCGTTGAGAGACGCTTACTACAATTGCGGCGGAAAATAGAATTAAATAGCAATGAAAAAAAGACAACTTGTAGGAATTATTTTGGCATTTATGTTGCTCTGCTGCACGCTTGCCGCGTGCGGCGGAGTAGCGGATAATACCGAACACTTCGATTCCATAACCAAAACGCTCAAACTCAATAAGGATTTTACCGGCAAATCGTTTTGGACGCAGGGCGGCGGATATGCCTCCGTTGCGTCTTACACCGACGGCGACACTACGCGTTTCCGTTTGCAAAAGGATAACAGCGAAGTAAATATCCGTTATTACGAAATCGATACGCCGGAAGCAACTTCCAAAATAGAAAAATGGGGCAAATCGGCTTCGTATTTTGTAAAGCAAAGGCTTTCGGAAGCAACGGAAATAGTGCTTGAAGCAACCAAAACCCCTGCGGAAAAAGATACGTACAACTCTCGATATCTCGGTTATGTTTGGTACAAAACCGCGGAATACAACGAGTTTAAGTGCCTAAATCTCGAAATGGTGGAGAACGGGTTTTCGCAGTATACCGCTTCTAATACAAGCGCGCATCCCTATTACGAATATTTCAAAAGGGCAAATGATTTTGCGCAATCGGTGCAGTTGCGTTTGTACTCGGAACTTGACGACCCGTTTTATTTCAAAGATGCCGTTGACGTTTCGCTCAAAGAGTTTTGGCAAAATCCGACAAACTATTACAACAAAGAAGTAGACGTCGGATACAAAATCAAGTTTGAAGCCTGTTTGACGGATATCTACACATACAACGGAGACAATGGCGTAACTTATACGTTTACTGCCGTCAATTACGACCCCGTAACGGGAGAAAAGTATACAATAGATATCTTTGCGGGTTATACCGGCAACAGCGCAATAAATATGGAACTCGGGCATTTGTACGAACTGATAGGAAATGTCGCTTGGCACAACGACCGTTATCAAATTACTAACGTCACTCCGCCAAACGATTACTATCCGGACAAAAAGGGATTCAGCAAGATACTGCAATACAATTATTACTTGACGTTCAGTACGTCGGTAGGATATGCAGACCAGTATTTTTCCACCTTGTATACGGACGTTACAGTCGTTTCTTCTTCGGTAGAAGGCAGCACGCTTACTATTGTAGGTACGGCGAATAAACGTAACAAAAACGGTATAGGGCAAGACGCCGTTACGTTTACATTTGTTACGGAGGTTCCTCAAACATTTGCAACCAATCCGTTTACCGCGGGGACAAAGTTCTCCGTCAGCGGATACCAATTTGAAACCAACTCGCGCACCATATCCGTGGTTGATTACTCGGATATCACAATTATTAAATAAGGAGAATAAACAGAAATGAAAAAAAGACTGCTTGCATTGTTGGTCGTTTCGATTCTGGCATTGAGTATTGTCGGTTTGGTCGCTTGTCAAGAACCTCTTGATGCGGCAAAAGCGGAAAAAATACTTAAAGGCTACATATTCGAATATGACGACATGATAGTTAATAATGATTTTACTCTGCCGTTGACTATCGCAAATTATGCGGTTACTTGGAAGTCGAGCGACGAAAATGCCGTCAAACTTGAAAAGAGAGACGAGGATTATCTTGCTAAGGTCACAAAGCCGGATACAGATAGAATAGAAGTTACTTTGACTGTAACTTTGGGAGAGGCTCATCGTGACTATACCGTCAGACTCAGACCCATTGACGTTTACGACATTTCACAAGCATACACCTTTGAAAATTTGAGAAAGAGCATATATGAAGATTTCACTCTCGATACGTCTTGCTCATATGAGGGAAAAACCGCTCAAATTACTTGGTCTGTTTCCGACAGAAACAGTTCTTCCGACTACATAGCGGTTGAAGGTAACAACAAAGTAAAGGTTACTCCTTCCAGCATGAACCCCCAAGTAATACTTGTAGGTACTTTCGAATATAACGATGTAGAAACAAAGATAGAGTATCCGTTTACCGTTACCATCCCCAAAGAACCTTTGCAGGAAGTTGACTACTGGTACAACGGCGAAGGCGGAAAAGGCGTTTCTGTTACTCTTTCCGGCTATGTATTGGAAATCGGCACTCCGTACGATTCTCAGTATGGCAATATCTCATTGTATATGCTTAACGACGAAGGAACTGCCGGTCACTATATTTATAGAGCAAAGGCGGCTGCAAATGAAGTTGACCTTATCAAACCGGGCGCGCACATCACGGTTACGGGCGGCGTCACCGACGTATACAACGGTTTGCACCAAGTAGGACAAAATACAGGAACAATCAAAGTGGATAAGGATGTTCCCGCAAAAGACGTTGCCAAGGAAATTTATGCATTGGACGAAGACCTCTTTGCAAATGCTCCCGCGGTATTGTGGAATCAATCCCGTATGGTATCTCTTTCCAACTGGCAAATCAAAGCCATCGAAAAGAAACCCACAGCAGGTAATTCCGGCATATTGTTCACTTTGGAAAAGAACGGCGTCGAAGTATTTGTAGGCGTCAGCAAATATATGGAAGGCGCATACTCTTGCAAAGAAGATAACGCCGTTTGGAAAGGATTGCTTGCAACTCAGGAAACTTACAACGTAGGCGATTACGTCAACGTAACGGGTATTTGGGGACACTACACATATGCCGCCGACAAGAAGGACGGAGACCAAATTATTCCTCTCAGCGCGAATGCTATTACCAAGGGCGCGGCTGACCCCGCAGGCACGACATACAACGGTGCAAAAGTTGCCGCCGCAGTCAATGCCGTAAACGAAGCGCTTGCCGCTGCAAAAGCAGACAAAATGGTTGTTTCCGCTAAGGAATTTACGTTGCCTGCATCGTCCGGTGACGTTACAATTGCATACAAACTGTTGTTCCAACCCGACGATATCAAGTTGGAGAACGGCAAGTTTACAATTTCTCAACCTACCCGTCAGGAAAACGTACCTGTACAAATCACTTATACGGTAGGTACAGTCACAAACCAATATACGGCTCACCAATTCTTTACAATCAGTTATGCAAATCTTTCCGACGAGCAGATGATTAAGCAGGAAAAGGAAAACCTTTCCTTGACCAACAAGATTACGGAAAATACGGAAATCGAGTTGAGCACAATCGGTAAGGATATCGAATCTGTCACAATCGAGTGGGCGTTCAAAGAAGGCACTACTCCCGCAACAGCCAAGATTGTAGACAAGGAAGGCAAAAAGTATCTTGTATTTACACAAGGCGATGCGGAAGAAACAGTAACCGTTGTAGCCACCGTTAAGAGCGGCGAAACTACGGATACCGTAGAGTTTGAAGTTAAGGTGGCAGCGCTTTCCGGACAGGGTTACATCGTTGAAGGACTTACGACTCTCGACGACGAGAAGGGCGGAACGCACAAATTCGGTTTGTATCAAGCAAACTTGGGTAAGACGTTGTTTGCAACCGGCACAGTAGAAAGCGGACGTTTGGTAACAACTGATAATCTCAAAAATGCAGTTGACGTAACATACGCTAAGGTAGAAAAGGGTTACACGCTGACAATCGGCGGAAAGTTCCTCGAATTGGATAGCGCGCACAAAGTAGTATTGGCAGATGCGGCAACAGGCGCATGGGCATGGGATGCTACGCTCAAAACATTCACATGGACAATCGGTGAAGGAGAAAGCGCAAAGATATGGTATCTCGGCACATACGGAACGTTTGATACGATAAGCGCAAGCGAAACATACCGTATCAGCGGAGATAATGCAAGCACAGTCGGCAAAACTCAATTCCCCGCTTACCTCGGCAATGCAGCACCTGCAAGCCTCAGAGTAGCAGGACTTACGACTCTCGACGACGAGAAGGGCGGAACGCACAAATTCGGTTTGTATCAAGCAAACTTGGGTAAGACGTTGTTTGCAACCGGCACAGTAGAAAGCGGACGTTTGGTAACAACTGATAATCTCAAAAATGCAGTTGACGTAACATACGCTAAGGTAGAAAAGGGTTACACGCTGACAATCGGCGGAAAGTTCCTCGAATTGGATAGCGCGCACAAAGTAGTATTGGCAGATGCGGCAACAGGCGCATGGGCATGGGATGCTACGCTCAAAACATTCACATGGACAATCGGTGAAGGAGAAAGCGCAAAGATATGGTATCTCGGCACATACGGAACGTTTGATACGATAAGCGCAAGCGAAACATACCGTATCAGCGGAGATAATGCAAGCACAGTCGGCAAAACTCAATTCCCCGCTTACCTCGGTTCGGTAGAGTTTGCAGACTAATTGCAAATTTGCTTATAATACTCAATTAGCGGCAATTGACCGCAAACAATAAACAATGTTTCGAAGGAGTCGGTTTAACCGCCGACCAATACAAATCCCCAAGTCAATCAACTTGGGGATTTTTCTTTATGATGAATTATACTGTTAAGTGTAACAGGTAAATAAAAAGGAAAGTTTATATAAATCTACGACATAATGGTTATACCCTTTCTTTTACGCTTGCACAGTGCAACGGTCTTTCTCCTCATAATGACGGCAGAATAAACTATTCGCGCAAACGGAATTTGGCTGAATTGCTGTATCTAAAATAATTCGGTTATTTACAAACACGGAAAGCAATTTGCTCTTTCCCCGTTTTGCTAAAAACGGTATCGCGCAGAGCGCTGCATTTCCTTATTGCAAATTTCCTCTTATCTCGTCATTGCAATGGAGTAAATGTTTTTTTCGGTTGTTGCTGGAACACAATTTTGCTTTTTGTCGTACAATGTAGTGTACCAAAGATATTTTCCCCCCCAACGACTATGTACCTAAGATTAAACTTTTTCTCCGAATGCAAGAGACTGCGGACGGTTGCCGCAGTCTCTTCTGCGTTTGCGTATATTGTCTGCAAAAGCGCGCGGCAATTGTTCCGTCTTTTGTATGCCGATGTTTAGGCGAAGTGTATTGTGGATATAAGTATATCTGTCTTGACAACCTTCTCTGCATTTGAAATAAATTTCTTGTAAAAAGCGTTCTGCAAATATTCGGATTTATCGTATTATTGCTGTTTCGGCAAAAGCGTTTGGAAAATAGATGTAACGGTACTGCCTTGACAAATTCTTTTGCATTTGCACATATCGCTTGCAAACATATATGCAGCAATTGTTTGTCGGTATGTGGTTGCATTTTTCAAATATCCGTTGACAACCAAGCGCAAACCCCTTACAATAAAGACATAACAACTTGCGCACAATACAATCTGCGGCACAATCGGAGACAATATGAGATTATACAAAAACGGCAACGTACTAATCGGAGAGGAACTCAAACAAACGCAAATACTTACCGATAAGGGTAAAATTTTGCGGATAGACGACAGAATTTCGGCAGGTCCCGACTGTACCGTAGAAGATTTGCACGGCAAGTTTGTTTTGCCTGCGCTTATCGATATTCACACTCACGGTGCAAACGGATTCGATTTCAACACCGCAACCACCGACCAAATGCATGAGATAATGAGGTTTTACGTTTCCAAGGGAGTGGGCGGCGTGCTTCCCACCGTTATGACGGACGACGAACAGAATATGCGCCGTCAGTTGTACCGCATTGCGCAATTGGCACCGTTGTACAACGAAATAAAGGGTATTCACTTGGAAGGTCCGTTTTTGTCCGAGGCGTATTGCGGCGCAATGCCCAAACAGTATCTGCGCAAAGCCGATGTGGAAATGTTTCGTCGTTTGCAGGATAGCGCGTGCGGACTTATCAAATTGGTAACAATCGCGCCGGAAGTGGAAGGTTCGGAAGCGTTTATACGCGAAGTGGCAAAATCCGACATCAAGGTTTCTTTGGGACACAGCGGCGCCGACTACGAGCAGACTATGCGCTGCGTAAAGGAAGGCGCGGTAAGTTTTACTCATACATTCAACGCGATGAAACCTATCGATAGGCATTTGCCCAACATTTTGGGCGCCGCGCTTGCATCCGATTGTTATTGCGAAGTTATTTGCGACGGCAAACACGTTCACCCCGCAAACGTCAAGTTGCTTGCCAAGGTAAAGGGCGCGGACAGGGTAATTGCCGTAACCGACAGTATGATGGCAACGGGCATGGGCGACGGCAGATTTACCTTGGGCGGACAAGAAGTCGTTGTAAAAAACGGCGACGCTACAATTGCAGAAACAGGCACGCGCGCAGGCAGCACATTGACTGCCGACGAGTGCTTCACCAATGCAATAGAGTTTACCGAACTTCCTCTTGCCAAAGCAATAAAACTTATGACGGAAAATCCTGCCAAGATGTTGGGAATCTTTGACAGTTGCGGCAGCATAGAAGTTGATAAAGACGCAGATTTTCTGATAATAGGATAATCTAATCGCAGAACGGTTGGACAAAGTAAACAGCGCATAATACCGTACAAAATCTGCGTATGCGCCATTGCTAACTGCGTTTAGCCCTGTGCCGCAAAAATCGTATTATCACTCCCCCTCGCAAAAAGCAAAATACCTAAGGTATTTGTAAAAGTCAATAAGACAGAGTAATTTTTTAGATGTGTACCGTTTGCCCCAAAGTCGCATTTGGACTTTTGCGGCGGTACGCATTTTTTACTGCAAAGAGCAGATTTTCAAATCTGCCGTATATATAAGCAACGGAATATATAAGCAGCGGATGCAATGGTTGCACAGACACAAAGATAAAGCGCAACGCCCATTTTGCAAACTGCTTGATTAAATCATTAAGCAACCGTTTTGTGCAAAACAAGTCGGTTTGTGTAAATTTATTTGTACGTTCAACTTGCGAAAAGCAAAGTAAATTTTTGCGAATATATGCAAAATATATTCCGATTTGTTCAAATGCCCGATGGAATATATACGCGAATACTTCGGTAACATAGGATTTGTTTTGAACGTAGGCGGAGTGTCCCGTCGTAAACCGTTTTGCAAGACGGTATTTGATATAGATAATGTTCGGCAATGTGCCGCCAAAACAAAAACTGTTGCATTTTGAAGTAATGTAGTGTATACTGTTTATACGGGCTTTTTGTAGCCGTATCGGCATTTGCCGAAATAAACGTAAGAGGTGCAGTACAGTGAGTCAACCTATCATACAGACTTACAACCTTACAAAAGTCTACCCTCCCTACAAGGCTGTAAACAGTGTTTCGCTTACGGTAAACAAAGGCGAAATTTGCGGTTTGGTGGGAAGAAACGGAGCGGGCAAAACCACTCTGATAAGGTTGTTGACAAACTTGATAAAACCAACGGAAGGTTCTTTTGCAATATGTCCAGACGGCGGACGCACGGATACCACCGTTGCGGCAATAGTGGAACGTCCTTCCATATATCCAGATATGACGGGTGTCGACAATTTGGAAGCGCAATGCCGTCTTTTGGGAATAGTTCCCGATAAGGAAAAAATCTACAAGACGCTTGAACTTGTGGGGCTTACCTCTACGCTCAAAAAGAAAGCAAAAAACTATTCTTTGGGTATGCGTCAGCGTTTGGCTATTGCCATGACGATAATAGGCGAGCCGGAACTGCTTATTTTGGACGAGCCCACTAACGGACTTGACCCGCAGGGTATACACGATATGCGTGAGTTGTTTGTAAAACTCAACAAAGATTACGGAATGACAATACTTATTTCCAGCCACATTTTGTCGGAACTCGGGAAGTTTGCCACGACGTATTGCTTTATGGAAAAGGGCAAAATTATCGAACAAATTTCTGCGGAAGAACTTGCAAACCGATGCAAAAAGCATATCAAAGTAACGGTCAACTCGGTGCTTAACGCCCTTGCCGCACTCAAAAGAGCAGGCATAGGAGAAGTGCGCGCCGACGGCGACGCAATCGAAATCCTGCGCGAGGACGTAGTTGCTTCCAACGTCATTTCCGTTTTGGCGGCGGAAGGTATAGAGGTTTCCGACGTAACCACGGTGGGCGGCGACCTTGAAGATTACTTTATCAATCTTACAAAAGGAGGCGGAAATCTGTGATTAAGTTAGTCAGAAGTTTGTTTTATCATCTCAGAAAAACCTCTTTGCTGTGGATATTGATGGGTATAGCCGCAGGTCTTGTGGCAATAAGCGTAGCGTCGTCCGCAGGTTTGGGAGATATTGCGTCGACACAGTTGAATATAGATTCTATCGGGCAAAATGCGGCGTCGCTTATGTCAGACGGCTGCGTGCTTGCAGTAATAGGCGTTGCATTGTTTATCGGTTCGGAGTACAGCGACGGAACAATCCGCAACGCATTGCTTGCCAATAAATCGCGCGGAGAAATTTACTTTGCTTATGCAATCGTTTCTGCCGTTATGTCGTTGGCAATTGTATTTACCGAACTTTTGATGCAGATATTCCTCATAGGCGTATCGTTCGGCTACGGCGGGTTTGACGCGCAGACGGTTGTTTCGGGTATATTTATCTCCATGGGACTTGCAATATTCAATGCCGTTGCGGTGTCTGCAATGTCGCTGTTCTTTTTGACAATCACCCGCAAGAAGGCTTGGGCAATAATCCTCAGTTTGGTTGTGGTTGTGTTTGTCGGCGCAATGATAATGATGATTTTGGCATTGTACGTGGCTGCGGGCAAAATAGACGCCGGCGCTTTGGAGTGGTGTCCCTTCTTCAATTCGTCAATGCTATTTGTTTCCGCACCCGAAGGCGGACTTGTTGCCAAGATACTTATGTGGGACGTAATATTTATTGCAGGTTTCGGCGCAGGCGGCTACTTTGCTTTGCGCGGTTCGCAACTTAAATAACGTCAATTGCTTGACGGCAGTACACAAAAGTTATATAATTGTTAGGCTGACTTGTCCATAAGGACAAAATATATCAGATATAAGGTGACGACATGAAACAAGGTATACATCCCAATTATCACACTGCGACTGTTGTATGTGCTTGTGGCGCGACGTTCACGACGGGTACTACCAAGAATACCGACGTAATCAAGGTAGAAATCTGCAACAAATGCCATCCGTACTTTACGGGCAAGGCAAAGATTGTAGACGCCGGCGGCAGAGTGGACAAGTTCAAGAAAAGATACGGTATGTAAAAATCAAGCGGATACTCGAGTATCCGCTAATTTTTTTGTGAAATTTGTTGAACCGTTTGTTAAATAATCTTGTTTTATTAAATACGGTATTAGTCTAAAACTTGTCAAAATCATCAAATAGTACCATAAGTTTGTTTTAAACGGAAAATTGATTGCCGTTATGCAATTTATCAAAAACATTAACTGACAAAAGTATTTGCCAAAGACTCGGCATTGTCGTATTGGCGGAAAAATAACGTCTGCGCAGGAAATTGTAAAGTAAATTTCAAGTATTTTACAAAATTTGTCCGCAAAATATTGACGCCGCCCGAAATAAATCCGACACTTGACATTATGGGATTGTTGGTTGTAAAATATAACAAGCGCAGAAGTTTGACAAAAACATTCGAGCCCGTGTTGGAACGGCAAGCGAAGGATTAGTTGAATAGCCGCCTATTTCAAACGGCAATAAGATTTACAGTAGATATTCCTACGTCGCAAGCGCTACACATGTCCGTTTCGGACTACAAGAAAAACAGCGGCGCTGCGGAAGATTATCGTTTACTTACAGACGAAATATTATATTTAATGTGAGAAAACAAAGATATCCAAAAAGCAATTCGCGCTTGACGATCTGTACAATACAGGTTCGTCGCCAGAAGAAAAATCAACGCCGGCGAAGGAACGCAAAAAGCCCGGGCCGAAAACAAGAGAAGTACAGCGCTCGCCGCATTTTTTCAGAATTGACGACGAAATTTGGGAAGACTTTCTCATATATGTTCAGATGCGCGGCGGCAATCAAAACAATGTTGTCAACGATTTATTCCGAGAGACAGTAGAAGCGCACAAAGAAAAAATAGACAAGTTTAAGGACCTAATGGGCTAACATTGTTAGCATAGATATCTAAGATAGCACAGTTAATTTTGATAGCAAAAATATCAAAGATAGCAAAGGTTAAAACAAATGGATAAGTTAAAGGTATTCGAGAACAAGCAAATACGCGCTTTATGGAACGGCGAAGAAAACGATTGGTATTTTTCTGTAGTGGATGTTGTAGGCATATTAACAGACAGTCCTAATCCGCGAAATTATTGGAAGGTATTAAAAAACCGTCTAGCAAAGGAGGGTAGTGAGTTGGTTACAAATTGTAACCAACTGAAATTACAATCGTCCGACGGTAAGTACTATAAGACCGACTGCCTCAACACCGCAGGCGTTCTTCGTCTTGTGCAGTCGATACCGTCCCCCAAGGCGGAACCGTTTAAAATGTGGTTAGCGCAAGTAGGCAGCGAGCGTTTGGACGAGATTGCCGACCCCGAAAAGGCGATACTGCGCGGAGCGGACTACTATCGCGCAAAGGGCTACACCGAAGGTTGGATAAATCAACGTTTGCAGACAATCGAAATGCGTAAGGAACTTACCGACGAATGGAAATCGCGGGGAATCGAACGCGACAAAGATTACGCTATACTAACAAACGAGATGACAAAAGCGTGGAGCGGAATGACTGTAGCGGAATACAAACAGTTAAAAGGACTTCACAAAGAAAACTTACGCGACAACATGACGAATATCGAACTCGTCCTCAATATGCTTGCCGAGGTTACTACTACGGCGATATCGCGTAGAGAACAGCCCGAAACGTTTACGGAAAGCAAACAAATTGCAAAGCGCGGCGGAACCGTTGCCAAAAATGCCCGCACGGATATCGAACAGCAATTGGGGCAGTCAGTTGTTTCCCCGCTAAACGCAACTGACAAACAAGCATTGGAGATTACTCCGCCGACTGATGACGACAATGACGAGTAATTTTAACAAAGGAGCAGCGCAATGGTAAAAATGTTAATAAAACTTGACGACGCCAAGATAGAGCGTATCGGCAAGTGGGACAGAGACAAAATGTGGGACTTGATAGACGATATATTCGAGGAACACTTTTGCAGTAAGGAAATACTCGAAGACAGTTCGCGCATGTACTACGGCAATCCGCAGCGGGAACCGAAGCAGTTGGCGGATATAGCGTTTTGTTACGTTTATTTGCGTGATCAAGAATGGTTTGCCGCATCTGTAGAAAAATGGATTTGGTACGAACCGACGAGATATTCCGACACACTATCCCATGCTTTAGAAAATTATCCTAATTTTGCGAAAGCGTACGCGCAATAGAATTATGGAATTGGAAAATTCGTTAAGCGAAGCGCCTGTTAGACGCGCTATAAATTTTGACTTAGACACCAAAAAGATGAAGTCCCAAAAGGTGTATAAACACGGTTATTCGGACATAAAAAAGTTTCTTCGGAAACACGGTTTTGCGCATAGACAGTATTCGGGCTATTTATCTGACAAAGAGATGCGCATAGAGGAAGTTGTTGACATTATAGAACGTTTAATGCAAAACTGTCCGTGGCTCCCGTCTTGTACCAATAAAATCGATTTGACGGATTATCAGCAAGCGTTTGATTTAACGCAATTCGTTATCGGTTCTGATGTCAATACGCTGCGTAACAGTTTGACGGCGCGCAGGCAGAAATCGACGCCGGAGAGAACCGCAGATATTAACGAACCGCCGAATGACAAATCTGTTGGACTTCGGCAGTTTGAGAAAGACGTCGCGTCCGGCAAGAAGCAAGTAAACTTGCGTAACGGCGTAGCGCGCAGTAATGGTAAGGGCAACGTAAGATAACATAAATAGCATTGATAGCGTAGCAAGCATTGCTATCTATGCTATCAAAGATAGCAATAATTAGGTATTTGAGCAGGTATTTTGAACTTAAAATGCTTGCTTTTTTGTTGCAAAGTTTTTATTTTACAATTTTAAGGGCGTTAAACGGTGCTTCTTGTCGTTTTAGCGTCTTTATGATTAAAAAAGTAGTCGAAAACGGTTGAAAAACCGAAATTTGGCATAAATTACCCGAATTATGACGTTAATTCGTTCTTTTCTTGTGTTCTCGCCAGAATTTTGATAAAATTAGATAAAAACGGAGAAAAAATATGCAAAATACGGAACTTGTGGACGCTGTTTTAGCAATGGCCCGACAAGAGTTAATGCTTATTGCGAACTCGATAACACAAAAGAAAATGAACTTACAGGATATAGTGGAGCAGACACAACAATGCGTTAACGGTGTCGGTTGTTACTTTGTCGAACAAATGTGTAAACTGATTGAGGACGATTATTCAAGGAATCGTCCTTCGAACGTTGTGATAAAAAGCAAGCAGACAAGAAGGTTATTGACGTCAATGGGAAACGTTCAACTTGTCAGAAATCAGTATTACGACAAAGTAAACGATTGTTACTTTGTTGCCGTTGATGATGCGCTAAATATCCGCAGATATTCTCGCATAGAGAACGGCTTGCAAGCGAAAATTTTATCCGATTCTGCATCGAGCAGTTTTGGCGTAGCGGCTGTTCGCGTCAAACCGCATTTAACGTAGTGCACCGAAATAAAATTGACGAAGAAAAATGCGAAGTTGTCAACAATTGCGAAAGGCAATACCGTCAGATTTATATCGAGGCGGACGAGGATCATATTCATTTGAACGACGGTAAAAATGCAGAAGTAAAGTTAGTATATGTTCATGAAGGGCGACGTGATGCCGGGAGCAATCGAACGGCGCTTATTAATGCGCGTTATTTTTCGACGTTGTCAGATGCAGACGACATTTGGGATAGAGTGGCGCGATATGTGTTTAATCGATACGGCAATCGAGTGTGTGTTCATCTGTCCGGCGACGGCGCTGCTTGGATTAAAGCGGGAACGGAGTGGTTCGATAACGTCCAAATATCATTTAGACAAATTCCACGCGTATCGAAGCCTAACGGCTGCAAGCGCGGGGAATAAAAGAAATTACATACGTCTGAGAAGTCTTATAAAGGAGAAATCTTGTTCGGCTGAGAACGAATTGGAATCGATCATGCAGCAAGCGGTATTCAACGGCGCGGACGCATCGATACGACAAAATTTGATTTACCTGTTCAACAATTACTCGGAGATCGATTTTTCCGAAGAAGTTGTTTGTTCTGCGGAAGGTCATGTCTCGCACGTTCTTTCCAAACGTATGTCAAGTCGTCCAATGGGGTGGAGCATTGCCGGGGCAGAGCGCATCGCGCAATTGAGATGTTTTATGTACAATGGCGGCAATTTTCTGAATTTGGTAATTCGGACAAATAGGAAAACACAAGAAAAAATTTCTCGGAAACGTCGCAAGATACTATCCGACGTCGGCATCGGAACGTACCGTATTCCGATTTTAGAAGATAAATTAACGCCAACACAAGGCATAATTAAGAAAATTTTATCAAATTGTTGAAAAATCATCCGTCAAAAACTTGACACCATCGTATCCGACAGTCTTGTTGACATTGTAATTTGTAAGTGTTACAATACTCTATATACGTTTCGGAGGCATTCTATGGAGCAGATAACAAAAAAGACGGTTTTTAGCGGCGTACAGCCGACGGGCAGAATAACCCTCGGCAACTATTTGGGCGCAATCAAAAACTGGAAACCGTTGCAAGAAGATTACAATTGTATTTACTGCGTTGTGGATATGCACTCCATTACGGTAAACCAAACGCCTGCCGTGCTGCGCAAAAATACAATGGATTTACTTGCATTGTACATTGCTTGCGGTATCGACCCCGCAAAGAGCATTTTGTTTATACAGTCGCACGTTCCCGCGCATGCCGAACTTACGTGGGCATTGGATTGCAATGCATATATAGGCGAACTTAGCCGTATGACGCAGTTCAAAGACAAATCGCGCAGACACGCCGACAATATCAATATGGGGCTTATGAACTACCCCGTGCTTATGGCAAGCGACATTTTGCTGTATCAAACCGATTTGGTGCCCGTAGGCAAAGACCAAATTCAGCACGTAGAACTTGCGCGCGACATTGCAATACGGTTTAACAACAAGTATTCGCCGACATTTGCCGTGCCGGATTTGCTGATTAACAAATCGGCGGCAAACATACGCAGTCTTGCCGACCCGTCCAAAAAGATGAGCAAATCCGACGAAAACGAAAACGCCTACATTGCTCTTACCGACAGCAAAGACGATGTGTACCGCAAGTTGCGCCGCGCCGTCACAGACAGCGACACCCAAGTTCGTTTTGCCGAGGATAAACCTGCAATAAGCAATCTTATTACAATCTACTCGCTGTGCAGCGGCGTATCGGTAGAGGAAACGGAACAGCGGTTTGAGGGTAAAGGCTACGGCGATTTCAAACAGGCGGTTGCGGAAGCGGTGACGGAAACGCTTGCTCCCATTCAGGCAGAGCAGCAACGTCTGCTTGCAGATAAGGCGTATTTGGAATCGGTACTCAAAGACGGCGCGGAAAAGGCGCGCTGCATTGCGCAAAAAACGCTCGACAAGGTGTATCGCAAAATAGGCTTTATACCGAGGTTCCGTTGATGTTCGGTTATGTAAATATAGCCAAGGACAAACTCGAAGAAGGCCAGCAAGGGTTATATCAAACATTTATGTGCGGGCTGTGTATGTCCACAAAGCGTTTGTTCGGACAATCTCCGCGCGCGACGGTCAACTACGACATAACATTTTTCAATGTGCTGTTCCACAGTTTTTTGAATATAGATGTCGATTTGCTTAGCGAGCGCTGTATCGCACATCCCTTCAAAAAGCGCAGCATACTTAAACAAACATCTTTGTGCGATAGACTTGCCGCCGCTAACATATTGCTTGTTTATCTAAACTTGTACGACGACGTAGTAGACGGCGGTAAATTCAAAAAGAAAGCCGCGCTCAAATCTTTGAAAAAAACTTACCTAAAAGCGACAGATTTGGAGCCCGTACTGAACGGCAAGTTGCAAAACCGTTACGAGCAGTTGCGCAACTTGGAAAAGGAAGGCTGCGGTGCGCTTGACAAGGTATGTCATCCGTTTGCAAATCTTTCAAAGGATTTTGCAGAGGTTATGTTGGGAAATGAGTGTAACGGTTATATTTTCGATTTGTGTTACAACATTGGCAAATGGATATACTTGATAGATGCGTTGGACGATGTGGCGCAGGATATCAAAAGCGGTCAGTACAACGCAATTGTAAGTTGCTTTTCGCTTACAAACGAAAGGGACGTTACCAATCACTTGGACGAAATCAGTTTTGTAATGTACGCAACGCTCAACCGCATTGCGCAATGCTACAACGATTTGAATTTGACAAAATACACTTGCATATTGTCCAACGTAATATACGAGTCGCTGCGCGACAAAACAAAACAGGTATTGGGTAAATATTAAAGGAGACGTTTATATGGATTACAACGCATACGAGTTTCTTGGGTTAACGCCTTCCGCAACACGCGAAGAAGTTGACGAAAGATACAAAACCTTGCGTCAAAAGTATCAACGCGACAGATTTTTGACAGGCGAAGATGGCGAAGAAGCCGCCGAAAAATTGCAGCAATTGGAAATTGCGTACAGAGATATTATGGCAAATTTGTCTGCAAAAACCGACGCGCAAGATTTCGGCGACGGTTACGGTAAAATACAGCGTCTTATTAAAGACGGCAAACTCGACGAAGCGCAGGACTTGCTGGATAACGCCGACAGCCGCGATGCCGAGTGGCACTATTTGCAATCGGTAATATTTTATAAGCGCAATTGGTTTTTGGAAAGCAAAAAGCAACTTGAATTTGCATTGCAAATAGAACCGGATAATCAACGTTACAAAGACAGTCTTGACAAACTTGTAAAGATACTGGCGTCCAATTCGATTAGTCCCGACCAACTGCGTACAACTTCCCGCCCCGTCAGCAGCGGACCGTCGGTAGGCAGCGGTAACGGCACTTGTACGGGCACCGCTTGCGGCGACTGCCTGCTTGCCAACGCTTGCTGCAACTGCGCAAGTTGTATGTGCGGACGCTGATATATGAATAAAACCAAACTTATTGCCCTATCCGGCGTATGCGCGGCGGTTGCGGTTTTGTGCGTGTGGCTTGCGGCGTACGTCAAGTGGGTTGCGCTTATGCTTGCGGTAGTGGCTTCGGTAGCAGTAGCGGTTCCGCTTGTAATAGACGCCCGATACGGGTTGTATTCTGTGTTTACCTACATCGCGGCAAGTATATTGGGCGTAATTTTGGGCTTTGGCAATATTGTTTACGTTGCCCCTATTGTGACGTTCGCAATGCCGTTTGCCATGTGGAAGGTCTTTGCAGAAAGCAAAAGGGTCAAGGACGGCAACGAGGTGCCGAGAGTTCCCGTTTGGGCAAAGTGGATTGTGTTTTTTGTTTTGTGCGAAGTTGCCGTTGCAATTACGGCGGGCGCAACGTATTTGGTAACGCCTGTGGTGTTTGAAAATATTCTTGCCTACAAATACTTTTGGCTGATACCCGTTGCGGTTAATCTTGCCGTACCCGTGTACAATGTGCTGATGAACGGCTGTATATATCTTACGCGCAATGCGTTGGCAAAGTCGCACATAATGTAAACAAATAGGTGACGGACAATACTTTTACCGAAACGGTAGTTGATACCAAAATATGTAATATAGCGAGTGATTGCGGCTTATTTGCTTGGGTGACAAAAAATTTGCGTACTCGGCGAGCATACAGAGTTTATGCGTTTGTTCAAAAATCACATTTTTTGTCGTATTTGTGCCAAATCTACATAAACAGTTGACAAATGCGTATAATGATGTTATTATACCGTTACATCTAATAGATGTATTATATCGCGGGGTAGAGCAGTCTGGTGGCGAATCGAGGCTCCTCAGCCGAGCGAAGCGAACGCCGAGCCCGATGGCGTAACAAAACAGGGCAACAATATTATATCGCGGGGTAGAGCAGTCTGGTAGCTCATCGGGCTCATAACCCGAAGGTCATGAGGTTCAAATCCCATCCCCGCAACCATTAGCGGCAAAACTACGGCTTTTAACGTCTATTTGCGTAGTTTTGCACAGTTTAACCGCCTAATTATGGGCGGTTTTTCTTTTGTTTTGGAAAAAATTATTCTTCGTGAGTGTCAAATTGAGTGTCAAATTTTATTGCTTCTTTCGCCTCGAAATCTGCATTGACGTGAGTATACGTATTTAATGTCATTTCAAGCGTTGAGTGTCCTAACCACTTTTGAACGACTTTCACGGCAACGCCTGCTTCGGCGCAACGTGTGGCAAATGTATGCCGTAAAGTATGCACGCTGACATTTTGTAAATTTAACTTTTCGCATATTTTCAACATCGTATTTTGATACGTCTTACGCCGAAATACAAATATATTTCCTTGTCCCGTCTTGCTAAGCAGTTTAGCCGCACGGTTGAACAATGGCAAAGTGCGTGTCGATGTCGCAGTTTTGGGCGTTGTGACGTTTCCGAAACCGTCAAGCGATTTATTTACCGTAATTGTCTTTTTATTGAAATCTATGTCGCTGTAAGTTAATGCCAACGCTTCGCCGAGCCGTAACCCTTGATACAAACAGAATAAAAATAAGTCACCCTGCGGACGTTCCCGACATTCGGCAACAAATAGACGTTCTTCTTCGTGAGTTAATGCGATTGACTGCTTTTTTGTTCTCTTGGGCAATGTTACGCCGTCAAACAGATTGCTTGTAATTAACTTGTTTTTGACTGCCTTTGTTAAAGCGTCTTTTAAAAACAAGTGCAGTTTTTCACGCTTCCGCGGCTTGTCTATCGAGTTCAAAAACTCTTGTACGTCTATTGCAGTTAACTTTTTCAATTTGATGTTTGCTATCGGCTCAACAACTTTTAAATAGCGTTGCATTTGTTCGAGTGTCGACGGCTTAACTTTGCCTATCTTGTACAGTTTAAGCCATTTGTCGAGCCATTCTCCGAGCGTCAAATTGCTTGTCGGCTTATTGCCTTTGTTTTGCTGTTTCAATGCCTCTTTCAGATTGTCCAAACATTCCGCTTGCGTTCTGCCGTATACGCTTACTTGTTTGCCGTTCTGCCTGAACCTTACCCACCAACGCCCGTCGGAGCGGCGGCGGATTGTTTTGCCCTTGTATCTTTTCACTTCTTCTCCTTCCTTCGGCAAAACTGCTGGCATTCGTTTTGACATGTCCGAGGGTTCGGAGTATTCGGCGGCGCAATCTTCGTAACAATCCATTGCGCCGAGTATTGCATTTAAAACAATGCAATCTTCTTTCAGCCTTGCTGCAAGTGTTTCAAGATTTTTTTATATTCATATTGTCTCCTTTGCCCGTTCTGTCCGACAAATCTTGAAACGCCCGACAACGGGCTATTTTATTAAACACGGCTTTTGCCGTTGTTATCTTTCTGTGAAATATATTATCTCATCCGGCGCCGACGTCGCGCAAATTTCACTCTATACAGTGATTTTGCTTTGTGCTGCCATTCCGATGGGCGCGCCCAATGCCTGTATAATTCACTGCTTGCGCGAATACGCAGGCATACCGAGCAGGGCAAGCAGGTAGCCGAGCAGACGCGCTTTGCCCTCTGTGTTGAGTCTGTCGAAGTTGCTTAGCAACTCTTTTTGCTGTTCCGTCAAATCTGTTTGTATTTCAATTGTATCGATGTCGGACACCCTGCCGAGCAGATAATCGACGGAACACTCAAACAAGTTGGCTAACTTTACAAGCATTTCTATGTTTGGTTCGGTGCGCCCTTGCTCATAAGAGGCGTAGCAGTTTCTTGATACGTTAAGTTTTTCGCAAACATTCTCTTGTGTTAGTTTTTTTTCTTCTCGAAGATTTTTTAAAAGCACTTTAAACATTGTTTCTACTCCTTTTTTTTATATATTTTACCATATTTGCCCCAAAATGGGTTGACGTGACCCAAAATATATTGTATATTCTATCAAACGACCCATATTGGGGCGTTAAATACAAAATAAGGAGTAAAAGAAAATGAAACAACACAATGCACAATTAGTTAAGTTAATCCGCAAGTTAGGTTATAGGCAAAAGGAGTTCGCCGAGGCTATCGGCGTAACGCCTTCTACCGTCAACGGTTGGGTAATGAACCGCTACAAGCCTACGCCGTTTACTATGGCTAAAATGTCAAGGATATTCGGCATTGACTTTGACGAACTTAACAATATATTTTTCGGAGGTAATTAACTATGCAAGTGAAAACAAATGAGGTATACTGGTACGCTTATAGGTATCTTGAAAACTTAACCTTTTGCCCCTGTCTTATGGAAGATGAGGAATTTAAAAAGAGATTTGACTCTTTAACGGATTACGTCGACAGTCAAATACCAACAGTAAAAGGAGAGATACAGGATTTGTATATGGTTATGGAGATTGCGGATAATGACTAAAACAAGCCCTCAGACAGAATTACAATTAAAAGTTAACGAAATGCGCGCGCAGTTGGAGCAACTGCGCCGCGACGTCGACGTGACATCAAACTTTATGGGTGACTTTACGTTGTTGCGCATATCCGATTTGCGCAATCTGTTGCAGATACTTGCCAAAGAACGTAATGTCAACGTACAGGCAACTTTGCTTAATGCAATGCACGGAATACTTGACGAAATCAAAGTAGACTGCGAACTTGTATTTGAGCAGGGATTTGCCGAACTTGCTACACGGTACGAAGAAACATTCAACAAATTGCTACGTGGCGGAGAATGAAAAAGCACATTGACATTTGCGGCGTCTATGAACTACGCCGCTAAACATTCAGTGAAAAACAACGCGCACGGTATCGATGACGTTGCGTCAAAATCACTGTATACAGTGAAATTTGCTCGACGTCGGAGCAACCGTTCAATTAAAAATTCACAGATAACTACTAACATAAAGGAGCAAAACAAATGGAAGACTTTAAACCCAAATACAAAAACGTAAACGAAATTAAAGAAGATTTAACGCTTTCGGTGACCGAGCAAACGACGGAATTGGTAAAGCATTATTCAATGTGCCTGTTCGGGCTTGCCGCCGATATCGGAGATTATACGGGCAAACTTGCCGAGCGCGACACAACTATTGCCAAATTGCGACGCAAAATACTTAACTTGCAAGTACAAAATGCGCGTCTGCGCAAGAAGTTAGGCGGTAACGTATCGGATGAAGACGAATTGGACAAATTGCAAGAAGAAATAATAAGTTGGCGCAACAAAGCAAATATTTTAAAATCTCACTACGAAAAATTAAAAAAAGAGGTAAACAAAAATGGCAAATAGGAGAATGTTTTCGGTAGACGTGACAGAGACCGACGACTTTCTTGAACTGTCTCATTCTGCGCAGATGTTGTATTTGCATTTGTGCCAACACGCCGACGATGACGGTTTTATAAACAATTATAGGAGCATTGTTCGCAATACGCGTTGCGAACAAAAGCACCTTGACGAACTTATAACAAACGGCTTTTTACTGTCTTTCGGAAAAGGTAATCCCGTTGTAGTGCGTGATTGGTTGGTAAGCAATCAGATACGCCCGTCACGTAGAAAAGACACACTGTATACAAACGAAAAAAGATTGCTTTTAATTGAAAAGGGCAAGCCGTATAGTTTTCTTGTTGGCAACAACCTTGCCGACAAAAACGCGGATTTGTCAGCCAAAAATGCAAATTTGTCGCCACAGTATAGTTTAGATGAGTTTAATCCAGTTAAGATTAGCCAAGGAGAGAGTTTTATAGCGGAAAATCCGCTAAAACAAAACACACAAAATACTTTTATTCCGCCGACATTTGAAGAAGTAGAAAACTATTGCAAAGAAATAAACAGTGCCGTAGACCCTGCAAGATTTTTTTACTACTACGAAAAGGAAAACTGGCAAGGCGTCAAAAATTGGAAATCGCTTTTGCGTTACTGGGGTACATATGAGCAGGGCAAAGGTAAAACGAAGACCGAGCCGCCAGAGAGTTGGATTGACGAACTTGCAAAGATTTAGGAGTGGCTATGAACGATTTAACTATAACTTTAAATAGCATAACTTCCGAGCAAGATAAAAGCCGTATAGCGAAAACAATTTACTTAATTTGTCGCACAATAACGCCGCAATTTTACAAAAAGCAAACCTCGGAAGAAATGCGCGCAGAGATAATAAGCATATATTTGTTAATAAAAAACATACGGCAAGACGCACTCGCTAAAATGTGTGAATTGGCTGTTGAAAACTACGCAATAGCCCGTGCTCGCAATCGAAATGCATATTTTGATGTCAATTACATTTTGACGTTTTACGATGAGGCTTGGGACACAATCCGCCCGCCCGAATTTAACATTGTAGCCGAGATAACAGACAAGTATGTTGCATATGGACGTATCGAGGATTACGAGGATTTCCGACTAAAAGAAAATGCGCCTATATGGTATGACGAACGTCAACGACGATAGATAGCAAGCAACGCACTAGTGCCGAAAAACAAATTTTCCGCGCAAGAAGCGAAGCCGCGCGGACAATTTGCGGCAAGTGCGTTGCGTATACATAGGTAAAGTAAATTCGATCTAATAAAATGCGCCCGACATGTCGGGCGCTGGAAATATGGAAAAATATAGTTAAATAAAGTGAGTGTCAAAACGAGTGTCAGCAGTTTTGCCTAAAATGTATTTTTGTTGTTTTAAGCCTGTAATTTGGACTGTAAGCGGAGTTGGTTTTTTATATCTTAGACGGTTCAAATCCCATCCCCGCAACCATTGAAAGTATCGAGTAGTCCTCGGTACTTTTTGTTTTATATAACCGCAAAAACCGCGGTTGCAAGATTTGCTGCGCAAATCGTTGTCGCGGGAACCCCTAGTCCGGTAGTTCATCAGGCTCCTCAGCCGAGCGAAGCGAAGTATAACCCGTGCAAGGAACGTAGTGATGTCCCAAGCAATTTCGCAGGAATTGTGACAGACAATGAGGTGACGGGATTTTTTTTGCAAAAATCCCTATTCCGTCGCTTTGCTCCTTACAAATCCCATTCCCGCAACCAATCGAAGCAACGAGAAAAACTCGTTGCTTTTAATTGTTTTTCGGTTATGATTTGACGTAAGACGAAAAACTGCAATCAGCGCGACGGGTGTTTTCCAATATGTTTACTTATGTCAAGGTTTTTGAGTGAAACAATAAATACTTAAAATGACTACTGTGAATTTGGTTAGGTTGCCGCTTTGTGTAAGCGATGTTTAACGGCAGTAGTGCAATTTGTGCGTGTTAAGAATTTGGTAATAAGGTGCCGTTGAAATGCGACAAGAGTGTGCTTGCAAACCGTCGGCACGGTTTGTGGTTAAGACCAAAACTTGATAACGGTTTGTTTGGGTAAACTAAATATTTTTACAATACATTTTGCAAATAATGTAGTCTTTAAAACAAGTAACCCACTGTCTTGTGGGTAAGATACAGTGGGTTACTTGCGTCAAAATATTTGATTGAAACTAATGTTATTTTTGCAAATGATTTTATTTGGTTTCTTTTGCAAGCAAATCGCGGATTTCCGCAAGCAGGGATTCGGTGGTTACGGGTGCAGGCGCGTTTGCGGTCGCTTCGGCTTCTTTGCGTTGTTTCTCTTCTTCTTCGGCTTTGGCTTTTGCTTCCTTTTCTGCAAAGTATGCTTCTACCGCTTGCTTGTCGCGCAAATTTATGCCAAGTTGTTTCATTTCCGCCTTGTCTTCCTTGGAAATGCTGTTTTTCTTTAAATTTTCTGTAAGTTTCTTTCCGCTGTTTGCAAACGAGTTGATTGCTTTTACAATGGTAAACAGCACAAGCGCAATAAGTAAAAAGTTGATAATGGCATTTATAAATGCGCCCCAATCGATGTAAATAG
>JAMPHX010000029.1 GCA_023663205.1 Corallococcus sp. | reverse complement strand
GCATATATGTCTTACGGGGCAAGCGATTATCGGGATTTATACGATAAGCCGAAAAACTGATTTTAGTAAAAAGACGGAGTTTTCCGTCTTTTTTTTTGCACTTACCGTTTTACAATTTTAATTTAGTTTGTTTAATACTGGCGTTCTCTGTGTTTAGCGTTGCCTTTTGATAATGACATATACACTGCAGATAATATTGAAACTAATTATCAAGATTAGATTTACGTTTAAAGACATTGCTGTTTTTTAGTTTCAGTATTATGCGTAAGGCAGTTTGTGATGCTTAATTGTAAATATGTATGTTTAAACTATTGTTATTGCATTATATTGTGCAATTTGTAAAGGTGTTAGGAATAGGTGTATTAAACTATTGAATATACTTAATTGCCGGCGATAATTAGAGTCATTACATAAAATTAGTTTTATGCCGAAAGTGTATACGCGCACAATATATTTATTTGAATATTGATATAGGAATATGGTGCTGCATATAATTATTCGGATTTTACGTGTTTTGATTTGTTACACTTTAAAACATCAAATATAGATATTTGATGTAGTTATTGTGATGTTTCTATACTCTTGGAAAATACCGGCGATTTATATCATAAAATTTAATAAATCTATTTAATACAAAACGCACAAGGATTAAATACCTTGTGCGTTATAAATCATAAATGTTTAATTTATGTATATTATTCTATCAATAATTCTTCCAATTTACCGTAAACGGTAGGGGCTTTTTCTTGCCAACTTCTTTCAAGATACTTTGCTATGTTCCTTGTCATTACATTTAAGTGTATTTCAAGAGTGGTCTTTGTTGCTTCATCTATGCGCAGCGTAACATCGTAACTGCCATCGGGACATTTGTCGTAAGTGGCCACATAATCTTGACGTCGGCGGTATTCTATGCGTTTACGCTTAATGTCATCGGAAATCATTTGTCTGACGCTACTCGGTATGCGAGTGTAGAAATGAGCCAAACATACGCGTCCTTCTGTAGTCAAATCATACATATCTTCAGTATCGCGCCCGAGAGGTTTGGTTCTGTAAACAAATCCGTTATCTACGACATCCAACAGGGTTTGTTTGCAGTTTGTAAAATCAATCCAATTGTTCTTGTATGAACACAAATCCAAGATGGTGCTCTCCGTCATTGCTGTTTCCATTTTATCAAACACAAATAGCAAAATCAACTTATTTTGAACGCTGTCTTGTGTTATTCCTGCTTGCATTGACGAATTGCTCCTTAAATTTACATAAATTGCGTATATAAGTATACTACAAAAATTCTTTTACAACAAGAGTTTTAACACTTTTTAATAAAAATACTTGGAAAACTTAATTTACTATGTTATAATAATTTTGCAAAATGTAATATTTGCATTTCGTAAAGCAAACGGAGGTCTATCTATTGTTTGAATGTAACGGATTGGCATTGTTTACCGACAGTATCAATCAATTGATTGAATGTAAGTTAATAATGGTAGATAAGCAAATCGCTTATTTGTTGAAAAGCATTGTTAAAGTGCCCGTGTTAACACGTTGCCTTGCCGATACGCTAAAAACATCCTCTTATGTAACGGAATTTTCACGCGCGCGTATTACTCTTACCCGTCCCAATGGCGTTGTAGAGGCAAAATTAAAAATACCTACCGATAGAAACAGGCTATTTGCTTTTGTCGTGTGTTTGTTGACGGAAGTTGACAGCGGAAGGCGCAATTTCATTGATTTTTTAAAAGAGTATTATTACGATGCCGATAGCAATATAAGTTACGCTCTTTTTGTAGAGCAGGTGTTAAAACCTTTTAAACGCGCCGGTGAATCTATTCTGAAAAGCGTAGACCCTGATAGCCTTGATATAGAAGCCCAAGCGCGTGCCGAACAATATTTTTATGCTGAACGATGCTACATCAATACGCAAACGCTAAGGGCTATGCTTTCATTGTGCGAAGTTATGCGGCAGAAATTAGACGAGCAAAATTTCAAAACGGAAAATGACCGTATAGATGCCGTGACTATTTGTAATGCTATGACCAATGCCATTCAACTGAAAAATCCGCGAATACTGAGATTTGTTTGGATTGGATTTAAAAATACGTTGAATGTGTTTGCGGATATGCGTAATGACTTGGAAGATATGTCAAAATTACTGATTTCCGCACTTTCTTAAGATAACAATCCTGCCTTGTTCGATAAATTTTGCTTTTGCGTCAACCACATTTCGTAAAAGGGAATTGAAGTTCGGCGGTGTATGTCAGGCCTCGACGGCTTATTTAAGTTAGAAAACGTACTGTGTGCGTTTCAGTGGAAGACAAAAACCATCGACAGATTACCCACCCTGTGTTTTCAGGTTGAATCCGTGCAAAACAACGGCTATGGCAGGATTTTTTTGTAGTATGAATCGTTTGTTGAACATAAGATATCCTCTAATAGCCTTTTGCGGTATTTGTTTAGGTATTTTATCCGCAGTAGGTATTTTGTATTCTTTGATACTGCCGTTTGTTATAATTTGTATTGTTATTGCGGTTGGTGTATTTGTTGCTATATTCAAACGTAAATTCATTAAACCGATAGTTACTATTGCCGTTGCATTTATATTAGGTGTCAGTTCTTTGTCGATATTCAATTGTATATCCGTATCAAAGAGAATATACGAGGATAAATTACTTGTTTTTGAAGGATACGTTTCGGATGGAACCGTGGCGTATGACAATTACGTGCTTGTTGTTGCCCGTGATGTTACGGCAACTTTTCCTGACGGCGAAAAGGAAAAGTTAAGAGGAAAGGTTTCTTTTAGGTATTATACCGATGAGTCGGATGAAGTCGCCGTTGGCAATTCTGTTGTATTCAGAGGAAAAATTCACAACAATTATATCTTTAAGGATACGGTAAGTACATACGGCGCTCGTAGCGGTATAGATTATACCGTTACACAGGTCGGTGGTGTGGCATTTTACGGCGGAGAAATGACATTCGATGAAATATGCCGCAACTATATCCGAAATGTATTTGACGAATATATGCCCGAAACAAGCGACCTCGCATACGCCTTGGTATTGGGTAATAAAAATGCGGTTGATATTGATATTATTGAAGATTTTCAAAATGCAGGTATTGTACACGTCCTTGCCGTCAGCGGTTTGCACGTTGGATTTATATCTTCCGTATTTATATTTATTCTTGATAAATTCAAAATCAAAAATATACTCAAACTTCCAATAGTAGTTTTGCCGTTGTTATTTTATGCGTATATTTGCGGGTTCGTGCCTTCCGTTATGCGGGCGTTGATTATGACAATGGTGTCTTTGCTTAGCAGAGTTTTGCACGGCCGTGCGGATATGTTGAACTCAATATCCGTAGCGGGCATTGTCATTTTGTTATTTTCACCTGTATATTTGTTTGATGCGGGATTTTTGCTGTCATTCGGTGCGGTGTACGGGATAGCGACAGTATCATCTTCATTAAACCGCAAAATCAATTCTAAAATACACAACATTTATGTCGCCAAATTATTACGTATGATGTCTGTATCTTTGGGTGCGACGGTTGGTACTATTTGTCAAGTATCGTATTTTTACGGAAAACTTGCAGTGTTCGGTTTACTACTAAATGTAATTGTAATACCGCTTATTTCCGTTGTATTTGTAATGACAGTATTGGGGTTGTTGCCTTGGGTATTTCATTATGCTGCATGGCTTGCAGATAAAATTTTGCTATCAATAAGAATTTTTGCCGCCTTGGTTTCTTCTGCTTCGTTTGCAACAATGGTGTTGCCGGCTTTAACTTCGGCGCTGGCTGTAATAATTGTGTGCATGTATGTTTTCGGCGGATTTGTAAATTTGAAAGGAAAGAAAAAGGCGGTCGCAAATATAGTACTTGCAGTTGTATTGGCAATATGCTTTGTTGTGTCTGTTGTTCCGTTGAGCCAAAATGAAAGCATTTGTATTTTAGAGACTTATTCGGATGTCTGCATTATAGTTACCGATGGCGAAAACAACTTTCACTTAATAAGCAATTGTTCCGATATGGAGTTATGCCGAGATATAGTTGCCAAATTATCCAGACATAAAGTTTGTAGTCTAAAATTATATTGTTATGATTATTCTGAAATTTCGATAAACGGCTTGGACTATATTTATCAAGAGTATAAGATAGATAAATTATACCGAGTTAATTTTAAAGGGAATGATGTTGTCGATAATTATTTAAATGCCAATAACGTCGATATAATAGACATTCCTCCCAATATGGCAGTCGGCAGCGCCGTTAAAGTGACAAATATCAATGACGGAGTGCCTATTGCTATGAGTGTTGAGGTCGGAAAAATAACTTTTACGGTAATAACAACCGACAAAATTGCACTTGCCGATAATCTTGCGGCTGTAACAAAAATCGGTGATGTCGTATATTCTCCGTTTGTAAATGTTTTTGAAAGAGTTGACTGGGAATGTATAAAAATAATAGCGGAAGAAACTTCTGATTCCAAGTTATACAGCACAACTAAATGCGGAAACTTTACAATAACGGAAAAGCGTGGTAAAATAAGTATCAACAATAGGGGATAGTTGAGAGTGTTGGATTTTATATCGTTAAAAGATACATTAAAATCAAAGTTTTATCCGGTTTTTGTCGTCTTCGGTGATGACGAATGGGTAAAATCTAAGGCAATAGAAAATATTGCCGCCTCTCTCGCTATTGAGTTCCCCGATATGAACAAGTATGTTTATGAGCAGGGCGGCGATATAGATGAAATACTAATGTCATGTAATACATTGCCTTTTTTCAGTCCGCAAAAAATAGTTGTTGTAGAAAACTTTGTTTTTCCTATTGGCAAAAAACAACAGGAAGTTAAGCAAAAAATAGAAAAGTATGCGCGAAGCGCAGATAATAGTTGTGTGTTGGTCTTTTCGTGTACAGACAATAAACCATTTGGGCAAATAGAATTTGTGGAATTCGTAAATTGCAATAGACTTTCACAAAACAGTTTGATTGCATGGATAGTTGCTTTTGTTAACAAGAGAGGAAAAAAGATAGATAAATTTGCCGCATCCAAACTGTGCAATTATTGTCTTAACGATATGGCGCGTATCAATACGGAAATTACTAAATTGTGCGATTATTGTATAGCGGATGTTTCCGAAAAAGACGTAGAATTGTTAGTTCACAAAGATGCAGAATACGTAGTTTTTAATTTGAGCCGCGCAATAGCCAACAAAGATGCTTCGCAATCGCTCGAAATAGTACGCGCGCTGCTTAATAGAGGAGAAGAAGTCCGCTCGCTTTTTGCATTGCTGTACAATTTTTATCGCAGAATGTTCTATATACGTGTTGCAAAGTATTCTTCAAAAGATATTGCGCAATATCTCGGAGTTAAAGAGTCTGCGATAGGCTTTACAAAAGAAATCGCAGACAAATATAAACCTTCCGAACTCAAAACTGCGTTGGAGTATTTTGAATCGGTTGACGCAAAACTTAAAGCGTTTTACAATGATGTTGAAACTTTGGAGTTTTTGATTTTGCAGTTAGTATCTTTGTAAGGATGAAAATATGATTGAAAAGTTTCGTAAAAATTTTAAACAAACAAATATATTGATTAGAATTTTGTTTGTGTGCTCATTTGTTTTTGCCAATTGGCGCGCATTTATGGCAGCGTCTGTATTTGTATTGGGCAGTGCAAATGTTTTGCTGGCATTGGGCTCGGGTTTGCTGTTGGGTGTTATTTTGGTGTTTTTAATACCGGTCTTGATAAATTTGTTTTTGAATTTAGCAAGGATATACAGCGTGCCGCGCGCGGAATATATACTATTGGGTATAGCATTTTATTCGATGGCGCTTCTGATAAGCGGTTTGCTTAATTTGATAGCGCTTATAACTCCTCTTGTTGCGGTATGGGGTAATGTGCTTTTTCCGTTTGTCGGCAAAGTTGTGGGATTGATATCGTTTTATGCCGTTACCGCAAAGTTGTATTTTAACGACGTAAACCGAATTTACTATTTTAAGGCGTATGCAGTCTTTGCAGTTATTGTAATTGTTTTGTTTGGAGGTATATTGTAATGGCAAGATATATAAGAGCCTCCATGCTTATTGTTGTAGTAATGTTATTGACTATGTTTTGCTTATATCTTCCCGCAGCATATTGTGATACGGCAAAGGCTAACAACGATGATTATAAAAAATCCGATTCATACATTTTTTTGAACGATTTTGTGACACAGTGTCCCAATCGCGTGTTTGGAACGAACGGCAGCAAAGAAGGGGCAGATTACATTGCCAATGCTTTTACCGATATAGGATTTGACAAAGTAACAAAACAAGTAGTCAGTCAATCGGTTGAAGATTACAATGTGATTGCAAAAATAGATATCCCTAATGTAACAAAGCAAGTAATAATAGGCGCTCATTATGATACGGCAAGTTCGTTGTGCGACGGTGCGGCAGATAACGGTGCGGGTGTGGTTGCATTGTTGCAAATCGCACAAAAATTGAAACAAAGTCAAAATCAATTGCGTTTCGACGTTATTTTTGTTGCGTTTACAGGTGAAGAACAAGGTATGCTTGGGTCTACTGCATATGCATATTCGCGTGATTTCGATGCTGAAAGCACAATGTTTATGCTCAATATAGATTCGATAGTTTCCGGCGACAAATTGTATATTTACAGTGAAAATAAAAATACGGAATTGCAATCGAGTTTTTTAAAGAATGCGCAAAATACTCCGTCGGCATTATCTGTTAAACCGTATGCAAAAGGTATATATCCCGAAATAGATTTATTCGGTTATGGTTACTGGCAGTTTGCACAAAATTCCGACCACACACCGTTTAGATTGATGGGAATTCCGTCCGTATTGTTGTTCTCCGGAAATTACGATACGGGTAATTGGGATTATGTAGAAAGTGCTGATAATATGCACAATGTAATGAATTCCGCAAACGATACGTTTGAGAACCTCGAAAATAACTGCGGTGAAGAATTTGTAAACAAAATGGAAACAGTGGTAAGCACGGTTGTTTCGACGTTGACGTCGGATGGGTTTATTGCAATTGCCGATAATGCAAAAAATGAGTTGGTATCTGATGTTTGGTATAATCCGGCGTGGGCACGGTTGGTTGCCGGCGTATTATTGGTGTTGCTCGTTGTGACAGGAGTTTTGTATTATAAAAAACTGCAAAAGAAATCTATTCTCGGTACTACCGAAATAAAACAAAGCAAAGTGTTCGCTAATCCCGATGCCGAGGATATATTTAAGTTTTAGGTAAACATATGAAAAGACGTATTTCGGTTTTAGGTTACATCTCAATATATATTTCGGTAATTATCGTATCGGTAATTATTGACCAAGTTACAAAAGTTATAATGGGTAATGTGTTGAGTGACGGAAAGGTTATAAATATAATCGGCAATTGGCTTGTATTTCAATGGACATTGAATCCGGGTGCCGCGTTTGGCGGCTTTAAAGGTGCGTCAATATGGTTTTTTATTACTACATTGATAGGATTGCCTCTTTTTGCCTATCTTCTGTGGAGGGCGCGTACAAGAAGTGTATTGGGACAAATCGGCTTTGCTTTTATCATAGGCGGCACTATCGGCAATGCAATAGACAGAATGTTTTTGGGAGACGGATTTTTCAACGGTAAAGTGCGTGATTTTATCTCGGTCAAAGGTTTTGCGATTTTCAATGTCGCAGACAGTTTTTTGGTAATTGGCGTAATCTTTGCGTGTATTGCTTTGCTGGTTTTAGACAGCGATGCAGTTTTTAGAAAACAACCGACTGTACGGGAAGTTGCAGACGAAACAATGACGCATAGTGCCGATATAACTGATGCGGATTTGACTGAAAGTAAACAAGTAAGTGAAAAAGCAGATAAAGATGAAACAGTCGACGATTGAATTTGTAGCGGCAAATAACTACAACCGAATGGATGTTTGTGTGGCGGAAGCGTGTTCTATCACCAGAGCCCATGCGCAAAAATTGATAGCCGACGGTTATGTGACATATAACGGCAGCGTATGCAAAAAATCTTCACACAGTGTTAAGACTGACGATTGTCTGCATATAGTTTTGCCTCAAATTGAGCCTATATCTGCTGTTGCGCAAGATATTCCGATAGACATAGTATATCAAGATGAATGTTTGGCTGTAATAAATAAGCAACAAGGTTTAACGGTTCATCCCTGTGATAATCAAATTGACGGAACGCTCGTAAATGCATTGCTGTTTCATATAAAGGATTTGAGCGGCATAAACGGTGCATTGCGCCCCGGAATTGTTCATCGTCTCGATAAGGATACCAGTGGATTGATTGTTATTGCAAAAAATGACGATGCGCATCAAAGTCTGGCTGCGCAGATTCAAAGTAAAGAGTGTCACAGAGAATACATTGCGATTGTAGAGGGCGTAGTCAAACAAGATTGCGGCGTTATTGATAAATCAATAGGAAGAAGCCGAATAGACCGCAAGAAAATGGCAATAGATAGTACCGGACGAAGCGCTGTTACCGACTTTGAAGTAATAAAGCGATTTAAAAAAAACACGCTTGTCAAATTTGTGCTAAAAACAGGCAGAACGCATCAGATACGTGTTCATACGCAATCAATCGGACATCCTATTGTTGGCGATAGAGTTTACGGGTACAAAAACCAACGCTTCAATTTAAGCGGACAGTTGTTACATGCGTACAAATTGTCATTTAGACATCCCAAAAGCGGAAAGAATATGGAGTTTATTGCTCCGATTCCAACTTATTTTGATGCTATTTTAAATATTCTGGAAAAAGAATCATGAAAAATTTATTAACATTAACGCAATTGAACAAACAGCAAATTGTGCAAATACTTGAAATGTCAACACAAATGAGGCGCATCGTTTCCGCCGCATACAAAAAAGGTCCGCAACTTTTGGGACATACGGTTGCGGGAGTATGGACTAATCAAACGGTGATATCCAATGCTTTTACACTTGCGGCGCAGTATCTTTCGGGTAATGCCGTCAATCAATATTCTGCATTGGATACATTTGAAACTGCACGTCAATTTGATAATATGGGTGTCAATACATTAGTGATAGGTTGTGAAAACGATAATGTAATACAAAATGTGGCAAGTTCCTGTAAGTGTAACGTGATTAACGGAGGTTCTTCGCAAGCCAATCCCATATCCGCTTTGGCGGATTTGTCTGTGCTAATGTCGAAGGCAGACGGGTTGCAAAATCTTACTGTTTTGACGGTGGGAAATAGAGATATCAGTAAAATGAACGAACTGAATTATTGTTTGGATTTATTCAATTCCACATTGACTTGGTATTTGCCTGCCGAAGATTTTTCTACACCGCGCAAAGGAATAGTTTTGGATAAGTTAGATGCTGCTTTTAGGGGTGTAGATGCAGTTATAGATTTGGGATTGCAAACTTATTCGGAACCGATACGATATTACGGTACTACGGGCGGAATATCCGAATCGTTGCTCGATAAAGCGCGTATAGATGTTCCGCTTCTTGGGGCAAGACGTATTGTCGATAAAGTCGGACAAAAGGATTATGCGTACAGTGCGTTGAATGCGCAACAAACTGCATATGTATCGGTTGCTATGGCCGTGTTGTATCTTATGCAAAAAACGCTGTAAAATAAGGAGTATATAATCATGAAATTAAGAGAAAAAGTATTGGTTGCATTTGCGATAGTTTTTGCGTTACTGTTAGCATTCGCTTTAATTTTGGGGGTTGATGTATTGCTGAAAATTGCAGTAACCGTTTTTGCATTAGCAATGACCGTATATGCGGTAATGCACATTGTGGGGTGTATAGCGGATTTTACAAAAACAAAAATCTGTTTAGCCGTTGTTTTTGCATTCCTTGCCGCAATCTCAATAGCATTATCGATTTTGACGTGGTGTAATGTAATATTCGTGATGGCGTAAAGCATGAGTTGACATTACAAAATAGTGTATTTATTACTATATATAATATAAAAATAACTGCTGCTATGCAGTTGTTTTTGTATTTATAAATGTGAAACTATTTGGTGCTGCAAATTCGTATTTTTGACTAAAAGTTTACACTCAAAGATATTTACTATTTTGTTCATATTTTAATTTACGCCTATCTTTTAGGAAGATATCCAAATTTGTTTTCGCTAATTCGCAGTTTATATTTGGCGTAAAATAAAGTTTATCGTTATTGGATTTCGATTGTGCTCATAGATGTATGCGAGCGATTAAAGTTGTTTAAGCAGTTGTTTATGCTCGTTAGGATTTACTATTATCGTTTTATAACTGTCGTAAGTGACAAAACCGATAGGGGATTTGCGCGGTTTTTTGACATTGCATTTCAAAGTATAATCGACGGCAATTTTGCTCCCTTGTCTTGCCTGCGAAAAATACGCAGTGATTTCCGCGGCAACAGAAAGTACGTTGTCGGGTATCGCATTTCCGTTAGAAACTATTACTGTATGCGAAGAATGGACGAATTGCGTGTGGAGCCATATGTCGGTGCTTTGAGCAAGTTTAAATGTAACATAGTCATTTTGTGTATTGTTCTTGCCGACCCAAATGTCAAATCCGTAAACATTGTAAAGCAATGGTTTGGAAGGTAATTCCTTTTGCTTTTTTTGTGTTTTCTTTTCCTTAATAATGTTTTGTGATATCAGTTCGCTTTGGATTTCAGATAGGTCGCTTAATTCATTGCAATACAGCAGCGATTGCTTTACTGTTTGAAGATAGTTCAATAACTCGGTGTTATCTTTTACAAGTTTTGAATTGTGCAGTATTGTGCTTTTTTGTTTTTGATATTTTTTGTAATAATTTTGCGCATTCTGTTGCGGCGAAAGATTTGCTTCAAGAGGAATTCTCACGGTAGCATAGTCTTTGTCAAAGTAGTTTTCAGTTTCCAAATATGCTGCTTGATTTTTTATCTTATATATGTTCGATAAAATCAAATCACCGAATTCTTTATACTTTATGTTATCTTGTGCATCGAGTAAACTTTGCTTTTGTATGGCCAACTTTTTTTCCGTTCGGGAAATTGCATTTTTTACAATTGCAGTAATGGATTTTGCTTTGTCTCTAAACCGTTGATATTTATCCAAAAAATAATAGTAATTATCGTGCGCGGAGTTTAATGTATTGTAGTACATTTTTTCTCCGTGTTTACTTTTATAATCGAAAGGTAAAACATCGGTAGGCGAACCGTTTACAAATACTATATTCGGTGTCGGTGAATCAATACGGGTTTGATAATCTGCAATATTGTTCAAAACTGCGTTTATGTTGGTAGGGCTACGGTCATTATCATCTGTGCCGTACACAAATTCTTTGACTGTATCCTGAGATACGCCAAGCAGATTCTCAATCAATAAGTCTTTTATCGATGTATGCGATTGTTCTAACAGTTGTCGGATTCTCTCCAATTCAAAAGGAAGCAACTTGTTTTGAGCGTCGAAGAAGGAGTATTTGTTGCCGCTCATTATCAATCTTGACGAATTTATATCTTGAGGCAGGTGCTTAATACTATCGGCTATTATATACTCGCTATCTGTAAGGATAATGTTGGATGTCTTTCCCGTTAATTCAAAAATCAAATGATATGTTTTTTCGTATCCCAATTCGTTTTTGCAGTTTAGCGAAAAGTCCAGTACACGCTCATACGGCATTTGATAAATGTCTGTTATTACGGCATTAGTAAGATGTTTGCGCAGCAGCATACAAAATGAAGGCGCCGATTGAGGATTTTCGGTTAATTTGTCGGTGAGGTGAATTCTGTTTACGCTGGCATTTGCGGAAATCAATAACTTGAAAGACTGTTTATTCCATACAAACAATATGATTTCGTCCCTTTCGGGTTGATAAATTTTGGTAATTTTGCCGCCTATTAAAGAATTTCTAAGTTCTTTTGAAATTACTGACAGCGAAAGAGCGTCGAAAGCCATAGCATTTTCTCCTTATGGCAATATCTTACTATATTTGCCAATTTTGTTCAAGCGTAACCGATTGAAAAAAGATTGATTATTTTAACATAATGTGATAAAATGCTAAATTGAACGATAAAACTATTCGGAGGCATGTATATGAAATACACCGTAGAAAAAAAAGAAAGCAAATTGACTGTAAAATTTGTTTTGAAAAGTGAAGAATGGGAAGACTTTCTTCAAAAGGCTTATGAGCACAATAAAGGAAAATACAATGTGCCGGGATTCAGAAAAGGACATGTCCCGAGAAAAGTTTTGGAAAATACTTACGGAAAGAGTCTTTTTATCGAAGATGCACTTTATGATGCCGCATCGGAATATTATAAGGAGTTTTTGGATAAAAATAAAGAAGTAGAACCTGTAGCCCGTCCGTCTATTGATGAAGAGTCTATTGCAATTACCGATAAGGATACCAAATTTTCTGTAAGCGTGGTGGTAAAACCGGAGATTATACTGGGCGATTACAAAGGGCTTACAATAGAAAAGACAAAAATCGACGAAGTAAAATCTGCGGATGTGGATGCCGAACTTGAAAAAATACAGGAGCGCAATGCGCGTTATATCGAAATAAATGACCGCGCTGTTTGTAACGGCGATGAGGTTACTTTGGATTACAGCGGCAGTGTCGACGGCGTCAAATTTGACGGTGGAACAGCGGAGAATCAAACGCTTGTAATAGGCAGTCATTCTTTTATCGAAGGTTTTGAAGAACAATTGATTGGTATGAACATCGGCGAGCAACGCAAAATAAATGTTGCCTTCCCCGCTGAATACCATGCAAGCGAACTCGCCGGCAAAGCGGCTGTATTTGAAGTGAAAATTCACGCAATAAAAGCAAAAGAATTGCCTACTATCGATGACGAATTTGCTAAGGATGTAAGCGAATTTGCTACTCTCAAAGAGTATAAAGCAAGTATCAAAAAAGATTTGACCGAGGAAAGAACGCAAGCGGTCGCGCGTAAGGACGAAAGCAAACTTATAGAAACTGTGGTTGCAAATGCACAAATGGTTATTCCTGAGGAAATGATTGAGGAACAGATTGACGACTATATTGAAGATTTTAAGTATCAATTGATGTATCAGGGACTCAAACTCGAAGACTATTTCAAGTATACGGATTCCACAATGGAAGATTTGCGTAATAATCACAAAGAACGTGCGGAAACGGCAGTAAGAACGCGTCTTGTTTTTGAACAAATTGTCAAAGAAGAAAAATTGCGCGCAAGCGACAAAAAGATAGATGAAAAAATCGAGGAGTATGCAAAACAGGCGGGAAAAGACTTCAAAGAATTCCGTTTGCATCTTACGGCAGAGCAGAATGCATTTTTCGCAAATCAGGCATTGACGGAAACTCTTATCGATTTGCTTAAAAAAGAAAATACGATTGCTTAATTTCGGGAGTTAAAATGGCACTTATTCCAATAGTAATAGACAGAACGGATAACGGCGAAAGAAGTTACGATATATATTCTAAACTGCTCGAACAGAGAATAATTTTACTTACCGGAGAAATCAACGACGATTTGGCAAATATTGTTGTGGCTCAACTTATTTATTTGGAATCCGTTGACCAATCCAAAGACATATCGTTGTATATCAATAGTCCGGGAGGTAGTGTGAGCGCGGGACTTGCGATATATGATACGATGAATTATATCAAATGCGATGTGTCTACGATATGCGTCGGTCTTGCGGCAAGTATGGGTGCATTTT
>JAMPHX010000028.1 GCA_023663205.1 Corallococcus sp. | reverse complement strand
ACAAGATTTTATCGATGAATATTATTTAGAATATATATCCGATTTTAAAGCGGAGATATTATCGGCTAATGATGAATTGGCGGTTCAGTCAATTCAACGTCATATTTATGACTATAACATAAGAATTGAAAGCATAGACAATGTTTTAAGATGGTTAAATGACGATGATTTTTTGTGCGCCGGAGCACTAAATAAAGCCTTCTTATCGAATATTGAAAAAATACAAGAGTTGTCGAAAAAAGAGGAGGATGAAAAATATAAGAACTTTATCCAATTGCTGTCTAATGTTGAAGATGAAAGGGTTTTAGATTCCATACAAATATTTCTTAATACAACTCCACCTGCAGATTGGGAAATATTCTTAGGTAGAATTATTCCTTCTCGTCCAACTGTTTGCAGAGAACTATTGGATAAAGATTTATTAGGGCAACAAAAGAAAGAATTATTGATGGCATTCTACATACGGTTTGCTGATTCTTATGATCAAAATGGCAATAGTACAATTTGCAATTATATTAGTTTGTCGGAAAACTATATGAAAATATTTGATAGAGTTTCTAATAATAATAAAGTAATACATTTCATTGAAGCAGTTCAACCATTAATTAAACAGTTGGACGACTATTTTATTGCAGGAGAAATTCAACAATATATTATTCAGACTAACAGGTATGAACTAAATATTGAAAATTTAGAGAAAGTGCTTAATCTCAATAGGGAATCACAAGGACATTTTTATAGTAAAAATTATGAAACCATCATGTCGTCTAATAAAGACTGCATAATTTCATATATCAGTAATAATCTTGATTTGTATGTTAAAAACATTTTACTTAGTGATAAAGTTACTTGCCAAGATGAATCGATAGAGAATATGAAATTCTTGATAAATAATGATACGCAAATCATGATTCAAAATAGAGCGAATTTGGTGCAAAAATGTTGCGGACAATTTGAAAATATTATGGATTTCAAGATAGATATCTGGGAGGCATTAATAAAGAATAATAAAATTTCTGCAACATGGAAAAATATTTTTTCTATTTATGAATCTAAAGGTTTTGAATTTATTAAAGATTTCTTGATAAAAAACAAACCATGTGGAAACTTAGAGGGTTACAATTTAAAAAATGATAGCCTCGATAGATTTGTTAATGATATTCTTGTATCATTAACATCACAAGACATGCAATCCTTTATTGTAACAATGCCAATTACCATTTATCTTAGTGGACTTAATCTACAAAAATATTCTGATGAAAACATAGCAACTTGTATCGAATTTGGCAAAGTACAGTACGAAGATACTGTGTTTGATAAATTGTATATTTTACCCCAATCACTCAAACAGTATTTAACTGTGTTTGAAAAAGAAGTGATGGACAAGTTTAATGAATTCTTTTCGAGCGCATTGCCAGCACGAACAGTATCAAGGTCGCCTTATAATTATACAACCACAACGAAATTGACCGCAAAAAGTAATGCTCAAGAAAAAATTGCTAGCGTAATCGCTTGTCCGAATATTAATGTTTCATTGAAATCAAAGCTAATAACTGAGTGTGTTGAAATCATTGATATTGCAGGATTCGAGAAAATCTATGCTGACTATATTCTTAATGATAAACAAATCGTTCCATCTAAAATATTGTGGCAATTTACGAATGCAATTGGCGACATAACAGAAGACATGCGGAAACGTATGCTTTATCAGTGTATTGATGTGGTTGATGCAGAAAAAGAGTTAAGTCAATATAAGGCATATTTGTCCACTTTGGGTGCGTCATGGAAAGATGCATTGGCTGGCAAAAAAACTGTAGTTGAACATTCTGCTATCAATGAGGCCTTGCTGAAAGTGTTAAAGAGTCAAAGGTTGATAGAATACGCAAAGGCTAGAAATAAAGACGAATATGTAATTAAGAAAATACTATAGAAAGAGCCCAAACATGTTTTTCTTTGTTGTAAGTTAACTTGCATTTTTCATTGAAGGTGTCGTGGTTCTAGTAGTATGCGTATACAATATTCGCTAATGCTTAGTATGTAAGTAAAAATATGTAATAATAAAAATTACTTTCGGGTGTCTAAGAAAATGTCTAAGAAAAATGTACGAATTCGTGCAAATTGACATATATTGCCATTTGTTTATCTTTATTGCTTTTCAGTATGAAAATAAGGGGAAAATGCGCAAAAAACAGCAAAATGTGCGTCTAAGATATAAGTTTTTGCCTATTTTTAAGTGTAAAGAGGCATAAATAAATGGTAGTAAAACCCACATAAAATCAAGGACTTGGCGACCCTACGGAACCAAAGGTTAGGGATTCGAGTTCCTTATGGCGCGCCACAAGTGGTTGAAATCGATAGATTTCAGCCACTTTTTTAGTATTTTTTAACCACTTGGCAACCACAGTAAGTTGTTCTAATAAAAATCGCCAAATATTATTAGAACAAAAATCTACTTATAGATAAGCGTTATTTATAGGGCAAAATTGAAAAATATAACATTGTCTAATAAAATGTCTAATAAAAGTGCTAAAAAACGTGCAAAAGGTTAGTTTATAAATGCGTTTTTTCACAAGAACCAATGGCGAAGTTTATGTATAAAATTGTACTGTTATTTATAATGTTTTTTGTTGCTTTCAATGTTGAAAAAATATATCATTGTTTGGCAATATTGAAAGTAGGGCAAACTACAATTGTTTTATAAAGAATTTAGTATAGTTATGCGGCGATCTGAATTATGAAAAACGAATTTCACTATGTTTTATTAGATAGATGATTAAGTACTCATTTTAGAGAAAAATGTAATCTTTTAATTGCAAAATGCAAACAAAAAGTGGCAGACTTATATTAAAATTATTGGTATACTTTCATTACCAAATTTGACTTTGGAAAAAAGAAAGGAGGAATTTTATGGAATCGTATATCAAAAAGGCTGATTCGGATTTGAAACCTGCAAGACCCTTTGGAAACGCAACAGAACACAGCGAAAATCGTTCTTCGGATCATAATGCTGTTTATGATTATGAAAAAGGTTCTGAAAAAGGATTTGTTACGAAAGCAATTGAAAAGGAGAAAAATAAATGAGTGACGACCAAAAAGTTGAAGTAACACGTATTTCTGTTCATCCAAATGAAAAAAACTCAAATGATCCAGTTGTTCACATTTATTATTCAGATGGAACAGATGAACGCGTGCATACAAATGACACGCCATTGCCGGGAACTGTTTTTACTGCAAAACCCCAGAAATAATAGTTTTGTTTTTTTACTCTTATTAGTTTATGGCAATTCTAATAATATAGAATTGCCATAAATGTAATGTATTTAAAATGTATGGTGTAATTAATTTAGGTGAATATTCTAATACTTTTTATAAACTTTATCAAGCATAAAAATTTTGATTCTGTCCGTTCTATTTAATTAGTTTTAAGGTCTCAGCGAATTTGCGAACAAAGTTTAAATTGGATAAATATGTGTCATATAAAATAAGATTGTTATCTAATCTGATATAACTTGGAAAAGAAGGATTTGTGCGCACTTTAATATTATTTAAATACCACAAGACGATTCCATAAAGACCTGTAAGATTATAAACATTGCGAACAGTAACTGAATTATATGACGTCACATCATGAAATCTTTCTTGTATGAAATTTTGCTCGAATTTTGATAATTGATTTTTACGAGGACGTAATTCCAATGGATTATCAAGCCTAGTTGTTGTTATGCCATCTAATATTTTGTAACCATAGTAATTAGCATAAACTACAAGTAATAGTTCTGTGGATAAAACAGTGCAATCTAATTTCGTGGTAGAAATTAGGTTGTGAGTTAGTTCTGCTTGTGCCCATAAATGTTCTTGTTCTCTTACTGGTATTCCATTAAATAAAAGACTTATATACTCGCTTAATACTTCCTTATTTATATTGGCACTGTCGAATTGCTCAATAAATGTCTTATATTTTTCTAGTACGACAATGTCATTTGTTCCATTGTCTAATTTGATTTCAAAATTTATAAATTTTTTCAAATAAATGCTCGCGACATTGAGGTTAATGTCTGTAGTATTAATAGATTTATCGTATCCATAGATTTTGTTAACCGTATTTTCCAATTTGCTCTTATCGGTAGCAATAATACTTATGGTATTTGGTAAGTCTTGTGTTATATGATGTATTCGTTCTAAAACTTTGATTGAGTATTCGGGCAAACATCTATCCAATTCGTCTATTATAATAATTATAGTTTGTTCTTTTGAGAGATTAGAAAGAATTTCACGCAAGTCAGACAATCTTTTTTTAAAATCAAAATAGTTATCGAATCCATGTTCCTTTTGAATTTTCGTTTGAGTATCATTTTTTGCGTTTTTGGTTACAGTAACCAATGATTCAATAGTTGACAGAGCATCAAATCCGAATTTATTTTTTATTACTTCATTGCCAATATTGAATAATCCTATGGCAAATGTTTTCAATGCCGCAAGTACTCCTGCGCGTTTTTTCTCATTTTGTATGAGATGGGGTAAATTATCTATAATTGCAGAGACAAAAGCAATGAGGGGCTCTTCATAAAAGTCATATTGCCAGCAGTTATATTTAATTACAAAATACTTGTTGTCGGCAATTTCCGGGTTTTGTACTTCGCACAATTTTTCTTCTAACATATCTAGTACGTAAGATTTTCCGCATCCCCATTCTCCGTCAATGGCAAAAGTCGTGTTTCCTTTATTGGCAGATATGGTTTCAATTAAGTTAAAAATTTGCTCGATAAATGGCTGTCTGTTTAGTGTGTCTGGTTTGTTCATTTGTCTCCATCCATTCAAAATAGTATTGTTATTATACATCTGAGCTTTAAGAAAATCAAGATTTGTCCATATTATTTTTACTATAAGCCATACTAACTATCGGAGGGTTAGTATGACATACTCATATAAAGGCAGCATAAGTTTCGGATTAGTATATATTCCCATAACGTTGCACAACAGTATAAAGGAAAACGATATCGGTTTTAACATGATAGACAAAAAGACAATGAGCCGAGTCAAGTATAAGAAAACATGCGCCGCTTGCGACGGTAGGGAAGTCAAGCAAGAAGATATAGTCAAGGGGTACGAATACGAAGAAGGCAAGTACGTAATATTTGAAGATTCTGACTTTGAAAAGATAAAGACGAAGAAAGATAAAAATATTACAATAGAGCGCTTTGTCCAATTAGACGAAGTAGACCCTTTGTACTTCGATAGACCTTATTACGTCAACCCTACAGGCGCGGAAAAGGCATTTGCTGTTCTTTTGGAAGCAATGGAGCAAGAGAATAAAGCGGCTATTGCAAAAACCGTTTTAGGCACAAAGGAAACGCTCATACTTATACGTTCCAAAGACGGACAAATGTTGCTTAATACTTTATTCTTTGAAGACGAAGTAACAAAGAATCCTGCAAAGGATATTAAAGAAAAAGGAAGCAGCGTAGAACTTAAAATGGCAAAAGCCATAATTGACGGTATGACGGGAGAGTTTAATCCCGAAGAATATAAAGACGAGTATAGGGAGAAAGTCCAACAAGCAATTGAGCAAAAAATTGCCGGCAAGGAAATAGTATCGCCCAAAGAAAAGAATACAACAACCGTTGCTAACCTAATGGACGCATTAACAAAAAGTCTGGAACTAACTAAAAAACAAAAGTCTACTAAAAAGGGTACGAAGAAATGAGCGACTTGTTTGAAGATAAAAACATCTCGCCAATGCTTCTATACGAAGTAAAAGAACCCTTTGACGATAAAGACTGTATTTACGAACTAAAACTCGACGGAATACGCTGTCTTGCATATATAGACAGCCATTCCGTCGTTTTACAAAATAAACTGCATAAAGACGTAACGGATATTTATCCCGAACTGTCTCAAATGAATAAGTGCGTTAAACGTAGAGTAATACTTGATGGTGAACTTGTTAGTTTAGTGGACGGCAAACCTAACTTTTACGCATTGCAAACGCGTAGTTTGATGCAGGATAAATTTAAGATAAAACTTGCTTCCAATAAAAACCCAATCCAATTCTGCGCTTTTGATATCCTATACTATAACGGACAAGACATTACTCAAAAACCATTGTTAGAACGAAAATCTATATTACAAAAGTCCGTTACCGAAGGCAACGGACTTAGTGTATCAAGATATATTGAAGAACAAGGTATCGCTTTCTTTAAACTTGCAAAATTACAGGAATTGGAAGGCATCGTAGCAAAAAAGAAAGACGGGTTATACTATATAGGCAAACGTACCCGCGATTGGGTTAAGATAAAAGTAATGCAAGACGAAGACCTGCTAATATGCGGTTACCAACCCGATGAGAACGGTTTGCCCAAAGATCTGGTGTTAGGCTATTATGACAATAATGGCAACTTGCAATGCCGCGGTAAAGTGTATTTGGGCGTTTCTCAGCAAGAGCGTAAGATAATCTACGACTTTGCTAAAACGCATACCGTAACCAAACCCCATTTCGATAAATACAAAAACGTGGTGTGGCTCAAGCCCGAATTGGTAGGTACTGCTCACTTTATGCAAGAGACGGAATCCGGCGGTATGCGGCAACCTGTTTGGAAAGGGTTAAAACTTGATTAAATTTGTTTGTAAGAATCATATTTTTGTAAAGTTATTAAAAAATATTTAAATTTCAATTATTGCTGTACTTTTATATAAGCATATGCTCAAATAATTTAATCGCTGTTGAACTATAATATAAGCAGGGGTTAAAATTATGCTTTCATCAAAAGAGTTGTACGATAAGATAGATCAGTTAAGAATAAAAAGAGGTATGAAAGTTGCCGAGTTAAACACTAAGGCGGGTATATCCAGCGGTACGCTGCCGTCTTGGAAACAACGCGGTACAATGCCCAAACTTGAGGTATTGGATGGTCTGTGTTTTGCTTTGGGAGTTCCGCTTGCAACTGTTTTGTATGATATAGACATAGACAATCTTACAGGAGACGAAATAGAGCATTTATCGGATTATAAAAAACTTAGCGCTAAGCAAAAGGAAGCCATCAGATTAACCGTTAAAGCAATGATAGAGGAATAGCCATGAACGAATTGGGACGAAAGATAAAAAGTTTGCGCCGCAACAAGGATATTTCGCAAGAAGCCATGGCATTTGATTTGGGAGTTGCAAGGCAAACGGTCTCTAAATGGGAGCGGGGTTCTATGAAACCGACAACGGAAAATCTTTTGGCAGTCTGTGAGTATTTTAATGTCGAAATGGATTATTTCTTTTCCGGTGATAATAATGATGTAACAAAAACGGATATTCAAGAATCTGCCGAAAACGCAGCCGAAATAATCGTTGAAACTGCGGCAACCGTTGCTATCGATAAAAAATCCAAAAGAAAAACTGTAATTATCTTTGCAAGCGTTATATCTGCTACGGTTGTATTTGTTATTAGTTTGTTTATAGGAATCATTTCAATAATATTAAATTTGCCAAGTAATAAAGGTTTTGAAACTGTATCGCGGTTAGAACTTGATTGGGGCATTATTGTTTGTTTAGTATTAGCATTAATATCTTTGGTTACCTTGGTAGTCCTATTAATATACAGAAAAAAGTATAAAAACAAAAAAATAGATAAATAGTTGCAAAATGTAAACAAAACGTGGCAGACAGTTTTTCAAGCATTTGATATAATAACGGTAAATAATGCATTGGAGGTTAAAAAAATGTTAACTAAAAAACTTTTTGCTTTTACATTTATTTTAATTTTGTTTGTTGCAAGTTTGACGGGGACGGCAATTGTTGCAAGCGCAGAAACCGTCGAGGAACAAATTCCCGAATTCGGGGCAGAGGTAGAAGACGTTGCGGTTCCTTTAAGTTTAATAACCAAATTGGAACTTACTATTGACGGCGGTAACGGTCAAGTTTGGGCAATAGCGCACAATAAGATTAGTATTTTTGCTTCGTCCGTTCCGGTAGTGGTCGAAATATATTCTTCGGATACATACCAAGAATCTTATAAGGATATGACGTTGGAAAGCCGTGAATACATCAATCATTTAAATTCCGGACAATCCATTACAGCAACGGCGTCAACAAACGGTCAGCAAAAATATTGGAAAGGCAGAATGTATTTCAATATAGATAATAAAGGTTGGTCGGAAGAAGTTACAAGTACATGGTTGTGTGATGCCAAAGGCTATCCTGTGTTGTAATCAAGTAGTAATATTTAATTTAAAGGTGGGTTTTAGAACCCACCTTTTTTGTATATTCAAATAAAACCGCAATTAATTGTAAAATGTAAATAAATCATTGCAAATTGCAAACAAAAGGTTGTAGAAATAATAAAATATAAATGTTAGTATGGCGGACATAATACCAATCTTTGGAACGGCAAGTCGGATTTCAGAACAGACGAGAATTTTGTGTGTTTCGATTTCCCAAAACTGCTTGCAAATAAAAACGGTTCGATATAAATTAAACGAGCAAATTTTCAATTGAACAATTAAGCGTTTTGGATAGAGCGTACAATGTCTCAGCCTGAGCCTTAGATATATCGACATCCCCCTGTTCGTAGGACTTTATTGTTCGCAACGGAACGCCGCTTAGTAAAGAAAGTTGCGTTTGACTTAATTTCTTTTGCAGTCGAAGAGTTTTCAAGGGATTTTCAAAAGGCAAACGAGATTCAAATAATTCTATGCTATGCAAAATATCCATTTCGTGGTAAGGAAAATAATCATTCAACAATTTGTGGCAAGGATAAGCATTTATCAAAACAGCGAACGGTTTGTTGAGATACCATTGCGCATACGCAAGAACGTAGCCTACCCAATATTCAGGCGAAGCATAACTGTTTGTTTCTATGTTAATCGGAGATTGGTTTAACACGATGCCGAGCAACTCGTTTGCGGACTTGCCCAAAGTATATATGGGGTCGGCCGTTTCAAACGCTTTGCAAACGGGAGATGATAAAAACATTGAAGCGAATCTATCAATCTCTATGTTTTGAGTTAATACTGCCAATTCAAACATTGCTGCAAGTTTTTGCTGAGTTGCAACTAAATAGTGTTCATTGTAAGCGTGAATCATTTAAGGGAACTCCTCTAATAATGTCGTTTAAATACAAGTCGTTTGGTGTCGGACGTCCGCGACGGTTTGACAAGAATTCCATTCTCGCGCGTTCATTGCGGTCGCGTCTTAACGGATAGTATGTTTCATAATCTGCAATTTCGTAACCGACAAAACGTATTTGTTCAAAGGCTTGTTTAGACATTAAAACTATTTGTTCGCCTAAATTGCCGTAGCGTAGTGCTTCTGACAATCGCTGAACCGAAATGGTGTTATTGAGAAAACTTTCGGCATAAGCAAAATACGAATCGTCAGCGCGATACCCCTTTATGACGTCGTAATTTTGTACCGGTAGCGTAAAGTTTTTGGTCAAATATTCCTTACCTAATTTGGCTATGTCATTTTTAAGATTAAATACTCGGTTTTGCAATAACAATGTTATCCAATGCAACGTCGTTAAATCTTTTTTAGACAAATCCAATACTTTTAGTCCTTGCAAATTCAAAATGTACTTGTTTGCATAACCGTTTGTTTGTTCGCCGACAGCCCATTCCTTTGCCAAGTCCATTGACTCGGTGCAGTAAAATCCTCTGCCGTAATCGTTGTAAGGCTTACCCTTGCCGTATTCGGGTTTTTCAATAATACTAATAGAGCCGTGAAATATTGCCAATTCAATCATATTCATAGTATATGCTCCTTGTAAATAAATTATACCATTGCAATGGTATATTGTCAAGATGTTTTGGAACATTCTGTTGTACCAAATAATAGATTTGTGAGATTATAAAAACTGGAAAAAGAAAAATTAGTAAAATTAAAACTCATAGAAACGGGCAAGGTCGCCGACGAGCAATTCCTTGAATGGATAAAAACGAAAGATATACAGAACTGCTTGTTGCAATGCCTATTCATAGTAAATATTCCGCAATATTGACGTAATACGTTGCATTTTGTAATGTCTTATAAACCGTACTGAGGGCGCAGTTAATAATGTATTTTACGAGCAAGAAAAAGACAAAGTCGAACAAGAAAGCGCGAAGGCGCAAGCCGAAGAAAAGCCCGCCAAGAAAAAACATTGAAATGTTCCGCGCAAAGAAAAAGAAAGCGGAGGTGGCAACGTAAAGGATAAACGGCGAAATTGTATCTATATTCCGCGGTAATTATACTTTTTTACATATACTTAAAGAAATTGACGCATCCGTTTTTGCCGTAAATATGCTTTAACGGTAAAAAGCAGATAAGCCAAGCGTCATTATTTTACAATCCGTCAATATTTGCGTTTTGTTTTGCTTTTTCAACGCAATAGCGGTGGTATTATTTGAAAAATGCACTTAGAGGTGGTTGTGTGAAAAAATTGGAAGCAAAAACGGTATTGCTGCATATAGCCTTTACGGCAAGTATGTTTCTTTGCCGAAATCTTTTTGACGGATTGTTGGCGTTCGGCGTTTTTATCGGCGGAATCTACTGTGCCAATCCGTTGGTGGCATTTGTTTCGTACCTATGCAATGCCGCGCTGTACGGGCTTGACGGTTTGTTATACGCAGGGGTACGCGCGGCAGTTGTGGCAATTGCTTTGCTGATACACAAATTTGCCAAACGCAAAATAGGCAAAATAATGCTTGCGCTGTATTACGTGCTGTCAAACGTATTTTACTGCGCTTACAAAACAGCGGATTATGCGCAACTGTTTGACAAGTTGGTAAATATTGCGGCAGGTTTTGCCTTTGCGTATATTTGTATTTACGTATTCCGAGCGGTGTTTGTCCGCGGACTTCGATACCGTCCCGCATTGGACGAAACGGTTTGTATGGCTTTGTTTGCGGTTGTAATGAGTATGAGCCTTGCGCAACTCAAAATAGGCAGATACAATTTGCTTTCATTTGTTGCGCCCTTTGTGCTGCTGTTTTGCGTGTATGTGCTCGGCAACGAAACGGCATTTGTTTCCGCCGCAGTAATGGGTCTCGGCGCGTTGTTCGCCAGCGGAAAATTCGATTACGCTTGCATATATGTTATGATTACGCTTGTTGCGTGCGCGCTTAACAAACTCAACCGTTACGTTGCAGCACTGTCGCTTGTCGCAGCCGACGTATTGTTGGCGTATTTTTTCAATGTGTACGGAGAGTTTTCGGTATTTGTGCTGATACCTACGGCAGTAAGCGCAATTGCCTTTATTGCGGTGCCCACCCGTGCGCTGAATTACTGTTCGGATGCGGTAGGCAAAAAGCACCAATTTGCAGCCAAAAGCGTTGTCAACAAATTGCGCGGAAATCTTTCGCACAAACTGTTTCAGTTGTCGGACGTGTTTTTTGCAATGAAAAGTACTTTTGTTTCGATGGCAATGGAAACGGTTTCCAAAGAGGACGCAAAAGTCGCAATAGTAAAGGAAACGTGCGGCAGCGTATGTTCCGATTGCAAGCAGCGCACAGACTGTTGGCGAAACAATGTGCAAACCACCGAAAACGGCTTGCTTCAACTTGCCGAATGCGCGCTTAGCAAAGGCAAAACCACCATACTGGACGTATCGCCGACATTGACGTTTAGGTGCGATAGGTTAAGTTCCGTGTTGTCTGTAATAAACGGCAGCGCCGAAACATACAGCAACCGTGCGCGCCGCAGTGCGGAAACGGATAGCAGCAGACTTTTGATAGGTGAGCAATTGGGCGGCGTATCGAAACTTATGCAGCAGTTGGCAAACGATTGCAAAGGCAAAGTGGTGCTTGACAGTCAAAAGGAAAAAGATTTGATAGAAGAACTTACATTTCACAACATCTTGACGGGTGAAGCGGTGTTTATCGAACAATCGGGCGAGTTATCCGTAATACTTACCGTAGCAAAAAAGGATTTCAACGCCGAAGCAATATCTCAAATAGTAAGCGGAGTGGTCAAACGGAAAATGATTGTCGACAAAACCGACCTTACCGAAAGCGATAACTGGCTTGCCGTTTATATGGGAGCTAAGCCGCGGTATCAAGTGTCGTACGGACTGCGCACCGCGCCAAAGCACGGCAGCGAGATATCGGGCGATACGCACAGTTTTACCGCTATCGAAAACGGCAAATTTATGATAGCGGTGTGCGACGGAATGGGCAGCGGCGAAAACGCCGAAAAAATGTCCGAAACGGCGATTTCGCTGGTGGAGAATTTTTACAAAGCGGGTTTCGATAACGATGTAATACTGTCTTGCGTCAACAGACTGCTGGGTACGTTTAACAGCGAAACTTTTACTGCGGTAGATATATGCGTAGTAGATTTATTCAGCGGACTGTGCGACTTTATCAAACTGGGCGCGTGCAACGGGCTTGTAAAGTGTCAGGGCGAGGTGCAGTACGTTTCGGGAAGCAGTTTGCCGCTGGGCGTATTGGAAGAAATGCGTCCGTCCGTTACAACCAAAGCAATGGTTTCGGGAGATATGATTCTTATTGCAAGCGACGGTTTGTGGGATAGTATGAAAGACGACGACGCCGTTGCGGATATATTTGCTCAAACTCCGCTTACAAATCCCCAGATAGTTGCCGATGAAATAATGGACGCCGTAATGCTCAAATGCCGCAACAAGCCGCAGGACGACGTTACGGTAGTAGTGGCAAGACTTGTGGAATAAGCATATTGTAACGTATGACAGATTACAGCAAATGTGTAATTGACGACACCGTAAAAATAGGCAAAAATGTAAACATCGAACCGTTTTGCGTCATACTCGGGAATACGCAAATAGGCGACGACTCAACAATAGAAAGTTTCTCGTACTTGGTAAATGCCCGTATCGGCAAAAATACGGTAGTGCGTTCCAGCCGAATTTGCGACAGCACGGTAGGCGACGGTTGCTCGATAGGACCAAACGCGCATCTGCGGCAAAATGCCACGGTCAACGACAACTGTCGTGTAGGCAACTTTGTGGAGATAAAAAACAGCACCTTGGGTGAAAAAACCAAAGCAAGCCACCTTGCGTATATAGGCGACGCCGATATCGGCAAAAACTGCAATATAGGCTGCGGAGTAATATTTGTCAATTACGACGGACGGGAAAAACATCACACTGCGGTGGGCGACAATTGCTTTATCGGATGCAACAGCAACTTGGTTGCCCCCGTAACGGTAGGAGACAATTGTTTTGTGGCGTGCGGCGCAACCGTTGACAGAGATATTCCCACAAACTCTTTTTCGATAGGACGCAGCAAAATAAGCGTCAAAGAAAACTACGCGCAAAAGTATTTGAAAAAAGATTAAATATCTACCATTACGCATTTTTCAACCTTGCCGCGTTATTCGGCAAAAGATACAGTTTGTTATAAAAGCACCCCGCTTATTGTTGCGGAGTGCTTCTGTTAATCCTAAGTATTATCGATGCTTGGTTTTTGCCGATATATGACGCGCGCCGATTTGGCGGCAAATTATTTGGCATAATCAGTGTCGGTGTTTCCGGTTTGCCTATAATACCAATTTGTGCGGAAACACGTTTGATGTGTAAAAAACTTTTACAGCAAAAATATTTTTTCCGTTATATCTGCCAGTTGGTCGGTCGGTACGCGTTCCGCCTTGCCTTCGTCAAGCAAACTTGCCGTTTCGGGATTCAGCGGCAGATGTGCAACGGTATTTACGCCGTATTTTTGCGCCGTTTCGTCAAGGCGGCTCTTTCCGTAGATGTAATGTTTGGTTTTGCAGTCGGGGCAAACAAAGTAACTCATATTTTCCACAATGCCGAGTATGGGTATATTCATCATTTGCGCCATTTTTGCCGCTTTTTCCACAATCATAGATACCAAATCCTGCGGGCTTGTAACCAAAATTATTCCGTCTACGGGCAGCGACTGAAACACCGTCAGAGGCACGTCGCCTGTTCCGGGAGGCATATCCACAAACATATAGTCAACCTCTCCCCACAAAGTATCGGTAAAAAACTGTTTTGCCGCGTTTGCAATTACCGGTCCGCGCCAGACAACGGGGTCGGTGTCGTTTTCCGTAAGCAGGTTTAGCGACATAAGTTTTATTCCCGTGACGGTAACAGCGGGCAGTATCCCTTCCGATGTTCCCAACGCTTTGTCTTTCAGCCCGAAATTGTGCGGCTGCGAAGGTCCCGTAATATCGGGCTGAAAGACAAAG
>JAMPHX010000027.1 GCA_023663205.1 Corallococcus sp. | reverse complement strand
GTTTTTGACTGCAAACGACAGTTTGCCGCCTAATGTTTTGCCGTCTTTCAAACCGTCAAACACGACAACGTCGTCTTCCGCTTGACGTGCGCTTCTGCCGTAGCCGCATTTGCGCAGACGCAACTGTTCGTTTACCTTTTGAATATCTATTTCAAAGCCGTCGGGCAAACCGTATATTGTTCCTTCATACCCCTGTCCGTGCGACGTTCCGCAAAACTCAAACGTAATCATGCCGCGCTTGCCCAACTAGAAGGCATTGTTCTGTTCTTTTTGAACCAATCGGTTTCTCTGAGCAGATAATCGTTATTGGAACAGTTTACAGTTATCTCCCCGTTATTGCAACTGAATACTATAGTACCGTTCATAGGCTGAACCGCGCCGTTTTTGGACCAACCCTTATCGACGTAGCGCGCAACCATTGTAGTCACATACACCTTGTCGGTATACGGCGCGACGTTATCGACAAACTGCTGTGTGGGAAATTGATTTTCGTTGGCAGACGTATACTCTGACGTACCGGCGCAACAGCATACGCACACATACTTTGGTTGGATTGCCGACATCAATTTTACTCCCGAAGAAGTCTTGGAACCGTGGTGTCCCGCCTTGTACAGTACGCACTGCGGCAACGGCGAACCTTGGTTTTCGTAGTATTCTACAAGACTTTCTTCGCCTTCTTTTTCCAAATCGCCGGTAAACAGGTAATGATTGTCGCCTTGATTTATCATAATGCATACCGAGTGGTTATTCTCGTCGCTGCTTACTTCAAAATAGTACCTGTTGTACAAAATCTCCATTTCTATTCCGTCGGAAAGCGTATATGTGCGTTTTGCGCCGCCTTCTTCGTTGAAACACTGTTCCGCAGTGTAATGAACGGCGCCTTCCGCCACTTCCGCGTCGCGCGCGGCAATGTATCTGCCCAGTACCGATGTTGCGGACGGGTCGCTTTTGTTGGTACGCGAAAAGTCTATTATCGTTTCCGTTTCAAACTTTTCAAAAACGCCGTCCACCTTTTGTGTGGAATAGAACCCCGCAAGATGGTCCTCATGCGCATGGGTGGCTATTACGTATTCCAACTTGTTGTCCGTAACGTATTCCGACAAATAGTTGTTGATTGTTGTTGCGGAATCGTTTTTGCTTCCCGCATCTATCAAAACGTCCGTTTCGCCTGCCTTGATATAAACGCAGTCGCCCGTGTACTTGTTGCCGAGTTGCAAAAAGTGTACCGACAAATCACCGTCGGCAACCACGTTGCCTCCCACCACCACGTTGCCGTTGTTGTACAGTAAATCGTCAAACCAACAGAAATAATAACCGTAAACCGTAACGCCGATGAGCGCAATCAATGCAATAATAAGCACGATTGTAAAAATTTTGCCTTGCTTTTTGTTTTTGGCACGACGACGCGAAGTATCCGCGGCAACGGCAACATCGGCAATTACCTGTTTGTTATCGAGTACCGTTTTGCTTGTGTCGTACTGTTTGGCGGCTTTAATAATTCTGTTGATATTGGTTTTGGTTGAACTTTTGCCGCTTGATTTTTTTGTCGAACTGCTTTTTTTCGTAGACGAAGTTTTGGGTTTAGCAGAGGACGCAGATTTCTTTTTGTTGTTTTCCGCCATATTTATTCATCCGTTTCCGTTATTTTTTTATGCCGAGCAATTCCTTTATTTCGGGCATTTTGACAACAGCGGCGCGATATCCTTCATATATCATTTCGTCTATACCGCTGATTGTTGTGTTTTTGAATATTCTCAGTTCCGGTTCTATTATTACATCGCTGTTGACAATGCCTTTGTAAGCCGTCGACTTGGTAAGTATACGCCAAGTAGCCGACAATTGTTCCCTAAATTTGCGCGACGTTGTACCTTCGCCGCGGGTATGGTTCAAATCCACCGAAATTACCGTTTCCGCGCCCATTTGCCTGCATACGTCCGCGGGGATGTTGTTGAGCACACCGCCGTCGACAAGCGTCATTCCGTTGGTTTCCACAGGTGTAAATACAACGGGCACCGCACAGGATGCGGAACACGCTTTTGCCAAAGAACCCTTATTGAGCACAACCTCGTTGCCCGAAACCAAATCGACGGCAACGCACGCAAATGGAATCTTGACATCCGCAAAAGTTGCCCCGCCAAACAATTTGTCGGCAACCGCTTCGATGTTGCTTGCAGGCGAACCTATCTTAAATATACGCGAGGTTACGATATCCTTGTCTTTTACCGAATAGCAAAAGTCCACAAGCGCTTTTTCTTCTATGCCGAGGCAGTATGCAGCGCCCATAAGACTGCCGACGGATGTACCTGCCACACAGTCGAATTTCAGACCGTTTTCGTCAAATGCGCGCAACGCTCCTATATGAGCAAAACCGCGCGTACCTCCGCCGGAAAGAGCAAGACCGAGTTTGTACTTACGTCTTATTTTATCATTCGGTTTTATGCCTGAAAAAAGTTTCATAAGATTTGTTTGCAAATATTTTCGCGTCGCGGCTCAACTCGGTTTAATCTGCATACTTTGCCTATCATGTCGGTATGCGTTTTTCGATTTTGCCGAGTGCAATATGGATATTGGTTAACTCTGTTTTATCTTATTATACAACGCATACTTACGGCAATTTCAAATTTCATACTTGTTAGCGTGTTGAGTTGTATAATGACAGTCAGCCGTAGTTAAACGCACTTGAACTTGACTGCGCATTTTAATAGCGCACACGTATACAGTAAATCAAAATTGAACAACCGATTGAATGATGTGCTGTATAATAGTAATTAGAAGCAGCAGTTGTCGTTAACAGTTTATTAAACCTTGTTATGTATTTTATTATACAACACAATCGGCATATTTGCAATACATTAGGCGTTTGCCAAGCACAACTTTTGCAACAAAATTTTTTGTCGTGTTCAATACATAACCTGTGCAACGAAAAACGCGCACCGACAGATGTCGGCGCGCGTTATGTACTGCAATAAATTGTTTTTACGCACAATGCAATAAATTATTTTTTAAAATATCTGTTGTACAATCCCAAGAATGCCTTACCGTGACGGGCTTCGTCGCGTGCCATTTCGTGAACGGTATCATGGATTGCATCCAATCCCAATTCCTTGGCGCGTTTTGCAAGGTCGGTCTTGCCCATAGTGGCGCCGTTTTCCGCTTCTATACGCATTGAAAGATTCTTGGCTGTGCTATCCGTAACTACTTCACCCAAAAGTTCCGCAAACTTTGCCGCGTGTTCCGCTTCTTCGTAAGCAGCCTTTTCGTAATACAATCCTACTTCCGGATATCCTTCGCGATGAGCAACGCGTGCCATTGCAAGGTACATACCTACTTCACAGCATTCTCCGTTGAAATTAGCGCGCAAATCGTCGATAATATCTTGTCTTACTCCCTGAGCAACACCTATTACGTGTTCGGCTGCCCAACTCATTTCTTCCGTTTGAGCCACAAACTTGGATTTGGGTGCATTGCATTGAGGACATTTTTCGGGAGCCTCGCTGCCTTCGTGTACGTAACCGCATACTGAACATACAAATTTCATAATTTTTCTCCTTGATTTTCTTTATCTTTCGGACGGTTTGTCCGTAAAGTTCTTGTTTTTGCAGTCGGCGCAAACGCCGTATATCATCACTTCCGCGGATTGCGCGTCAAAACCGTGCAGACATCCTTCCGTGCGGACTTCTATGCTTTCCGCGTCACATATTGTTCCGCATATTCTGCAAACCAAATGCGCGTGCGGCTCAACCGTTCCGTCATACCTTTCCACATTGCCGACTGCGGAAATACGCTTGATTTTGCCTGCATCCGCCAATTCCGACAAATTGCGATACACCGTGCCCAAACTGACATTGGGCATCGATTTCCTGACTTGGGCATAGACACAGTAAGCATCGGGATGGCTCTTGCTTGACCGAACCGCTTCGTATATTGCTTGCCGTTGTTGGGAATATCTCATTTTTCCTCACAAATAGTAATGATTACTATTTAATAATATCATATAATATTGACGTTGTAAAGTGTTTTTGCAAAAATAATTTAAAAAGTTGTTCTTAGTCATTTACTTTTGAAAATAGCAGAATAATTTAACAGAACGCCGACACAACAATGCGGTTTTAGTGCTTGCTCTCTCAACTGCAAAAAACGAATATTTTTGCTTGATACTGCTTTATATTTGTATCGAACCTCATTAAAGTGTTTATGACATTTTTAATGGCTGTCGGCATTGCAAAGTGTTACCTTGCTATTATATGTATGCCGAAATCATATGCCACTCGATTGTTTTTGACTTTGCTTCTAACTTATGAATATTTTTTGCATTTTATCTTTTGCAGGTAATTTCAACAAAAGACGGCACGAGCCTCATACGGCGCAAATGTAATTGTGTATCCGTTTGTATTGCGTAACGGCAACCGTCTATTGTCAGGGGAATTAGTAACCGCGACATAATATTACGACAAAAAACATCCTATATTGGGGCAAACGGTTGAAATTTTTGCAAAAGTGAATTAGAATAAAACCGTCAATAGGCAAAATTTCGTCAAATACGGGAAGAACAATGAAAATTCAACAACTGCTCGCACCGCTTAGGCGTGCGATAAACCAATACGATATGATACAATCGGGCGACAAAATAGCCGTAGGCGTTTCGGGCGGAAAAGACAGTTTGGTACTGCTCACGTTGCTAAACGCCTTCAAGCGATTTTCCGACAGACCCTTTGACCTTACAGCCATAACAATAGACCTCGGGTTCGAAGGCGCCTGCTACGACGGAATCGAGCGATATTGCGACGAGATAGGCGTGGAATACGTTGTGGAAAAAACCGACATTGCCCAAGTTGTATTTGACGTGCGCAAGGAAACAAATCCGTGCAGTCTGTGCAGCAAAATGCGCCGCGGCGCGCTCAACTCATCTCTTGTAAAGCACGGCTGCAACAAATTGGCTCTGGGACACCACCGCGACGACGTGGTAGAAACATTTCTGCTCAGTTTGTTTTACGAAGGGAGGCTTTCCACATTTGCGCCCAAGTCGTACATGAGCAGAAGCGGCGTTACGCTTATAAGACCGATGATTTTTGTTGCCGAACGCGACGCGGCGGCGCTTGCGCAAACCATGCCGGTATTCAAAAATCCATGTCCCGCCGACAAACACACTCAGCGCGAAGAAATGAAATCCATTGTCGCCGACCTGAAAAAGAAGTACCCCGATATTTCCGAAAGACTCGCAAATGCCATCATGCACCCCGAAAGATACAACCTGTGGGACAATACAGAAGAAAAATTCCAATCGCAAAAGAATACCGATAATCGATAATGAAAATGCAAAACAAAAACGGCAATAGGAATTATTAAAATCACATTGGAAAACTGTTTATTTGTCGTCAAAGTTTTTGAACACGCAACAATAAATCTCCTTAATGAAAACATCCCCTCGAAATCGAGATGTATGCCGCAAGTCGAATAAATACTTGCAAAGGTTCACATCATAGTTCGAGGGGTTATTTTTACCGTTTTGAGATATTTACCGCTTAGAGATATATTTTTAATTCCGTATTTTTAATAAGAATGTTTTACTGTTTAATCAAACCTTTTGCCGACAATAGCGACGGATTTTGAATAAAAGATGTCTTTTTTGCTGTAAAACAAACCGAGTCACAACCCGACCGAATCGAAATTAAAACACGTTAACGGCGAACCGATTTGTCAAACGGTTTGAATAATTACCTGACAAAACATCGCGCTATTTCCCCGAAAGCGCGGCAGATAGTTCCGCCGTAAGCGCGGAAATTTGTGCGCGGCTTTCATCGTTCAGCGCAGAACGAATCTTTACTTGGTTTTGGCAGAATGTAATGCCTTTGCAGCCTTCCAGCCGTTTTTCCATTGCTTTTGCGGATACAGGCGCCCAACTGCCGTTTTCCACAAGCGCGACCAATCTGTTTTGATAGTTTCTTTCCTTCAATCTGTCCAAAAACTCACGCATAGCGGGGAAGGCGTCGGCATTGTATGTTGTAGAAGCAAGAACAATTGCGCTGTACGCAAACGCCTGCGCTACGCACTCCGCCCAATCGTCGCGTTGCAAATCAACAAGTTTGACATCCGTTACACCGCGGTTTGCAAGACTTTGAGCAATTTCTTCCGCAGCCTTCGTAGTGTGTCCGTAAACCGACGTATAGGCTACAAGAACGCCCCTTCTTTGCGGTTGGTAAAGCGACCAACCGTTGTATTTTTCCACATAATACTCTATCTTGTCTTGCAGTATGGGACCGTGCAGAGGCATAATTCTTTCCACGGACAGTCCTGCCAATTTTTTCAAAAGCGCTTGCACCTGCATCCCGTACTTGCCTACTATGCCGAAATAGTATCTTGCCGCTTCGCTTTCCCAATTATCGGCACTTTGCGCCGAGCCGAACTTGCCGAATGCGTCTGCCGAGTACAGCGTTTTGTTCGGGACGTCGTACGCGACCATAACTTCCGGCCAGTGAACCATCGGCGCGCACACAAATTTGAGACTGTGACTGCCCAAGTCAATTACATCACCCTCTTTGACTTCCGTACGCGCAAAATCAAAATCCTTGCCGAAATATTCGCCTATGATTGTAAATGTTTTTGTGTTACCTACAACCGACACATCGGGGTATTTTTCCACAAACCTTGCGATGTTTGCCGAATGGTCGGGCTCCATATGCAAAACAACTAAATAATCGGGGGTTCTGCCGCCGAGTATTTTGTCGATGTTACCTAGCCATTCGTCGCCGAAACGCGCGTCTACCGTATCCATAACGGCAAGTTTGTCATCGACAATAACATAAGAGTTGTAAGTTACACCGTCGGGCACATTGTACATACCCTCGAATAAATCTATTGAATTGTCAATTACGCCGACATTGTATACACCGTTGTAAATTTCCTTCATACCGTACCTCTTAATTTCACTTCAAACAGTCGAAATATAATATAATTTGAAATAAAAGTCAAATAAAATAAGTAAAAAAATCATCTCGCATATTACCCGCATATTACCGATTACAAACTTTTTACATATCTAATAAAAATTCAAATAGGCATAACGCCGAAACGTAATGCCTATTATTATGCAAACATCTTACTTACAACGCCGCAGTTTTACAGAACCGTACGGTATATGGAGCGCTTTGCAAATAAGATGTTTTGCATATAAACTATTTAATTATCACAATCTCAACGTAAATGTTCTTATCTGCGAACCATTTGTTAAACCGCCCGAGCGGCAGTAAAACAATCAATTTGCGCCCTGCGCAACATCGGGCCGCTGAATAATGTAATCGGTATATTTGCCTGTGATATCCGCGCTGCCCGTAACTTCGCCTCTTATTACGTAATTGTCTTTATCTTTGCCCACGAGAATAATATCGCCTATGCGCACGGTTTTGCCTTTTCCCGACTTGGCGTCGGTGAACCTTGCGTCACAGCCGCCTATTTCCACAATGTCGCCGTATACTACTCCCGACAACTTGCCTATCGAAGATACCGACGCCTTCGTAGTTCCGTCATATACTTTGCTGTCTATTTTGACCTCCGAAAGCGTAATAGGTTTGGGAGTAATTTCTCCCGTTAACTGTTCGTGACATACATAATAATTTGCGCAATCGCGTCCGCTCAACTTGAAATTATAGGTCGTTACCTTTTTGTCTGCGCCGACGTTTTTGTCATCGAAGTATATTGTATCGCACTCACAGGTCACTTCGTCCTCTTCCAATGCGCCCAAAGTATACAGTTCTGGCGCGGGCATTTGATTTGTGCCGTCGTACTGCTTTACAAAACTGTTTATTACCTTTATTTCCTTGGGAGTGATTTCCAAGTTACCTTCTGCCGCTTCCACGTCGTACTTGTCAAAAACAGGCAAGTTTTCCAACGTCACCTTGTACACTCCGACGTTTTTTGAATAGTCGGCAATTACCGCGCGGCAATCGCTTTGGAACAAAGTCGGGTCGTCGCCGTCGATAAATCCTTCTACCGTGTACCCTAACTGCGGAATTTCGCTGCCGTATTCCACGCTTACATCGTCTGCTTTGTATGTCAGCAGCGGTTTGCCCACTTCGATATCCGCCGACTGAAAATATTTACCGCCGATTTCCACCCTGACGTGGTTCACGCCTACCGATTGGGGTACATACTCGTATTCCATATCGCTTCCGTCATATACAGACGAATGTACGCGTGTGCCGTTTACGTACCAACGTACGGTGTCGCCCATTTTTACGTTGTCGTCGTCCCCGACTGTCAGCGTCAACTTTTGACTGCCGCCCATACGCATTGCTGTTTCGCCTTGCAGTGCGCCTGCTCTGCTTCTGCCGGAGTTTACCATAAATATAACCGCCGCAACCACAAGCGCAACTATTATCGCAGAAGCGACTATGCCCATTATCATAGTTGCGGTATCCGACCTTTCCTTAACCGCTGATTTGGAATTTTTGCCGACGTTTTTTTTGCCTACGCCTTTTTCTTTTTCCATAATACCCTCCTTGCTGTTATGTTTAGTTTGAAACACTATCGGGAATTTATGCAAAAGAACGACTGCCGCGACGTTTTTATTTACTGCTCAAAACTTATACCGAACGCAAAATCTCCACAAAATCGATTGCTTACAGATAATACTGCAGCCAAAACCGATTTTAATTTGATAAAAACAAAACTCGTACAAATGCAAAATTTCAGCAAAACAATAATTTGCTTTCGTTAAGGACTGCCAGCAAGCGTAGCAAAATAAAAAAGACGGCTTCAAAGCCGTCAGTATATCGAATAATTATTCTTCGGTATCGAAATGATAAAATCTATCCTTCATATGTCCGAAAAAGAAGGTAATAAGTTCACGCGAGTTGCGTTCCTGCACTTCGGGTGAATCGCCGTTGCGCAATATTTTGAACAACGCCGTCAAAAATCCTTCCGCAATTGCATCGTAAAAATCGAGATTATTGATTTTGCTGTCAATTTCGGGGAAAACACCCGTCATCATTTCGCGCACTTTTCTGCTGGTAACATCGACAATATACTTGACAAAAGCCTCATAATGTACGCTGTTACCTTTGCGAATGATTATCAATTCATCCGAATATTGCATCAAAAACCCTACCAATGCTTCGGAAACTTCCTTCATTGTGCGTCCGTCAAAAACAAATTCCTTTTCTATGACGCGTTTGACGCTATCCATAAACGGATTTATTACGGCAAAGTAGAGCGCTTCCTTATTGGTAAAGTACCTGTAAATGTTTCCGAGAGATATTTCCGCATTGTTGGCAATGTTTCTGATAGATGCGTCTGCGTAGCCGTACTCCTTAAATTCCTCAATAGCCGCGGCCAATATTTTTTCTCTCACTTCTTTTTTCAGGTATTGCATTTTACCACTCCTTGCTTGACAATTATAGCACACCAAAATAGTAATTGCAACTTTTTTTACCGTCAAATCGAAGTAAAATCAATAAGTACATTCAAGCAACATTTTGTCTGCAAGCAAAGCGATAAATTCGCCGTTTGTCGGCTTGTCTGCCGAAGAATAAACTTTGACACCGAACAGCGAATTGATATTTTCTATCTTGCCTCTGTTCCAAGCGACTTCTATTGCATGACGTATGGCACGCTCCACTTTGCTGGGAGTGGTATCGAATTTCTGCGCGATGGTCGGATACAAACTCTTGGTTATCGCATTGATAATAGGCGGATTGTCTACAGCAAGTTTAATACCTTCCCGCAAGAACTGATAGCCTTTGATATGCGCGGGGATACCTACGCTTACAAAGATATTGCTTATTCTTTCGTCCAATGTCTTTTCCGAAACGCTCTTTTGACGGATTATTTTGCCGCCAGTCCTGCCCGCTCCCGAAGCAAGTTGATTTATGCGTTGTTCCAGCAATTTGTATTCTATCGGCTTTATTAAATAATACGGCGCACCGCATTCCAATGCTTTTACAATAAAGACTTCGCTTTTAAGTTCGGAAGCCACAATAAACTTTACGTTCCTGTACTTTTCGATAAGTGCAAATCCGTCTTCGCCCGACATGACCACATCTGTAATTACAACGTCTGCTTGCTTTTCTTCTATATTGGCGCGCGCGTCTTTGCCTTGACAACGGAACACAATTTCGTAATCCGGATTGCCCGATAACATTTCTACCAATTCGTCTTGACATACTAAACCTATTTTTATCATATAGTACCTCCGAATATTTGTAACGGTTAAATTCTATCATACTTTTGTACAAAAATAAAGAGGTTTTTTGAAGCATTAAAGGTATTTTTGTACAAAAATGTCGAAATCGATAATAATTTGTTTTTGTAACACAAAAACAGACATCTAAACAGCAAAATTTACTTTATTTATTATAATATCTGCAATTTTTTTTACTATTCGTCAACATTCGCGCATTGACCAAATATACTAAAACGAGCGTCGAACCGCATTTTTGCAAATACGCGGCAATGCCGACGTAACCATATCTAATTCGGAGCAACTAAATGAAAGATTACATAGTTAAACGCGTAACGGAAACTGCAGACTACGTAATAAAAACGGGTTGTACGGTGCGTGCAGCGGGCAAATACATGGCTGTAAGCAAGTCAACTGTGCACAAAGACCTAAAATACCGACTTTACTATTTGGATAAACAAAAGTATCACGCAGTAGCGGAAATTTTAAATTTTAATCTTTCCGAAAGACATCTGAGGGGCGGACTTGCCACAAAAAACAAATACAAAAAATAAGCCCCTATATATTGCGATTGCGTAATATGCGATTGTTTATTTTTATGTGCAAAATAAGCGTACATATGCTCATATATACAGTCGTACATATGTAAAACAAGCCAAAAATCGCGCCCTCTTACGCCCGAAAGTCTTTTGCTGTATTTCGATAGATTTTGCAGATAATTGTGTAAAATGTAAACAAAAATACTTCCGATACGGTATCGCCCCTATCGGCATCATCGAAGTATTTAGATTGAAAACTGACGGTTCGGCAGGCAATGCGTCTCGCAAACTAATACGCTTGCAATGTCGCAGGCCTGTGAGTCCAAGCCGCTGAAAAATATATAAACATTAAAAAATATATCTATTTGTAACGGCGTAAACCCTGTTACCAGTGATTATGCGCCCATTCGCAAAATGCCGTAAACGGTTGTACTTGCAAGCGTGTGCCGTCGGGAATTACAACGCTGCCGCTCCACTTGCCGAATATTTGGTTGCATTGGTTATTTACAAACAGTACCTTGGTTTCGGTACGGTTGTTGAAAGTTTGTTCAAAGGTAAAATCAAACAAACCTTCCTCGTCTTTGTAGGATAGCACTTTGAGACCGTCGGGCTTTTTCGCAATTTCCGTGCAAAGTACATTTCCCAATTTGTACGCTTTGTTATCCACAAAAAACATATTTTCGGTAGCCGCTTGGGTATTACCGAAACCCCAACCCAAATTGAATCCGAACAATTTTCCGTCGGGAAGGCGCGTGCTTCCGTTTGCCCAAACCCATTTGTGTTCAAACGGCCAAACGCCCCGTCCCCAATCCAACAAGCCGAACGCCTCCGTCTGTCCGCCGAAATGCGCGCGGTAATTACCGAACCTCGCCTCGCCTTGCGCACTGTAACAGTTTTCCTTGTAGTTGAGGTAAAATCTACGCGGTTTGTCAAAAGGCGTAGCAATTACTGTTTTGTCCTTTTGCTGACTGCAATTGCCGAGCGTTACCGAAATTTCCGCATCGGCATTGTCGTCGCGGTAATATATCTTTCTTTCCGACGACGTAACGTCAAACACCGCTGTTACGCCCTTGTTAGAGTATTGCAATTTGTGCGGATTTTCACCGTTGAACTCCATACCCATTTTGAGTAAAGGGAAGGCTTTGAGATTGCTTGACGAAAACCGTTCGCCTGTTTGAATGTTTATCAAATTGGCAGATACGGACGAACAATACGACACATGACCTATCGTCACTTGCAGCAAATGCATATCATCGGAAATTTGATAAAAATCCCATTCCTTTATTTTGAACTTGCTTTTTTTTATCTTACGGTTGTCGTAATCGAAATACATATGACGCGCCCAACCGCGCACGGCAAGATTACCCTTTGAATCCAATAATTCGCAATGCTTTGTAATTTCCGTTTGTATCATCCTGCAACAATTATACAGTACCCACTCTCAAATTGCAATAGCAAAGACAAAACAAAAATAAATTTTTTTGACAAAATACAAATTTTCTAACTGTCAATCAAGCCTAACGTCAATCGTACAGCGCAAAACGGCGTTTTACCGCCGCTTTGGTTAACTCAAAATACTGATTCTCAAAATATTACTTCTCATTTAAACGTACCGCACAGTATGCACGGCGGGACGCAATGACAGAGCAACGCTATTAAAAGAAACAAAAATATACGTACCGCGCTATTCCGCGCGGTACGTATATATATTCCGAATATATACTTGACAAAATTTTACCACTTTGTCAGTTGTTCGTTTACGTAATACCAATAGTTGCCGTCTGACGTCGGTTGCTGCTCACTGTAATAATAACGCTCTGCGTCCGTCAAAGCGGAGTTTCTGCCGGCATTCATACTTATTGCAGACCATTGGGTTTCGTCCGCACCGTAAAATACTTCTTTCAAATTGTCACAGCGATAAAACGCATAGTCGCCTACCGACTGCACTTTTGCGGAGATAAGTACGCTTGTGATACTTGTGCATCCGGTAAATGTATAACCGTAGATTTCCTGCACGTCATGGGGTATAATAAGTTGAGTTACAAGTTCGCCCTGCAAATACAATTTGCCTGCATAATACAACGGATTTGCTGAGTTATTACTGCCAAACTCGATATTACACCAATCGCTTATTGTTCCCAAATAGTTTACTGTTTCAAGATTTGTGCAATTGTCAAAGGCATAAGGAGCAATACTCTTTACCGACGCGGGGATTATGATATTTACAAGACTTGCGCAACTGTCAAACGCTCTCATCCATATTGCAGTTACTGCCTTGCCTTTGTATCTTACGGGAATTTCGATATCGGAGTTTGTTACGCTGCCGATGCCGTCAACCGCGTACGACTCGCCGCTATCGATGAGTCTGTTACTCAATGCGATTTGCGGGAAAACCTTGACGCTTACGTTGCATGATAACTCGCCGTACGTAATAACAAGAGTACAATCGCCGCCCTCCAAAGAACCCGACAACTCAAAGTCCGTTATCGGTTCGGACTTTCCGCTTTTATCGGTATATACGACATCGCAGTGCGTTTTGACGAAATCGAGACCATCGTCGTCATATACGATTTCACCGTCAAACTTTGCGGTCAGTTTTTCGATTATTGCCGCCGCAAGCGCACAAAGGCAGCGCGCAGAGAGCAACCGCCAAAACAAGCGCAATCAAAACAAAGTGTGTTTTTGATTTATTCATATCTGTCTCATTAAAATATTTTACTGCATAACTCCGTCAAATCAACGCGCAAACAAGTATCGAACAGTTTCTTCTACCCCGCCCAAATCATCTTGGCGGCAATTTAAACTGAAATTACCCGTCATTTTACAATGAATACCGATATAGACTGCCCGACTTTTGATGGTTACAGCATTTACGCAAAACATCAATTACAATGTGTACCATGTTAGCGCCTGACTTTGGAATACCCATTATTATGCCCGTCATTTACGATATTGACATTATATCACAAACTTTTGAACAATTCAAGATTTGTCGATATGTTTTCCAAACAATTGAAAATACCGCCGCACAGACCTGTTCCTCTGCCGCCAAACGCCGACCCGTACACAAAAGTGTCGAATTAAAGCCGTTTTTGCTATTTAATCCAAATATAAAACTAAACTTTTCAATTCATATGTTTTGGCAACAAAAAACAGACTTCGATACTGCCGTTAGGGCGGCGTCCAAGTCTGTTTAATCCAAAATTCAGTAATATATAACCGTAAACCGAAACAGAAATTCGCGATAAAAATTATTCCTTTTTGCCGAACAGCGCAATAAGTTTCATCAAAAGTTCCAACACTTCCAAATACAGCCACATAAGCGTTGTCACAAGCGAAAACGCGGCAAGCCACTCGTATTTTTTGTCTGCGCCGTATTCCACAAGATTGTTGACGTTGTTTAGGTCTATCATAATCATAAACGTAGCCCACATCACCATCACCGCGCTTAC
>JAMPHX010000026.1 GCA_023663205.1 Corallococcus sp. | reverse complement strand
CCGTTCGGCCCCTTGACGGGAACGCTTGTACCCCCTTCGATTTCCAACACAATAGGCATAATCGAAGCGTTGCTTGCCGCCGAACAGGGCGTAAAGAACATCACGGTAGGCTACGGAATGGGCGGAAACGTAATACAAGACGTGGCTGCCGTACGCACGCTTCAAAAACAAACCGACGAATACCTCAAAAAGTTCGGTTACAAAGACGTAATAGTAACAACCGTATTCCACCAATGGATGGGCGGATTTCCCTATGACGAAGCCGAAGCATTGGGACTTATTGCAATGAGTTCCACCGTCGGCGCGCTTGCAGGCGCAACCAAGATGATAACCAAGACGCCTCACGAATCCATAGGTATACCCACCAAGGAAGCCAACGGAATCGGTATCAAAGCATCCAAAATAGTTACGCGTTTGCTGGGCGAACAGAAATTCCCCGAATGTCAAGCCCTGACCGACGAAATGAACGAAATCGAAAAGGAAGTAAATTGCCTTATGGATGCAATTTTGAACGTCGGCGACGGCGACCTTGCGGTAGGCACGGTAAAGGCATTTGAATTGGGACTTATCGACGTTCCGTTTGCTCCGTCAAAGTTTAACGCCGGACTTATCATGCCCGCACGCGATAACGACGGTTGCATACGTATCTTGGAATTCGGAAAATTGGGATTCTCCGACGAAATAAAGGAATTCCACAAAAAGAAAATCGCCGAACGCGCCGCAGCGGAAGGCAGAGAAGTGTCTTTCCAATTGACGATAGACGATATTTACGCGGTAAGCACGGGTCACGTTGTAGGACGCCCCGTTTACAAAGATTAAAAAAATATAAAAAGAAGGTAAACTAAGGTGAAAATTGTAGACGTAATTTTGACAAAATCATACACCGGATTTTATTTCGATGACCAAAAGGCTATTAAAGCGGGCGCGGGACACGACGGATTTATGTACATCGGCAAACCCGTAACGGAAGGCTTCCAAAGCATAAGACAAGCAGGCGAAGCAATTTCCGTACAACTTGTATTGGAAGACGGAACCATCGGCTACGGCGACTGCGCGGCAGTGCAGTATTCGGGTGCGGGCGGACGCGACCCGTTGTTCCTTGCAAGCGATTTTATTCCCTTTATCGAAAAGGAAATAGTTCCCCAACTTATCGGAGAGGATGTTGAAAAGTTCCGTCCTCTTGCCGAGAAATACGACAGAATGATTATCAACGGCAAAAGATTGCACACCGCAATCCGCTACGGTATTACGCAGGCTTTGTTGAATGCAACGGCTAACAGCAAACGCATCACAATGGCGGAAGTTATCAGAGAGGAATACAACATCGAAAAGGGCGAATACCAACCCATCCCCGTATTTACTCAATCGGGCGATGACAGATACGACAACTCCGACAAGATGATAATAAAGCAAGCAGACGTTCTTCCTCACGCGCTTATAAATCACGTAGGAACAAAACTCGGCGAACACGGCGAATTGCTGCTCAAATACATCGGATGGTTGCGTGACCGTATTTTAAAATACCGCACAAACAAAGATTACAGCCCCGTGTTCCACATCGACGTGTACGGAACAATAGGTCTTGCATTTAATTACGACGTGGAAAAAATGTTTGAATACCTGCTTCAATGCGAAAAGGAAGCGACTCCGTTCAGAATCCGCATAGAAGGTCCTATCGACACAGGCGACAGAGAAGGCACCATGCAATACGAAAAGATTCTTACCGAAAAGTTGCTTGCCGCAGGTTCCAAACTTGAAATCGTTGCCGACGAATGGTGCAACACATTGGAAGATATCAAATACTTTGCCGATAATCACGCAGGGCACGTTTTGCAAATCAAAACTCCCGACCTCGGCGGCGTAAACAATGTTGCGGAAGCAATTGTTTACTGCAACGAAAAGGGCGTGGGAAGTTACTGCGGCGGTACTTGCAACGAAACAAACATTTCTGCGCAAACTACTACCAATATAGCAATAGCCTGCCGCGCTTTGCAATGTCTTGCCAAACCCGGTATGGGCGTTGACGAAGGCTACATGATTGTCAAAAACGAAATGAACCGCGTAATAGCGGCTGCCAATAAGAGATATTTCTCTAAAAAATAATTGTTTGGGTAGGTGTTCTCGATGAAAAGAGGAATTGCCGGCTCGTTGGAATCAAACGACGCTTTGATTACGGTTAAGGAAAGCAATACGCTTTCCTTGACCGTCAAAAGCATCGTATACGATTTTTTCCACAAGCAAATTGAAAAGGTTATTTACGATACGCTGAAAGAGGCGGGCATATCCAATTTGGAAGTTATCTGCGAAGATAAGGGCGCGCTTGACTATACGATAAAGGCGCGGTTACTTACGGCTATCAAGCGTATGGAGGAATGCAAATGAGAAGAAGTTTGTTGTTTATGCCGGCAAATAATCCGGCAATGCTGCAAAACTCCGACGTGTTTGAGAGCGACGCGGTAATTTACGACCTCGAAGACGCCGTAAGCGTCACCGAAAAGGACGCGGCGCGTCTGCTTGTTTCGCAGTTTTTATCGTCAATGAACAAAAAACCGCCTATGGAAATAGTCATTCGTATCAACGGACTCGATACCGAATATTGGCGTGAAGATTTGGAAGCGGTTGTATCCGACAAAATAGATACAGTTATGTTGCCAAAGGCGCAAATGTGCTACTTGAAGCAACTTGACGAAGAACTTTTCAAAATCGAAAAAAGAAAAAAACTCGCAAAGAAAATAGGCGTTTTGCCGATAATAGAACTTGCCGTATCCGTACTGGAAATTGATGAAATCGTCAAGGCACCGCGTGTAAACGGCGTTTTGCTGGGTGCGGAGGACTTATCGAGCGACCTCGAAGTTGCCCGTACAAAACAAGGCAACGAAATACTGTATCCGCGTATGAAACTTGCTTATGCCTGCGCGGCGCAGAAAATCGACGCAATAGATACTCCGTTTACCGATACAAACGACGGCGAAGGCTTGACTGCCGATTGTAACTTTGCTTGCAATTTGGGGCTAAATGCCAAAGCGGCAATACATCCCAATCAAGTACCGGTAATAAACCGTGTGTTTGTGCCTACCGCCAAATCGATAGAGTGGGCGCTTCGCGTGGAAGCGGCAACAAAACAGGCTGCGGAAAAGGGGTTGGGTGTGTTCAGTCTTGACGGAAAAATGGTGGACAAACCCGTAATGGAACGCGCGCGCAAAATTTTGCTTAAAGCGCGCAAGTACAATTTGATAGAGGAGGAACGGTAATGAAAAACGCACTTGACCGTTTTGTTCCCGAAGGGTACGAGCCTTTTGAAAACTCGTCCGCATACGAAAATAAAAAAAGAATTTTAGTTAAAGAAAAACAAACGTCCAAAGGTTTTGTTTTGTTAAAAGATATCTCCGAGGCGTTTGACAAATTGCATATAACCGACGGAATGACTTTGTCCTTCCATCACCACCTGAGAAACGGCGACTTTGTACTCAACACGGTACTTGACGAAATCAAACGCCGCAATCTCAAAAATATAAAACTTGCCCCCAGTTCCGTTTTTCCGAGCAACAAAGCGCTTGTAGAGTTGTTTGCAAACGGAAACGTAACGGAACTGTACACCGATTACGTCAACGGACCGGTTGCCGATGCGATAAGCCGCGGCGAACTGAAAGGACATTGCGTAATGTACACTCACGGCGGCAGACCGATGGCTATTGAATCGGGCGCGCTCAAAATAGACGTGGCGTTCCTCGGAGTGCCGGTAGTAGATAAGGACGGCAACGGCAGCGGAGTGGGCGGCAAAAGCGCGTGCGGAAGTTTGGGTTACGCCGTCAGCGATTTGATGTACGCAAACAAGGTTGTGTTTGTTACCGATACGCTTGTAGAAAAGGCGGTAAAACCTCAACTGGACGGCAAATACGTAGATTATGTAATCAAAACGGACGCAATAGGCGACCCCGCCGGTATAGTTTCGGGAACCACAAAGATAACCAAAGACCCCGTCGGGCTCAAAATCGCCCGCAATACCGCGCAATTACTCGATGAATTGGGACTGATAGAAGAAGGTCTTTCAATGCAAACAGGCGCGGGAGGCACAAGCCTTGCCGTTGCTGCGTACGTCAAAGAACGTATGCTTGAAAAGGGTATAAAAGGCAGTTTCGCTTCGGGAGGAATTACGGGATACTTTACCGATATGCTGGAAGAGGGGTTGTTTGACGAGTTATTCGACGTACAGTGCTTTGACCTCAAAGCAGTGCAGTCCGTCGAAAAAAACGACGCGCACCACGCAATGAGCGGTTCGCGCTATGCCAATCCCTTTGACGACAATGTGGTAGACAAACTCGATTTCGTAATACTCGGCGCAACGGAAATAGATCTCGATTTCAACGTAAACGTCACCACCGATTCCCACGGCAAAATAATGGGCGGTTCGGGCGGACACAGCGATACCGCTCACGGCGCAAAAGTGACGGTTATTACCACCAACTTGGTTAAGTCGCGTATGCCGATAATAAAAGAACGCGTAACTACCGTAACCACCCCCGGCGAGGACGTAGACGTGTTGGTGTGCGAGCGCGGTATAGCAATAAATCCTCGCCGAAAAGATTTGCTTGAAAAGGTCAAAAACAGCAAATTGCCTATTTGTACAATAGAAGAATTGCTTGAAACTGCTTACGCAATTACGGGGCGTCCCGACAAAATTGAAACTTGCGACGAACCCGTCGGCGTTGTCGTTTACCGCGACGGAACGGTAATAGACACGATATACAAGGCAAAGTAAAACTTCGAGAGGTAGCGGAATTGACAATAAAACAGGTCGTATTGAAGTCGGAACGGCAAAAAGTCGCAGATTTTTTGAAGGGTTTCGGGCTTGAATACGAACAGAATATCGATATTTCGATATACACGGAAGAAAACGGTAAGATAGTAGGTACCGTTTCCGCCGCAGGATACGTTATCAAGTGTCTTGCAGTGGACAAGTCGTTGCAAGGCGAAAACATGGCGGTAACGCTTGTCAGTGAAATAATAAAGCGTCTGCACGAAAAGGGCGAGTATTACTATCAGGTATTTACAAAACCCGATTACAGAGAAGTGTTTGTAAGTTTGGGATTTTTGCCGATATTGCAGACGGAAAAGTTTGTCGCTTTGGAAGGCGGCGACGGCAGTCTTGCAAAAACGCTTGACAAAATAAAAATGCAAATACACTTCAACTTGGGCATAGACGTAGCCGACAACGCAAACGATATTGCTTGCGTGGTGCTGAACGGCAACCCGTTTACCGTAGGACATTTGCACCTATGCGAACAGGCTCTTGTACGACACAACTATCTGCTTGTGTTCGTGTTGGAGGAAGAAGGTTCGTACTTTAATTTTAAGGAAAGATACGCAATGGCGTATTTGGCTTTGAAACCGTACAAAAACGCATTGGTGCTGCCGTCGACCAAGTATGTAGTATCCCGCGCTACGTTTCCGGGGTATTTTCTCAAAAGCGTCGACGAAACTACGGAACAGTACGCCAAGTACGATGCAACTTTGTTCCGCGATTATTTTATGCCGCAACTGGATATAAACAAGCGGTACGTCGGCAGTGAAAAAACCGATTATATGAAGTTGTACAACAGAGTATTGTCGGAAGTTCTGGGCGACAAGGTTGAAGAAATGCCGCGTCTTGCGGAACAGGGAAAAGACGTTTCGGCAAAACACGTGCGCGCTCTGATAAAAGACGGCAATATTGCCGAAGCGGCAAAATATGTTCCCAACACAAACAAAGCGGTGTTTATGGGATTGGTAACAGCCAAAAATGCCGAAAGTTGAAGATATACTTGCCGCAAGGGAGCACCGAAAGCAGCATATTGAACGTCTTTGTAAAAAAGGCAACGTAATTGCAGTAAAAGCCAACATTGTAGGCGCTGACAAAAACATTGCGGAAGCCTGCTTGATTGTAAGGCATTTTGCTTCGGCGGTTGCGGAAAAAACAGGCGTTATTCCGCAAATGCTGTTCGGCGCGGACGGAATGTGCGCCGTATGTGTGACCCCGCAGAGCGGTTTGAAGCAGTGGGCTGTCGATACGGAAGAAACGCATCCGCTTGGACGCTTTGCGGATATAGACGTTTACGAAAACGGTTTGCAAAGCCAAACACGCGGATATATGCGCAAATGCTATTTGTGCGACAAGCCGGCATTTGTGTGCGGAAGGCTCAAAAGCCATTCGCAGGAACAATTGCTTGACTGTTTAAAGAACGCCGTGCGCAAGTATTTTGCGGAATGCATAGCCGACGCCGTAAAGGGCGGAATGCTTGCGGAACTCAACTTGGAAAACAAATTCGGATTGGTAACGCCTACTTCAAACGGCAGTCATACTGACCTCGATTACAACTTGATGCGCAAAGCGCAGGAGGCTGTAATTCCGTATCTAACGCAATCGTTTTTTGTAGGGCTTGACAGCGGTAGCGACGATAACTTGCTTGCCCTTGTCAGACAGACGGGCTTGCGGGCGGAAAGGGCGATGTTTGAAGCAACGGGCGGAGTAAACGCTTACAAAGGACTTATTTTTGCGGAGAGCATATGTTTGGCGGCGGCGGGAGCAGTTGCAAAGACCGACGGCGACTTTGACGGAATATTCCGCAAGGTATCGCAAATGTGCGGCGGCATACTGCGCGAGTTTGACGGGGGAAACGAAACCTTCGGCAAATACGCCTACAACAAGTGGAAGTTTGCGGGCGCAAGGGGACACGCGCAAAGAGGTTTTTGCCAAGTGAAGAAGATTGCTCAATCGGCAGATATATCGGACGACAAAAGTCTATTGTCCGCTTTGACGGAAACCGTAGGAGCAATAGACGATACGGTGCTTCTCAAACGGTGCGGCAGTATGGAAAAGTATCTGCAATTTAAAAACAAAATATCTTCGGTAGACGTATACGACGACAATGCGGTACGTTTTCTGAATGAAGAATGTATCAAAAACAACGTCAGTATCGGCGGAAGCGCAGACGTGCTTGCCGTCGGAGTAACAATGAATCTTTTGTCGAAACGGTTGTGTTACCGTTTTGATTAATAGACTAAAAGGAGGAAAACAATGAAAAATAAATTATTTGTTGTAGGAATGTCTTGTGTTATGGCACTTGTAATGTTGTTTTCGTTCTGCGCGTGCGAGCAGTTGCCTTCTGTGGAAGAAGCGCTTGCAGCACTTGACGCGGACGCATCCAACGTAAACCTTGACGTAAGACAAGCCACAGGCGAAAACGGCGTCGTAGTATCCGCAAGCGCGTATGCGAGCAAAGCGGGTATGGCTGTTTTGGAAGCAGGCGGTAACGCTTTTGACGCTGCAGTTGCCGTTGCATTTGCCTTGGGTGTAGTCGAACCCTATGCATCAGGCGTAGGCGGCGGCGGAATAATGGTAGGTTATCAAAAGAGTACAGGCGATTACTTCCATTACAATTTCCGTGAATTCACACCCGACGCAGGCACAAAAGAAGGTTACGAAGAAGCCAGCGGCAAAAAGGGCGACGCAACCGTAATGGACGAAGGTATTTTGTCGGTAGGCGTTCCCACCGAAGTTGCTGGACTTATTGCAATCAACAAAAACTTGGGCAAGATGTCTCTTTCCGATGTACTGTACCCCGCAATTCATTATGCGGAAAACGGTATAGAAGTAGGACCTACGATGTTCGATACCATTTACGACGCGGACCCCGAAGTTTCTCACCAAACATTGCGGGGCGTACCCGGGGCGGAAATTTTCTTTAATGATTTCGGCAAATTGCAGGTAGGCGATACTCTCGTACAAAAAGATTACGCCAAAGTTCTCAAAGAAATTGCCGCAAAGGGTAAAGACGGTTTCTACAAAGGTTGGGTTGCGGAAGCAATCATCGACGCAATGGAAAACTACGGCGGAATAGTTACAATGGAAGACCTTGCTTTTGCATCGGAAAACTATCCCGTAATAAGCAGACCCACAACCGGTACTTACGGCGATTATTCGATAGTAACCTCTACAACTCCGTCATCCGGCGGAACGATACTTATCGAAGCGCTCAATATGCTTGAATACTATCAAAACTCCACCGGCCAAAAACTTTCCGAGATGGACAGAAGCAGCGCCGAATACGTCAACGTAATGGCTACTGCAATGCAGTTGGCTTACGGAGATAAAACGCACTTCTTCGGCGATTTCAACTTTGTAAACGTACCCAACGGATTACTCAGCAAGGAATACGCCGCAACGCGTTGGAATCAGTGTTACAGCGCGGAATCGGCTTACACTTACAGCGGCGCTGGTCAGTATTATTACGGCGACCCGTCGGAATTTTCCACCGGTAACTGCACGGTCGAAACCATCGGCGAAGACGATGACGACCACGGAACAACGGCATTTACCGTAGTGGACAAAGACGGTAACATTGCGTCATTTACGCAGACCATCAACCACTTCTGGGGAGCGTACATCATTCCTACGGGATGCGGATTCTTCCTCAACAACCAAATGTCGTCCGCAACATTTACAAGCGGCGGTTCGGCATTTGTACGTCCGTACAAACAACCCACGTCGCACATTATGCCTACGTTGGTTCTTAATTCGGTAGGCGAACCTGTATTGGTACTCGGTTCTCCGGGAAGTATGCGTATACCGTCGGCAGTGCTGAACACTCTTGTAAATTACCTCGATTTCGGTATGGATATTCAAGCGGCAATCGAAACCGAACGTATCTACAACTACGGCAATACAAAGAGCAGCGGCAAGAAGGTAATAGAAATAGAATCTCCTTCGGAAGATTTGGTGCTTGCTCTTAATGCAATGAATTACAAAGTAACTCAGTACAACGGAATAGATTTGTATTTCGGCGGAGTACATGCGGTATCTTTCAACTACCAAAACGGTCAATTGGTAAGTTTGACCGGCGGAGCGGATACTCGCCGTGACGGTAAGGCGCTTGCTTATTGATTATGAAGCAGAGCAGACGCATTAAATTATTATCGTTTGTATTAGCAGCAATCCTGACGGTCACATTGCTTGCGGCGTGCGCGCCCGAGGAATTTGACCCGACGGATTTGTCGGTGCGCGATTACGTCGGCAAAAACGGCGTAGTCGCATCGGCAAACCCTTACGCCAGTAAGGCGGGACTGGATATATTGAAGGCGGGAGGCAACGCTTTTGACGCCGCGGTTGCTGTGGCGTTTGCAATAGGCGTAGCCGAACCCGACGCCAACGGCTTGGGCGGCGGCGGAGTGATGATGTCTTACAACGCCGATACGCAAAAATCCGTCTACTACAATTTTCGCGAATTCGCATCGTTTTCGTACGACGGACAAAAGAGCGGCGAAGGCACTTACATTGCGGTGCCGACGGAAGTTGCGGGGCTGCTTACGATATTGGAAGAGCAGGGAACTATGACGCGGCAACAGGTTATGAAGCCTGCAATAGACCTTGCGGAAAGCGGCGTAATAGTAACTCCCGAACTTGCCAAAAACATCTCGTCGTACGCTTATAAACTGTACGGCTGCGGCGATACGGGCGTGGAGGACGCTTTCTTGATTGACGGACTCGACCCGATAGCAGAGGGTTCTACGCTTGTTCAGCCTCAACTTGCAAATACGCTCAAACTTATTTCCGAAAAGGGCAAAGAGGGCTTTTACAAGGGAGAACTTGCACAAAAGATTGTTGCGCGTATACAAGAATTGAACGGTTACGTCACAATGAGCGATATGGAATATGCCATGAACAATTACCCCAAGAAGGGCGATGCTCTTACGGGCGAATACGGCGGGTATTCCATACTTACGGCAAATTCGCCGTCGACGGGCGGAACAATGCTTATAGAAATGCTCAATATGTTGGAACATTACAAAACAACCGGTTTGATTTCGCAACTCAACCACAACAGCGCGGAGTACGTAAACCTTATTGCAACCGTTCAGCAACTGTCTTACGGCGATAAGGAAAAGTATATGGCGGATTCGGCATTTGTAGACGTTCCGTACAAGGGGCTTACTTCCAAGGAGTATGCCGCCGAAAGACTGCAAAAGTACACGGCGGGCAAAGCCTACTTGGGTACTGCGTCCAATGCCGACGAACAACCTTACGGAAACCCTATACCGTACAACGGAGCGGAAGTTGCCGAATACGGAATGTCGGTGCAGGATAGCCATTTCAGCACAACCAGTTTTTCGGTTGCGGACAAGCACGGCAACCTTGTGACTTTTACGCAAACAGTCAATAACTTTTTCGGTTCGGGTAAAGTTGCGGAAGGCACGGGATTTTTCCTCAATGACCAGATACGCGACTTTTCGTATACGGAAGGCAGTATCAACAGCGTGGAAGCGGGCAAACAGCCGGCAAGTTACATGATGCCGACGGTGCTTCTTAAAGACGGCAAACCGTTTGCCACACTCGGTACCCCCGGAGGTTCGCGCATACCTGCCGCTATGCTTCAAGTAATACTCAATATGCTTGAATTCGGTATGGATATACAAAGCGCAATCAACGCGCCGCGGTTCTACTGTTTTACCACAAACGAATCAAACAGAAACGATACAGCCAAAGAATTGGTGATAGAAAAAAGTCTTGAATCTTTGTCGCAGACGTTGCAGTCGTTCGGATACGACATAACGGTGCAAGGATATGAACCGATAGATTCTTATCTTGGCGGAGTGCAAGGCATACAACTTACAAATAAAGGCGAACTTCACGGTGCGGCTGACCCGCGTCGGGACGGCAAAGCCTTTGGATATTAGGAGGAATTGATGTTACAGATTGAATTGTTGTATCTCGCTGTGATGATAGTTACGTTCGTCGTGTTGTTGCTTGCGGCAAAGTTGCCCAGCGGAATATGCCTTATGTTATCTGCTGTCGTCGGCGCGATACTCGCCGTGATTTTCTCCGGCGCGCCGTTTGATTTGAGATATTTTATCGAAGGTACTTTCGGTTACTTCGACACGATACTGATAATTACTACGGCAATGATTTTTATGGGCGCGTGTCAGGTAAGCGGCGCGTTGGAATACATAAGCGCGTTGCTCGTCAAAGCGTTTAGAAAGTTTCCGACGATACTGCTTATTGCGTTTATGATAATCATTATGTTTCCCGCAATGGTTACGGGTTCGTCCCTTGCATCTGCAATTTCGGCAGGCGCGCTCATTGCTCCCATCATGATAAAGTGGGGTATCCCCAAGGCAAAGGCAGGCGCAATAGTGGCTATGGGCTCTATCTTGGGAATGGTTGCTCCGCCTATCAACGTACCTGCAATGGTTATTTGCGAAGTTGTGGATATACCGTTTGTAAATTTCGGTTTGCCTCTGCTTATTTTGGCATTGCCTCTTGCAATAGTAACGGTTTTGCTTCTTGGCAGAAAGTTTGTCAAACCGCTTTCCAAAGAGGACGCCGAACAGGTTGTAAATATGGGCGTGCTCAAAGAACTCAAATGGTACGTTACATTGCCTTTTATTCTGCTTATTCTGTTGATTGTTTTGGAAATGATTTTCCCAGCAGTGTTAGGCGCATTTGCAATGCCGGCAATGTTTGTGGTATGTACCGTTGTTGCGCTTGTTACGGGTCGCAAATTGCCGTTTTTCAAAAAATTTGCATCGCAAAATGCAACAGAACAGCAAACCCCCACGGAACCCACGCTCATTACCGATACTACGGAAATCACCGTTCCGCAAAAACAGCAAAAACAAGCGGAAGACGCTCCTCAAAGCGTAGTGGAAGTTGTTTACCAAGGCGTAAACAAATCGCTTTCCGCAATGGGGCTTCTGATGGGCGTAGGTATGTTTATGTCGCTTTTGACGCTTGACGGTTCAAGAGGTTGGTTTACCGCTCTTGCAACAATGATACCCGGCGTCGGCAGATATATAAGTATGGTTATTGCTTTGCCGCTGTTCGGCGGTATATCGGCGTTCGGCTCCGCGTCCATATTGGGAGGACCGTACGTAATGGCATTTTTGAACGTAAACGACGAAGTATTGCTTACCTGCGGTATGTCGCTGCTTGCGGCGCTGGGCGAGTTTTCGCCGCCGACGGCAATGTCAGCCAAGTTTGCAAGCGATATAGTAGGCGAAAAGAGTTGGTTCAAGATTACCAAATCCGCGCTCATAGGTATTGCGGTGTGCTTTGTGTACGGAGTGTTCTACACAATAGGCATTTCGGCTTGGGTAGGTTCGCAAAACGTCGGTCAGCAACTCATTGCGTTGGCTGCGGGAGTAGGCGTTGCGGTAATATTTGCAGTGGTGTTCAGTTTAATGTCACAGCGTTGCCGTTTCCTCAACAAGTACGCTTACGTCGTAGGTTCGGAGCCTTCCGCAGAAGAAGCACAGGAACAAACGGAAATTACGCAAGACCAAATAGCGGCGCAAGACGGTGTGTTCCAAGACTTCGATAAACCCGAAGTTGAAGAAATACAGGCGGAAAACACAGCCGCACAAGATACTGAAACTCAACAGGACAAACAGGCGGAACAATCCGCCCAAGATACGGAAAAGCAGCACGGGGAGGATAAATAGTTATGGATATCTACAACACGATATTGACGGTAATATATCTTATCTTCGTCGCGGTAATAGCAGTATGCGTAGCCGTGGGAACTTACCGTAACAGAAAAGTCACAGATAAGATAGTAGGCGCAATAGCACTTATTATGCTGCTTTTGAGACTGTTTCTTATCAAGTGACGGAGGGTGCGGATATGAAGAAATTGAATATGTTAGACAAAAAAACAAATATTATTATCACCGCCGTCATCTTAGCAATTGCCCTTGCGATAGGCGTTGTGTGCGCGGTTGACTTTATCTCGTTCCGTAACTACGAAGCGTATTTCAGCCCCACAATGGTGGACGGAACGCCTTCGTACGACGAAATCCAACACTTTGTGGATTATTCGCCGAGATTGGGCAACAGCGTTGCGGGTAACACCGCAATATACATCAAGTACGGCACGGAAAACACCGTTGCGGTAGTCAAAGCCGCAGATGCGGAAAAGTACGATACTTTGGACAAAATCAAGGCGGCAAACGTAACGCTGTACGGAGTAGCGGGCAGCGCTCAACTCGCGGCTGCGGAAGCATCTACCGGCAAATCCGTGAGCGGCGCGCCGAGTGCAGAGGCAGTTATAAATGCACTCAATGATGATAACCACGAAGGAAATGACAGAATTGCGATATTGAAGTATTCCGATGCCAAGACGGCAATCAAAGACGGAACTCTTGTAGTTGCCGAGGCGGAAGTGGAACGCGTACCGAAAATGCTTGTTATGGGCGGAACGCACGCCAACGAACCTGCGGGACAGGTTGCGTCCACGGTAGTGCTTGAAAACGCCAAGGTGGAACGCGGCGTACTGTTTATCATTACGGAAGCCAACCGCAGCGGCTACACTCACACTCATCCGCAAGAGGCTTCGCCCGAATACTATCATTTGGATGTAACACGTACAAATGGTAGCGGTCAAAAAGAAGTAATTAGTACGCGTACTTTCAAATTCGGTTCGCGCGCGACCAACACGGTAGACCAATGGCCTACGCCCGATATTTATTCGCACAATCCTTCGGGACAGCCGCTTTCGGCAAGCGAAGTACGCAATATCAACCGCGCTTACCCCGGTTCGGAAAACGGCAACTATACGGAACGCGCGGCATATGCGGTAACTCAACTTGTAAAACTCAACAACATCACGATAACGGTTGACCTGCACGAGGCTTCGCCCGAATACTCCAACATAAACCAAGGCGTTTACCACCAAGATTCGGAAGCGCTGTCGGGTTTGGCGTCGTTTGCGGCGGAATTCGAAGGTTTGGAAGGGTTGCTGTTCTCGCCTTCGCCGGTAAATCTTCACGGACTTACTCACCGCGAATTGGGCGACTTTACAAACACATACGCGTTTTTGTTTGAAACGTCCAACGCTTCGCAGGGTAAATACAGAGGACTATTTACCGAAGATATGATAATAACCGGTAACGACAAAATATACAACATCGTAGATGCAAACGACAAGGCAGACCCCAACAGCAAAAATCTGCTGTACGCCGCTCCCGTTCATATTGACGAACGCGTGGCGCGTCACGTATGCTGCGTTTCTTCTTTGGCTACGGCGTTTAACGATTACGGTTGTCTTGAAAGAACAACCAATGCAAATCTCGGCGCATTGAAGTTTACTTTGCCGAGTTACACAGATATTCTTGGGGACGGCGTGGGTACTTACCTTGCGCCTGCCGCAAAATAATAAATAAAATTTGGAGGAACCAATAATGAAAAAAGTATTAAGTCTTACTATTGTTATGTTGCTTGTAGTAGCATTTGCATTTACTCTTGCGGCATGCAACCCCAACGAGGGCGCACACACTTGCAAACACGTATGTTCTGTCTGCAAAAAGTGCACATCCGATTGCACCGACCCTGCTTGCGCAAGCAAATGCGAATATAAGGGCAACCACTCGTCTCAACCGAGCGGTGATATTGACTACAAAGTAGTAGACGGCGAATTTGTCGGTCTTGCCGCAGGCGCAAGCACAAAAGTCTATGTAACTTCCATAGGACAAGACAGTTTTGCTACGGCGGGTACGCTTGTTAACAAAGCATCCGGACTTGTTGCTTCCAACTCTACAACTTGGGAAGAAGGCAAATTTATCAACAAAACCGATTTGACGGCAGACCAAGT
>JAMPHX010000025.1 GCA_023663205.1 Corallococcus sp. | reverse complement strand
GAACTTAGCAGATTAACTTCTATGGCAAAGCCGACCGTTGCAGTAGACAAACAAAGCAAAAAGTTGGTAATTACCGGCAGCGGCGCAAACGGATATCACGTAGATATATACGACCGTGACGTTCTCAAAGATGCCGACCCCGCAATCGAAACGGTGCAAACGGTAATATCGGAAGATACCGCAAACGGCGAGTTTGATTTGTCCGCGCTGACACAGCGCAAAACATACGCTATCTACGTATATGCAAAGGGCGATTTGACAACCACGCGCGACAGCAAATGCGCCGAATCTCAGTACACTCCCGAAATCGGCGAAACAACCTACGTAAACGGTTTGCTTCAAAACGTAAGCGGCGCAATGTCCTACTCGTCGTCGCTAAGCGCGCATGGTTCTCCGATGTACCAAGTGTACGACAAACAAGGCAACCACGTGTACAGTATGAGTATGGATTTGCGTTTTGACAAAACCACGGCAAAAGGTTCGCTTACGTTTTCGATGTACAACAAGGGCAACTCGTCCGACGTTATTACCAAGACGACGTTTGACTTTACCGTCAAAAGCGGCAAATGGGTAGGGGAAAAGAAAACTTCTTCCAAAGGCGCGCCCGATACGACGGTTGCCGATTACCAAATGGAAATACCGTTTGCCGCGGCATTATCTCTTGACCAAACCAAGTACCAAGAGAAACTCGGCGGCAAGATTACCAATTGGGCTGGTTTGGAATACATCTACACAGACGTTGCAGGCGCACAGGAAACCGTTGCCAAGGCGTCTATGTTTGACGAACTGATAGGCAAACCTTTGACGTACACCTACTTTTCGGTGTTGCCGGCATTCAACTCCGACGGCAGTCAGCGCGACCAAAGCACGGTTGTTTTCAAAGCCACCGACGCCGACGGCTACGAATATCATTTCAAAACCGCTTTTACGGGATTTAAAGATTGACGTTTGTGCTTACATTATTTGACAAAACCGCAGCAAAGGTGTAATATAAATTTACGGACCCGTATCGGAGGTTTAAATAATTTAGATTATAGGCTCAAATTTATGCAATTTGTCTAGTCCGTTGCTTATAACAGCAACGGACTTGTGTTTTATTACAAGGTAACTGCCGCTTACAGCAGTCGTTGAGGAGCGATTGCTGCAGGCGGTCGATATAAAAAGCAGGGAGGGAAAATATGACAAGGAAATTTAAACTGTTATTGACGCTGATGGCAGTTGTGTGTTTGCTTACATCGTTATTTGCCGCGGGACTTACCGCGTCTGCGGCAGACGGCGAATTTGAGTACAAAGACATCAAAGCCGCCAAATTGGAAGCGTCCGACAAACAGGTACTATTGGTATTTCAGTACCAAAGCAAATATTGGGCGATAACCGCGCCGACAAGCGGAACTTCTCTTACGCGTACGGAAGTTCAGATTGCCGACGGCAAGGTTACAACCGCAGTCACCGACTATATGCTGTGGACTATTCAAAGCGGCATAGAAATTGTTTCCGTAGGCAGAAGCGGATACAAAATAGGCAGAGGGGGGGCTTTATCGACTTCGCCCAGCGGCACATGGTCAAACTATTTGACGTTGACGTTTAACGATGACAATTGGACCTCTTATTATTTGACGGTAAGCGGAAAGGGTTACAGTTACAGCGCTACTACCGAAGGCGTTACCGTTGCTTTGTATGCCAAGAGCGCAAAACTCGCAAACGCCGTAACAATATCTTTTGACAAAAACGCCGACGGAGCAACGGGTAGTATGGGAGACGTGGAAGTGGAAAGCGGTTCTGTGTACGAACTTCCCGAGTGTAAGTTTACGTACAGCAAGTATCTGTTTGCAGGCTGGAAGGTAAACGGCGAGGACAAACAGGTCGGCGACCAAATAACCGTCACGGAAAATACCGTACTTTCAGCAATATGGTCGGAAAACTTCTATACCGTCACTCTCAAAATGGACGGTCGGGAAGACAAAGTTTTTACTGTGGAAAAGGGCAGGAGTTTTTCGCCGCTGAGAGATAACGAGGAACATTGGAAGGGTTCTACTCCCGAGGGCAAAGCATTTTCTCATTGGTCGGACGGAACAAACCAAATTGAAAACACCTATTCGTTTACTCCTGCTTCGGACGTTACGCTCACGGCGGTGTTTGTTGCGGGCGCAAAGGTAACCTTCGATTTGAACGGCGGTTCGTCTTCGTATTACAAACCGGTATCGTATGCCCAAGGTTCTTCGCAACAAATTCCCAACGACGGTTTGTCCAAGACAAGCAGCGTATTTTTGGGGTTCAAACTTCAAGGCGACGATTCGGGTAAACTTTATCAAAAGGGCGAAGCCTACACGGTGGCAACCGAAGATATGGTATTTGTTGCGCAATGGCAGTACAACGGATATACGCTTACCTTTATGGTAAACGGCGAGGAATATGCGGTAAAACAAGTTGCAGGTTACGATTCCAGTTCAATCGATTTTACGTTTGCATCCAACGGCGTTGCAATGCCCGTGGAAGAATGTCCGCAAGGTATGGAATTTTTGTCTTGGGCAACCGATTCCGTAACTGTTATAGGCGGTAAGGAAAAATTTACCGTCAGCGGCGGCGCGGCAAATTATTCCGAGCACAAAATCACATTACCCAAAAAGTCGGAAACCGACAGGAACCTCAACATTGTGCTCAACGCCAAGTTCAGAACCAAGGCGGAAACATTTGAGATAAAATACCGTCTGGAAGACGCAGAGGACGGCGTATACTTCTACACCGAAACAAAAAATGCCTCTGCCGGTAGCACGGAAACTTCGTTGTGGCTTTCGGGTAGCAGCAGACAAGGGACTATCCCCGAAGGCAAAGCGTTTTCGCATTGGACGGCAAATATTGCCGACAGCAAGGGAAATACTTCCTTTAAAACCGGCGAGTATTACTACTTTGCGGTAGACGGCATACCCAATACCGAACCGCTTGTACTTACCGCGCATTATGTAGACGGTATCAAGGTCACATTCGATTTTAACGGCGGTTCGTCAACATCGGCAAATTACAACAACGCTTATTGGGCGCCCAACAGCGAAAACCATGTTTACAACTCGTCGATTACCGCTCCGTCGGCAGACTATGCTTTTGCGGGCTGGCTGTGGGAAAACGCTCCCGAGGGCAAGGAAGGACCTTACGCCGTAAAGAGCAGTCAAAAGGTTGCCGTCGGCGAGGACGTACAGGAAATCCGCTTTGTCGCGCAGTGGAAATTCAGCGGATTTATACTCACATTTATGGTGGGCGACGAGGTTTACGCTACCAAGAATGTTGCAAAAACAAGTTCGCAGCAAAATTGGTACTTTACTTCTAACGGGGTAAGCAATCCCGAAGGCGCGTCAAACCAAATATTTGACAAGTGGACTACTACCGACAAGTACAATTCGAGCACGGCGTATTCCGTAAGTTCTTCCGGCTACATCATTTTGCCTGCGCAAAGCAGTGTAACAAACTTTGAAGTTACACTGTCGGCGGTGTTTGCCGAGGCTCATACCGCAACGCTTATTGTCGACGGCGCAGAGTGGAAAACAGTAAAAGCCAAAGTTAACGCATCTTTTCCAAGCGTAACGGCGCCCGCTATCGACGGCAAAAAGTTTGACAAGTGGGTTGCGGAAGACGGTACGGAAAAAAACAGTGTAAGCGATTTCAAAGCTACCGCCGATATTGTTCTTACCGCGCGCTACAAGAACCTCAAAACAATGACCTTTATAAAGGCAGACGGCAGCGAATACAAGTTGCAAACGGCGGATGACGCTTGGAGATTCAGCGACAGTACTACCTATTGCGGTACTGCTCCTACGGGTCAAGGACTTGTTTACTACCAAGACGACTTGGGCAACAAATTCTACAACGGGGCGGAAGGCTATACAGTCCGTGACGGCGCCGTGCTGACGGCTGTATTTGCGGATGCGATTACCGTACGCTTTGAACTTAACGGCGGACATACGTCAAGTTCTACTACGAAATATGACGACAAACAGTTTGCAATCGGCAGCGTTCAGTTGTTCAGCAGCAATTATCCGCTGTACAACGATGCTGCGGAAACCAATTCTTACGTAGGGATGAAGACTGCTTCCGGAGCCATCGTCAGACCCGGCGCATATTACGTCGTCGAGCCTGATACGGTCGGCGGAAGTACAATGACGCTGACGGCGTTTTGGCCGAGCAACGAATACATCATCACGTTTGACTTCGGCGGCAAAACGGTAGAAAAATCCGTAAGCAAGACGGACAGCACATTTGTAATCGACGATATGGATATCGACGTTCCGCAAAAGAAAGGATTTATATTTACGGGTTATACGCTTGGCGGCAGCGCAGTGGATGCTTCCCAACCCATAACGGCTACGGACGATATGACGTTTGTTGCAACTTATCAAGAACACAAATTTACCGTCACGTTGCACTTCGGCGGCCAAACCGCCGTTGTGCAGGTGGCGGCATATGACGAACTGTCACTCGGAAGTACTTCGGGAAGCGATTTGTTTAAACAGCACTTCGATTGGGATAACGACACAATGACTTGGCACGGCTGGTACTTGGACGCCGCCTTCGACGCTTCGGCAAGTAACTTTGAAAAGATAACTGCCGATACAGATTTGTATGCAAGCGTGGGAGTAAAATACACCGTACGCTTTGTATTCGGAATTTTGGAAATTGCCGATACCACCCGTGAAGGAGCGGTGGGCGGCACAGTCAACGTACCTTACGAAACGCCGTCGGCTGCTGACGAAGCGGGATACACATTGGTCGGTTGGTCAACAACCGCAAACGGCGCGGCGGAGTTTACTGCCGACCCCAAGACCACGGTGGACGGCACTCACAAAACGCTGTACGCAGTGTGGGAGTACAAGTATTACAACATTACGTTTGTGTTTGACGGAGAAGACGACGTAGTAATCAAGAAACTCAAAACTTCTTCGGATTACTCTCTTGAAAATCTTTTGAAAGGCAATGCGCGTTTTGAAAGGGAAGGATACACTCTTGTAATCAAGGACAGTGCAAATGAAGAAGTAAGGTTGGAAGGCACTCAAAGAAACGACGGCGACAAGACGTTTTACGTAAGTTGGACGGTAAAACTCTACACAATAACCTTTGACGTAACCGGCGGAAGCGCGGTAGAATCTATGCAAGTGGCTTTCGGCGCAACAATTACTCCTCCGCAAAGTCCGACAAAAGCAGGTTGGGAGTTCCTCTACTGGGCAAACGCGCAGGGCGGCGAATACACCTTCGGAACAATGCCCGCGCAAAACTTCACTCTTACCGCAAGATGGACTAAGAAGAAGGTAACGATTACTTTCGATACGGCAGGCGGCAATACCATTGCTTCCATTGTCGGCGAATACGAAAGTCCTCTTAACAAACCTGCCAATCCCACAAAATACGGCTATACGTTTGCGGGTTGGACGCTTGACGGCGAACCGTACGAATTAGGCGAAACTTTCCCTGCGGAAAACATTACTTTGGTTGCCGCTTGGACGGGTATCGAACGCACGATTACTTACACGGTAAACGGCGTACAAAAGACGTTTACAGCCAACATCGGCGCGCCTATTACGCTGGAAAGACCGTCTGCAAAAATCGGTTACGTATTTGACGGTTGGACGCTTGACGGACAAAAGTTTACCGCAACAACCATGCCCGAGGAAGATATAACCTTGGAAGAAAAGTGGAGTGTCGATTACGACGGGTTCGACAAGGCAGTTACAGATATCACAACGGCAAGTACAATGGAACTGCGTTTTGCCGCGGCAGCAAAGGCGGCAGCCATTTTGGAAAACCTGACCGACTCGGATAAAGCGACTATTTCGCAAACTTCTATGGATAAATACTCTGCGGCTATTGCCGCGTACAACAGTCTTGCGGCAAGCGGTGCAAACGACATTGCTTCGGCGGAAGGCATTGCATCTGCCGTAGTGGGCAAATCAATTGCAGGCGCAGTTGCCGCCGCTATGGCAGCCGTCGCGCTTGTTGCCTTGCTCAAAAGGAGGTACTTGTAATGAATAAAAAACTACTTACCGTTACTGCCGTACTTATGGTGCTTGTGTTTGCGCTTTGCGCGTGTAACACTTCCGTATCGGACAAAGCGCTTGCGGCGTACAAAAATATAGGCGAAGCCAAAAGCATTGCTCAGACCGTATCGGTAAAAAGCGGAGATTTGCTTATTGCAAGCGAAACGCTTACTTACGACATTGCTTCCAACAAGGTGACGGGCGTCAAAAAGACGCTCAATCAAGCAGGCGCCGCCGAAATGTGGAAAGAAGAAGCGGTAAACAAAACTTTTTCCGACGCGCAGTTTGCAGTTGTCCTTACAACGGAAGATTTCAACGCTAACACTTTGGTGGAAACAGCCGATAGTTTTGCAGGCGCTGTTAAGCACGAAAACATTGCAAAAGTTTTCGGAATAAACGACGCCGAGGTTAACGGTGCGGTTGCGGTCAAGTTTGTGCTCGGCGCAAGCGACAAGTTGGCAACTTTGGAAGTGTCGTATACGGCGCAAAGCGGCAACTTTGTTACTATTGTTTCGCAGTTTACCTACTGATTGCAAAGCGTTACTAAGACAAAATCGATGTCTTGCCGAATAATGTAAAATAATGTCGAATAATGCGGACAACATTTGGGTTGTCCGCATTTTACATGCCGTTTGCCGCAGCAATCCGCATTATCGCATATTGACAGGCAAGTTATCCGTTGCGCTTACCAAGCGGCATATTTTAAACACGGATTACCTATATGCCGACTGCGATAGACGGAACGAATATCAATCGGAAGTACGATATCGGGCAAGGTAAGTATCGCAAATAGGCGGATATGTAGTTGAGCATTATTATTACGTCATTGCGGGCAGCGGCGGCAAAGCACGCATTTGTCAAATATACAATCTATGTAAACGTCAATACGTGGCAAGTGCCGATATGGTCTTGCTCAATATCTATTTGTTTGACATAAGCGCAAATTTGTGGTAAAAGTATAAAATATACAAGGTTAATTATATGAAGAAAAATATTAACAAAATTTATATAGCGTTGCTGTGTCTGTGTTTGGCGCTGTCGGTAGTTTGCGTTTCGGCGTGTCAACCCGAAGGTGAAACTATTACCGTTACGGTGGATTTGGAAACGCAGTTAACGGAAATCATTTCGTTCACTGCGGAAAAGGGCGAAGCAATACTTGACAAACTCAAACAGTATCAACCTGCCGACGGCACGTTTGTTTTCGGAGGCTGGTTTATCGGCGAAGAAGAAGTGACTGTTTCCACCCGTGCGGAAAAGGACGTAACGGTAAAGGCGCGTTATCTTGCCGATTATACGGTTGAGTATTACTTGGAAAACTCAGACGGCGCATTTGTCAAGTCGGACAAACTGACCGTGCAGGCGCAAGGTATTGCCGACAGTACGGCTACTGCCGAGCGCAAAAGCATAACCGGTTACGTATTTGACGAAACAAACGCGAAAAACGTAGATTCCGCCGTGCTTTCGCAAACGGGCATTGTTTTGAAACTGTACTACAAGCGTGCTTCGGTTACGCTTACGTTTGACAAAAGCATTGCTTCCGCAAGCGGCAGTATGCAAAGCATTACGGGATTATACGGAGACAAAACCGATTTTCCGCAATGCGGTTTTATCTCCGACTACGACTTTGTAGGATGGAACACCGCGGCGGACGGCAGCGGCGACGAGTATGTTTCGGGCAAAATTACGCTAACCTCCGACCAAACGCTGTATGCGGAGTGGCGCCGCGATTACACAGAACAGGTTTACGTCGAACAGACAGACGGTTCGTTTGCGCTGGTTTCTTCTCTGACAAAACAAGGCATTATCGGACACAGAGCGGTATCCACGGCTTCCGCACCCGAAAACTACTATATATTTGACCCTTCTGTTGCGGGCTGCGTTACCGAGGGAGTTGTTGCAGAAGACGAGCAACTTGTACTGAAATCGTACTTTGTATTGCAAACCTACACGGTAGCGTATATGGACGACAACGCATCTGTCAATGTCAAGTACGGCAGTAAACATACCGTTCGTACTCCGACAGACCCGAGCATTGTTTCCTATTCCACATCTTCCTCCGGCGACGGCAGAGAATACTCTTTTGGCAGCGAATTTACAGTGACGGGCGACGTTATGCTGTATCCCGTAATAATAGATATTTACGAGGATGACGACGGAAGCGGAGATACAGTCAAAGTTCGCCGCAATATGACGGGACGCGGTTCGGTTACTTTGCAAAAAAGCGACGGCAAGTCGTATGAAGGTTTTATTGTCATCAACGAATCGGGTATGTTTTTTGACGTAACGGCAGAGAACGCGGAGTTGCACGGCAAATTGCTTGACGACAACAAGTTTGTATACCGCAACGAGCAGGAATACGGTACGTATTTCTACTTTGACCCCATATTCCCCGAGGACGGCGCAATAGAGTACATTATGCTTGCTTTGGACGGTTACGGTTCGGGCGTATATTCCATGCCTGCAAACGACGGTTCGCAAAGACTGCTCAATTACAGTTGCGCATACGAGCGCACGGAAAACGGCGATTACTATATGCAGTATTTTCTGCCAAGTAACCCCACGGTAATTTACGAGGATTGGTTTGTGTTTGTAAGACACAGTTACGAAGAATATCCGCAAATGAGCGGTTACTTTGAAATTTGCGGATTGGAACGCGACGTTTACACTTTGCTGTATAACCGCAAACTTTCGGAAAACTTTATTCAACTTGACGGTTACGGCAATGCCGAGATGTTTACGTTGGGCGACGGCGACCAAAAGTTAAACGTTGTCAAGGGCATTTACTACGCTTCCGAGTCGTACACCGACTTGCAGACGGAATTTGTATTTGCTCCGCAAGATATTTCGGTAGACCCCCTGCTGTTTGTAATTACCGTTATGGAAACGACAAACGGCAAACTGCCGATATATTTGATTAAGCGCGGCGAATACGGCGCTTACACTGCAAACGAATCTGCCGCTTATCCCGAATTGTATCTTGACGGTTACGGCGGCGCGGCGTATAAGTCTTCCGCTGACGACGAAGAACGCGTAGCATATTACTCCGTTATAGACGACGGAAACGGCGGATTTACTATACTTGTCGAGTTTATCGACGAAGTAGGCGGCAAAATGCAGGTTGCGCTAAACGGAACTCTGTTTGTACCGATGGGCAATTTTGTAATCGAAAACAGCGTTCTTATCGATTACATCGGCGAGGACAGCATTATTTCCGTACCGAAAGGCGTCACGGAAATAGCCGCAAACGTATTTAAAGACAAAAACATCACTACGCTTACATTGCCCGATACAATTACAAAAATCGGCAATTACGCTTTCCAAAACAGCGCAGGCTCAACGGGGCAAAGCGTTTTGAAAACGGTTTATATTTCGGCGGAAGTACCGCCAGTTTTGGGAAAAGGCGTATTCCGCTGGCCTAACGGGACAATGAAAATATTTGTTCCCGACGGCTGTGAAGACGCCTACCGCACTGCGGAAAGTTGGAGCGAGTATGCGCAGTACGTAACAAGCGTTGCGGAAGAAAACAACAAACCGTTATTCGAAGTGAAAGACGGAGTGCTTGTTTCGTACAACAACAAGGAAGAAGAACCGTCCGATGTTGCAATTGTACTTCCCGAAGAAGTAACGTCTATTGCCAAGGGCGTGTTTGCAAACCGCGAGTATATTGTTTCCGTTGACTTAAACAACGTAGCGGAAATAGGCGACAGTGCATTTTTCGGGTGTACCAATCTTGCCCAAGTAAAGTTCGGCGCAAATACGCGTTCGATAGGCAAAGAGGCGTTTTACAGGTGCGCGTTTACCCAAGTCGATTTGGGCGGAGTGCAGACAATAGGAGAATCGGCGTTTAACAGTTGCTATTCTCTTACCAAGGTAGTAATAGGCAATTCGCTTCAAAGTATAGGCACAATGGCGTTTTACAGGTGCGGCGTGCATTTGGACGAAGTGCAGGAAGTTGCGTCGCTTGACGACCTTGTAATAGAACTGGGCGGAGATACCGCTCCGCAAATGGCAATCAACGTATTTGTTCCAAGTCAACCGCGCATTTACGTCAAGTCGTACGAGGTGGGCGTGCAGTTTGCGAATAACCAAAGTTGGCCTGCATATGCCACCGCGCTCAGAGTCAAAAACAGCGGCGACGAAACAACTTTGTATGCCAAGTCCAATTACGGCGCAACATTGGTGCTGGGCGACAGAGCAACTTTCGACAACGGCAGTCATGTCGGATTGTACAAATTCCAAGACGGTTACTTGTACATTGCTTGGCTCAATTACGACAGTTATTTACACAAACTCGAAGTGGTCGAACAGCGCGCTTCCCAAAATTCAAGCGGGGAGTATGTCGGATTCAACCTTGCGGAGCAAAGTTTCCGTTTTGTGAAAAGTGGCGCAAACATAACCTACACAAGTAAAGATGGCGAAACTCTTACTTTGACGTTTGGTTCAAGCAACGCAACTTTCTGCGGAAACGAGGTAACGGCGGAAGTCGTCAATTACCGTTTGCAGTTTACTTATGACGGATATATCTACGAACCCACGCTTTCAAACGACAATACATTTACTTTCAAAAGAAGCAAGATAGTTGAGGAAAAGATTTATACGTCACTCGACGGGTCTGAACTTACGGTACGCTTCGGAGATACCGTAAGCGCAAACGGCAGATTGAAAGCAATAGACGGCAGGGAAATGTACACGGAAACTTGGAGTTGGAGTTTGAATAAAGTTTCCGACGGGGTATATACTTGGACAATCTATTATTTGTCTTCGACATACAAGGTTACGGCAGTTCTCGGAGAAGGAACATTTACGTACACTTGGTCGGTAAATACCCAAACGGTTGTTTGTGACAACACCGACGGCGACCGCGCCGTACTTACTTTGTCGTCCGACGGCGAAGTAAAGTCAATACGCATACTGTTCAAAACGGCAAACGGCTCTTTGGAATGTGCTGCAAAGTTTACATCAAACGGCAACGGAGCATACACGGTAGTTATAGACGAAACGGTTGACATAGTGGATAACGACGGCAACGTAGTGGGCAAAGAACCCAGCGAGTTTAACGGAAGTTACCTTATGACGGTAAATCTCGATTCGCAGACGTTTACGCTCACCAAACAAATTTGACAATCCAACCGTAACAATACGGTTGTTTGAAGGCGTTTAAGACGCCTAAGAGGGAGGGAAAATGAAAAAACTTAATAAAGCAGCGTTAATCGTACTTGCGTTGACGTTGATTGCATCCGCATTGTGTTTGGCGGCGTGTAACCAAGACGTTACGCTTACGTTTGACGGCAACGGCGCAACGGGCGGAACCGTTCCCGCTGCAATTACGCAAAGCGCAGGCAGCGAAATAACATTGCCTACGGATGTTCCGCAAAAAACCGATTATCAATTTTACGGATGGTCGGACGGCGGCAAAAACGTATATCAAGCAGGCGAAACATTTGTTTTGACAGAAAGTATTACTCTTACGGCAGTGTGGACTAAACCGCTGTTTACCGCACCCGTCAACACCGTGATTTTGCACGACGGGCAAAAGACCAAAGGCGAAATGATGTTGTTTGATGACGGTACGGGTTACGTAAACATTGTCAACAAAACCAGCGGTTTGGCGGTACTCAGTTACGTTGAGTTCAGTTACACGGTAATGCCCGACGGTGTATTTACGATTACGCAAACGACCGAAGAAAGCAAATTGCAGTTGCCCGCAGTAGGCTCTATCGTAGGCAACAGAGTTTCGGTAACATTGACAAACGGTTCGGTAAGCGGAAGCAACGTCGACTTTGAGTTTATAAGCGAAATATACAAACTTTCCGTAGATTACGGCTACGGTTCGCTTACGCAGGAAAGTCTGTTACCTGCCGGTTATCAAATGGATTTGTCCCAAGTTTCCGAGCGCGAAGATTACGAACTTACGGGATTGACGGTAAACTCCGAGGACAAAACTTTGGATTGGGCAAAGACCTTCACAATGCCTAATTCGGATACCGCCGTTGTCTACAAATGGACAAAAATTGTAAAGGTTGATTACACCGTAACCTACAAAGCGGGCGAGGGCGAAGGCGAAGATTATACGGATAAAGCCACGTCGCAAATTTACAAATTACTGTTCAATACAAAAACCAACTTTACACGCGAAGGATACAAATTTGGCGGTTGGCTTGTAAACGGTCAAAAGAAATCGACGGGTGAAAGCATCACCCTTATGGGCGACCTCGAAGTCACTGCAATTTGGAACAAATCGTACAAGGTAACTTACGCAAACGTAAACCTTACGGGCGTGGAAACCAATGTTGACGTCAACGACCCGCTTTACACGGAATTTACCGCCGATACTTACTATCTGCCTTACGGCAGCAGACAGGCGTTTGCACCGGCATTGGCGTATTATTCCCGCTCGGGATTTGTGCTGGAAGGTTGGCTCAGCAGTGCTGATAACGGCACCGACAAGGCAGGCAAAATTTATGCTGCCGGCGACAAATACGTGCTAAGTCAGGATACTACCTTTACGGCGGTTTGGGATAACGGCAACAAATTTGCAAAATACGAAGGCAAATACGAAAACAAAGAAGGTCTTGCCATAGACAGTTTGTCATACAACTTTACCCAAGCGGAAATCAAAGGCAGTCAATTGATTTTGACGGACGACGGAGAAGAAACCAAAGTTACATTGACTTCCGCATCCGCTACGACTGCAACCGGCAAAATCGGGACTTTCGATGTGACGGTGGAGTTTGCCGCAGCGCAAATTACCGTCAGCGTAAAGGTTCAATCGCAAACACATAGCGGCGTATTTACCAAAATTGTTCCGACGGACAAAACTCTTGCGGACTACGCGGGATTTTGGAAAGGCGAAATCGATTTTAACAATTGCTCTTATGTCTTGGCGGAAGTAAAAGACGGTACAATTACTTTCAGCGAAGATTTAAACAACGGTTACCTGGATGAGTTTACGCTCAAAACCGATGCAAGCGCAAAAAATCTTGTTGCAACTTTTACAAAGAGTAGTACAATCCAAGGTACTATTACTTTTACGGCGGATGATAAATTTACTCTCAAAGTACAGATAACCGATAACCGTACGGGAACCAAAAGAGACGTTACCGCTCAGTTTACCAAGACGCAAGCATACACGGTGTCGTTTGGTTTGGGCGACGGTTATCAAGGTACATCTTCGCCTATTGCAAGTCAAACCGTTATTAGCGGTGTTTTGGTTGTAAAACCCACCGACCCCGTTTGGGAAGGATACAAATTCCTCGGTTGGTTTGCAGGTTCGGCAACTTCGGCATATGACTTTACGTCGCCCGTTACCGCCGACCTTGCGCTTGTTGCAAAGTGGCAACAATTAACGCAGGTTACTGTTTCGTTTAACCTCAACGGAGGCACGGGAAGCGTTCCCGCGCAGACCGTACCGTACAACACGGCTGCAACCGAACCTCAGACCGACCCGCAATATGCAGGATATCGTTTCGAAGGTTGGTTTGTCCGTTTGACCGACAAAACCCCGTTTGACTTTGCAACCCCTGTCAAAGAAGATATGATGCTTGTTGCAAAGTGGAGCAGAGAATACTCCGTAACCTTTGTAAAACCGCAAGGCGCAACGGGTGAAACTCCGGAAGCGGTAAAGGTTTACGCAGGCGATACTTACACATTCCCCGAAAATCCGTATCAAATGACGGATTGTCAATTCCTCGGTTGGAAGTTTGGCGCAGTTATGACGCTTTATCCTGTCGGCACGCAAAGACAGGTAAATAACAATATTACCCTCACTGCCGTATTCGGCAACACGTATACCGATACGCAAAGCAACACGCTTGTATTGCGTTCCGACGGAAATGCTTATTGGATGGAGGAATTCTATTCGTACAACGTTTTGAAAGACGGGACAATTAAACTCAGCGACCAATGGGGTACGGAATACTTCTTTGAAACCGACGGTTCTTCGTTTGCTAAGTTGGACGATTTGAGGAGTTTGGAGTTTACAGCCAAGGACGGCGCAAAACTTACATTCGACGGCAAAGGCGGAGCAATGCTCGGCGAAACACCTGCAACTTATACTGTGACTTACAACGAATACGGACTTTGCGGTTTTGTTCTGACATACCAAGGCGAACAATACCCCGTTACTATTGAACTTGATATGGATTTGGGCGCATATGTAATCAACGTAAACATAGGTTCGCACGTGTTCGGCACACCCGCAGTAGTTTACACGGTAACTTACGAGTTGGGAGAAGGCGTAACGGGTACCGCTCCCGCGCAAACTACCGTAACCGCCGACGCCGACGGCAACGCAACAGTCACGCTTGCCGGCGGGGGGGGTATTGCTAAGGAAGGCTTTACTTTTGCAGGTTGGACTGTCAAAGGCGGCGATGCTGTTGTTTACAAAACAACCTATACGGCAACGGGCGACGTTACGTTTGTTTCGGCGTGGACGGAAGGTTCTTCCGCGACGGGCAGCAAATTGATTGACTACGCAGGAGCATCTGCAAGCGCTCCCGTAACTTACGGATATGCTTCCGTCGATGCCGCGGGCAGCGATACTCTGAATATCGGTAGTACAAAAATATTCAAAATCGATTTTTATTGGAGCGACGGATATACAAGCGGATTTATCGTTAAACGCTATTGGAATACCACAAGTAGTACATCGCAAATGAAAGACGAAAGTTACAGCGTAACATTATCCGATAAGGAAATGGAAAACGCTACAATTGCCACTAAAATCAGCGGAGTTACAATCAAATTCACTTTCGGAACTAACGATGCGGGATTGCGTACGGTATCCGTACAGGTTGAAACGGCAAACGGAACAGGTGTATTCAACGACCCCGTAGTTTGGACGGAAATGCAGTAATATATTTCCGCAACTGCTTGGCAGAAAAGTGTTTTTAATATAATAGGCAGAAATTTTAACCGTTTTGAACTAAAAACATTAACACAATAAGCAACTTATATTTCAAATACGGCAAACAACCCCTCGAACTTGTATCGAGGGGTTTGTCTGTAAGCCGAACCGACGCGTTGACTTGAACTTTTGTTTTATTGAAAGGAAAAATGTTCTATTTAAGCAAAGAAAAAACAATTTTTGCTTAATACTCTCCGGTTACAATTTCCCGTCAATATCAGGCAAGTTGGCGCCAATACTATTATACGTAAGTCAAATGCGTTTGCAGAGTTCGATTTGTAAAGTAAAGGCAGTTATTTTCAAAGTAAATTATAATATAACTTGCTCAAACAATGATATTTAAAGTTTAATGTTAAGATATTCTATTATAAAGTCAAGTAATTTGGGGAACACATCAAGTTTAGCGGTCAAAAAACAAAACAACCTATTTGTTTTGACGCTTTTAAAGTTTGTATCTTTGCATATTGTAACAATAAGGCAACCGCACGCAAAACCTATATATTTTAACCTCACCAATTTTCGGCAAAACAATCATATATTAAAGTAATTTGATATAAAAACTTGTTTAAAAATATTGTTAAATTTAATCGTAAAATATCCTATTTATTTTGACTCTAAAAGTCTGTGCTTTTGCAATATTGCAACAAATGAAAAACCGCACGCAAAACCGTATTTTCAACAAAATCAAATCAATCGGTTGACTTTTATTACGCTGTGCGGTATAATTATTTAGCAATTCGGCAGAAGTCGGAAGCATATGCGCCATTAGCTCAATTGGATAGAGCGTTGGTCTACGGAACCAAAGGTCAAAACAACTAAATATACGATATGCGCCTTTAGCTCAATTGGATAGAGCGTCGGTCTACGGAACCGAAGGTTAGGGATTCGAGCTCCTTAAGGCGCGCCACAGATGCCTGTTTTTACTAAAAAACGGGCATTTTTCTTGCATTTTTTAGGTTTTTTTAACCATTTTACAATTGTGACAAAAATGTCTAAGATTGGTCTAAGAAAATTGGGAAAAAATTTACGGCAACTTCGCTTCAATAAAATTTTGCACAAAAAAGGCAAATATAATATATGTCTAAGAAAATGTCTAAGAAAAATGCAAAACAACGCGCAGGGACGCGCGCTCAAATTGATTTATAAAGTCTTTTTTAACTAAATTTTTATATTTATTAATTTCTATTTATAGCCGGACAATAAACTACTTGCTGTCTTCATTTTTTATTATTTAGGTATTGCTTTATGCTAATTCAATGATGTGAACTAGTATATAGCCTAATATATAGTTAAGACTATAATTCATAC
>JAMPHX010000024.1 GCA_023663205.1 Corallococcus sp. | reverse complement strand
ACGTTTCATCACGCGCTTTATTTTGTTTTCTGTGTCACTGACAACTTCCCATACAGAATACCAATCCAAATGTACCGCATCTAAAATCGGAATTTCCACAAAAACAATTTCACTTGAACAATCGGAAATTTTTTCATTCAAAATTTTTGCAATCTGCGGGAAAAATATATTATTATACTTTTCCCGTAAATCGTCATTAACGAATATCACTTCTCTTATCCGTTTTCTGTTTAGTTTTCCCTCTTCTACAAAATCTTTTCCAAGCAATTTACGTACAGCAGTTATTACTGCCGGTAAATCTGCAACTTGACGAGATATCTCGTCGCAATCTATTACACTGAAACCTTTTTGGCTTAGATATGCGCCGGAAAGACTCTTTCCGGAACCGATATCGCCTGTCAACGCAATTACCTTATGCTTCATACAAGTTTATACCTTCTTCTAATTCCGCAACCAGTCGGCAACCGACATCTACCGCATTTTCCATTTCGGAAGATAATATGCTTTTTACCGCTTCTGTTTCTTCCACATAAGTATCGACTACTATTTCATCGTGTATCTGCAATACAATTTTGCTTTTAAGTTTGGATTTTTTCATTGCGGCATCCACTTTGAGCATTGCAATTTTCATAATATCCGCCGCACTACCTTGCAGTGGCATATTCATCGCCGCGCGCTCGCCAAAACTACGCAAATTGTAGTTAGAGGAATTTATTTCAGGAATATATCTACGTCTGCCTGTAATTGTAGTAACATAACCCGTTTCCTTGGCGCGAGTTACACATTCATCAAGGTACGCCTTTATCTTGGGAAAACGCGTGAAATATAAATTTATATAATCCTGTGCTTTTTTTACCGAAATTCCGGTATTTTCCGACAATCCAAAACTGCTTATTCCATAAATAATTCCAAAGTTTACAGCCTTAGCCATTCTGCGCATATGCGAATTAACCATTTCTTCCGGAATTCCCATAAGTTCGGCCGCAACTTTGGCGTGAATATCTTTGCCTTCGGCAAATGCCGACAGCAAATTTTCGTCTTTTGAAAACGCCGCTAACAAGCGCAATTCTATTTGAGAATAATCTGCGCCTACAAATGTACCGTGCTTGGAAACGAACAATTTTCTGATTTCCTTACCTTGCTCGTTTCTTACTGGAATATTTTGCAAGTTGGGGTCACTGCTGCTTAACCTGCCTGTAGTGGTCAAATACTGATTATATGTGGTATGGACAAGACCTTTGCGTATGAGCGGACGCAACCCCTCGATATAAGTCCCGTATAATTTAGAAATTTGACGATACTGAATAATTTTGTTAATTATAGGATGTTCGTCTTTAAGTTTATCCAGTACTTCATTATTTGTAGAATACCCTGTAGATGTTTTTTTGAAATGCTTTAATCCAAGTTTTTCAAATAAAACCACCGATAACTGTTTAGGACTCGATATATTAAATTTTTCCCCTGCAATAACATATATTTCCTGCGATAACTGCTCAATTTGCTTTTTGAAATCAACAGAAAGTTTATCGAGAGTTTCAATATCGACTTTGACTCCCTCTGTTTCCATTCTGTACAACAAATCGGATAAAGGAAGTTCTATATCGTAATATAATCCGTCAATTTGCAAATCTATCAACTTATCGTTTAAAGACGAATACAAATAAACCATACCCGCCGCTTTATCTTTAAGACCGTATGCCGATAACAATTCGTCCAAATTCTTGCAAGACCTGTACTCTGTCAAATATTGCATTAAACTCAAATCGTATTTTACTGAATTTACGGACAAATTTATTTTCGAAAGAGCGTGTTGCAATGCCTTAGCGTCAAATACGATTTTGGATATATTACCTTCAAACAGCGGGAGCAATGCAGAATATACGGTCGCTGCGGTCAACTCGTCCAAAAAACTGTCCGAAAGTTTGACTGTATACTGCTTCTTTTCCGATGACGACAGATAAATGCGGTTACTCTCACAGCAAATTGCCAATACATTGCCCTTTGACAATAAACCGACCATTTGAGTCAATTCACTCATAGTGCTTACCTCGATGTTTTCCGCGCGTTCGGCAACGGGATGCGCTTTGTCGCTTTCGGAAAAATTTATGCGCGATATGATGGAACGGAACTGCAAACTTTGCATAGCGGACTTTACCGTTTCGTCAAATATCGGCAAAGTGCATTGTTCCAATTGACAATCGACATCGACATCGGTGACAATTGTCGCCAATTTTTTACTGATGTAAGCCATTTCCTTGTCGGCAATAAGTTTTTCGCGCAAAGCGCCTTTTTCGTTATCGATATTTTGATACAGCATATCGATATTGCCATACTTTGCAAGCAAAGTATTTGCAGTCTTGTCGCCGATTCCGCGTACGCCCGGAATATTATCGGATGTATCTCCGCGCAGTGCCTTGAACTCCACTACTTGAGACGGAATCCATCCGTAATGGTTTTTCAATTCAGTCATATCTACGAATTCGACTTCGGTTATGCCTTTTTTTGTAAGTAAAACAGTAACATTTTTACTTACAAGTTGAAGCAAATCTCTGTCACCCGAAACTATCAAACTTGCTATATTGAATTTGTTACACAATGTACCTATTAAATCGTCTGCTTCCACCCCTTCTTTTTCAACGATACATACCTTCATATCGCAAAGAAGTTCATGCAGAATGGGCATTTGCGCTGCAAGGTCATCCGGCATTCCCTTTCGGTTTGCCTTATATTCACTGTAAATGTCTTTGCGAAAATTGTAACCGCGCTTATCAAATGTTACAACCAAATGAGTAGGATTGTAATCGGAAAGCACTTTAAGCAATATATTTACAAATCCGTAAACGGCATTTACATTTCTGCCGTTTACGTCATTGAGAGGTGGCAACGCAAAATATGCACGATTCAATATGCTGTTTCCGTCAATCAGAACCAATTTTTGTTCCATAATACACCTGCCCGATTATTTTATACTGCGGTCAAAATAGAAATCAAACATAAATTGCGCATCAGGCAAATCGCTTGACAACATCTGCTGTTTTAGATTTTCCCTGTCGTAAGGCGTTTCAACACGTTGATAATGCCAAGAACCGTTATCTTCTGCATAAATTACAATGCCTCGCGCAAACGGTCTTTCGTGACATCCTACGGAGCCTACATCGACATATAGTTTCTTGCCCATAATATCGCACGGCTCGTGTTTGTGCCCGAAGAAAACAGCATCCGCTTTGATATTGTCAAACATTCTGTCAAACGAGTTTGCATTGGGATTGAGTTCCATATTCTTGAAAAAATACTGACCCTCTACAATTTCGTTTTTGAGCGCATAATGCGTAAATGCAATACGAGCATTGCCGATTTGTCTTATCACATACAGCGGAAACGTCTTAACGATGTCTCTGTACTCGTCACCCACACTGTTAAATACAAAAGTCTTATGTTCTCCCGACACGTGCGAGAACGGCAAATGTCTATCTCGGCGCAACAAATAATCGTAATCGTGATTGCCCATAATCATAGTACAGCCGCTGTCAATCAAAAGTTTTAGACAGTCCTTAGATTGATTGCCTATATCGACAACATCGCCCGTATGAATAATCTCATTGACGTTGTATTTTCGCAAATGATTCAATATTGCAACCAACGCCGGCAGATTGCCGTGCACGTCTGATATTACACCGATTTTTGTACCCAATTTGCTTCTCCTAAATGTTTATGTACTAATTATACATTTTTAAAGTTTAATTGGCAACTCATTTTATAATTCCGAAAACTTACAGTAAAAACATAACAACGTATAGCACAATTTAGCAACTATATTTATTTCTCGAAAAGTGCTCAACTATACAAAAGGTAAATAGAAAATAAATCCAATGATAGGCAATAAATAAAATACGATACGGAAAATTATTTTAAACTTTCCGTATCGAATAACTTAAAACGACATTAAATTATTATCGTTTATCTTCATTTTGTTTCGATGCACAATCGCCGCAAAACGGACACGACGAGCATGCACTCCCACAACTTGATTTATTGCTTTTGTGTTTATGCACACAACGTAATACCACAGATAAAGCCACTATTGCAACGGCAAGACACCCTATCAAAATTTCAATAATCATTTTAGCCTCCCAGAACTGTTGCCGTTATCTTTTGTTTTTTACGCTTGTTAAGCGTTATAACCAAAGTTATTATGCAACCGATAACGACAATCGCGGTAATTAGAGCCGCCCACCAAGCAATCTCACACAAAACTCCGAACCAATAGGCTATCATTGAAACCACATACGATGTCCCCATCCAAAATCCTATTGCTTGCCATGTGTGCTTACGATTGGACATTTCTCCCGAAACTGCCCCGACCATTGCCATACACGGTATTGACAATAAGTTAAATATCATAAACGCATACGCGGCAGGGGCGCTCATTGCAGATACCAATGCCTCGAATCCAGCGCTGCCCGAAACCGTAGCCATTGTTGCAATTACATCTTCCTTTGCAATCAGTCCTGTAATAGACGACACCACAAACTTCCAGCCGTCGTCGCCCATTGCAAAACCGCAAGGATAAAACAAATACTTGATGACTCCGCCTATCTTACCAAGCATACTTTCTTCGATTTCTACCATACCGTTCCAGAAATCGAAATCAAAATTCTGCAAAAACCATATAACAATTATCGAGGCTGCTATTATTGTCGCTGCTTTGTACAGATAGTGTTTGAGTTTCTCCCACAGACGCATAGCCAAATTTTTGATGCGGGGCATATGGTATTGCGGAAGTTCCATAATAAACGGAGGTGTTTCTCCTTTCAATGCAGTATTTTTCAAAAGAATTGCGCCCAAAACAGCAACTGCAATACCTATCAAATACATAGAGAATACAACAATATCTCCAAATTGTCCTGCAAATAATACTCCGCCGAAAGCCAGCCATATAGGTAATTTGGCTCCGCAACTCATAAAAGGCGCCACCATCATTGTCATCCTGCGTTCCTTTTCGTTTTCCAATGTTTTGGTCGCCATAACTCCGGGAACACCGCATCCAAAGCACATTAACAATGGCATAAAGGCTTTTCCCGAAAGACCGAATTTGCGAAACGCTCTGTCCATAATAAATGCAACTCGCGCCATATAGCCTGAATCTTCCAAAATCGATAGGAATAAAAACAGTAACAACACTTGCGGCAAAAATGATAATACCGACGATAAACCTGTAAATATCCCGTCACAGACAAGACTCGTCGCCCAATCGGCAACATTTGCACTTTCCATTGCCGTTCTTGTGTTTTCGGTAATTACGTCATCGGTCAAAACGCCAAGCCAACTTTGCAACCATACGCCTATTGCCGGAACGCCTGCGGAAGGCATTTCATATTCGATATATTCTCCTTCAACAAATGTATACAATGTATCTACGCCCTTTATAGGAGCAATAAACTCACCGCTTTCATATTCTGCGACCAACTTATATTGTCCGTTATCTTGTGCGTACAATTGCAATGTTTCGCCTTCTTCACCATCGAATATAGCATCGCCGATAGTCTGAAAAAAAGTTGCGGATGTTTCGTTTGCCGCAGTATTTACACCCCATATACCATTTAAAAACAGAAAATCGCTGCTGAATGTCAAATGAAAAACGGCAAATATTATCAATAAAAACAAAGGTATACCCCATACCCTATGAGTAAGAACTTTATCCGCCTTATCGCTTTTATTTAATGCCTCTTGGCGTGCTTTTTTAAGATATTTAGTACATTTTTCCGTAATATAACGATATCTGCTATCAGCCACAATGCTTTCAAATTCTTCTTTTGATAAATCCAAAGTTTGTTTCAAAGCCTCGGTCTCGCTATGTATGTTTGCATACTTTTCAATTTCTATCGAGTCATTTTCTATCATTTTGACTACGTGGAATGGAATGTTGCCTTCGGTTTCGTAATACCCCGAAACTTTTTTGAACAGTTTGGAAATTTGTGTATTTTGCGAAACAACAGAATAACCGACTCTCTTGTGATTTACCGCTTCCATTGCAACAGACATAAGTTGATGAATATTAGTACCTTTTAGGGCGCTTATTTCAACTATTGGAACATTCAATTCTTTTTCAAGTCCTTTGCTGTCTATTTTATCGCCGTTCTTTTCAAGAACATCACACATATTTAGTGCAATTACAATAGGAACATCCAATTCGAGTAACTGAGTTGTCAAATATAAGTTGCGTTCTAAATTGGTTGAATCAACTATATTTATAACACAATCCGGATTTTCATCTATTATATAATTTCGTGATACGACTTCTTCGGGCGTATAAGGCGAAAGAGAATAGATACCTGGTAAATCCACGACTTGCGCCTTTACACCGAATTTTTTGTATGTACCCTCCCTCTTATCGACAGTTACGCCCGGCCAGTTTCCCACATGCGCAGTACTACCTGTCAATTGGTTAAACAGGGTAGTTTTTCCGCAATTCGGATTGCCCGCCAATGCAAATTTCATTTATCTTTAACCTCCATTACTACATTCTCTGCCTCGCTCTTACGCAATGACAGTTCATAGCCTCTTACTGTCACTTCGATTGGGTCGCCGAGCGGCGCTATTTTACGCATGGTTATTTCTGCACCAAGCGTAATACCCATATCGAATAACCTTCGTCTAATCGCGCCAACAGCAGTCACGCGTTTTACGATTCCAAATTGCTGCGGCTCAAACGCATTTAATAGTTTCTCCATAATTTCCTCCTTAACTATTTACAAAAATATTCATTGCAAGACTTCTGTTTAATGCAAGCCGTTCGTCTTTTATTTTTACAATTACGCTTCCGTTTGCTTGGGAAAGTACTACCAAATTGTTCCCTGCAATTATTCCCAAGTTTTCAAGATGGCGTTTGACCTTTTCATCAACCGCGACTCTCACTACTCTTAGCGGTGCATTTAGCGGCGCTAATATCAACGGCATATGTTCCCTCCCCAGTTATATATTGATAAAGTTTAGTTTTGCTTTCCTCTGATAATGCACACAAAACCCCAAGTGCTTCCTTTGATTTGTAACGTAGCGGCAAATTTAAATTTGACAACATATTGTTTTCTATATAATGTCTTAGCAGATTGAAATAATTACATTGGCTAAGCCCCTTTTCCGTCAGACGTATATGTTTGTTGTCGTCACGTACAATATATTTTGCAAACTCTAACCGCTCTACTGCTCGTACCACGCTTGGTTTGGCGCAGTTTACTTTACGCGCAACTGTTGTTAAAGTCGTATATCCTTTTTCAGTAGATTCTTGCACAGCAATCAAATATTTAATTTCCGAAGCCGTCATAACCCCTCCGCTACATTTGGTTCGCATATGCGAACCAAACCCGTTAAAACAAAGAGCATATTTGCTCTTTATGCGCTTAGTTTAACATGACAATTAAATTTTGTCAACGGTTAGCATTGTCTAACCGCATAGAACTTACTCTGCAATTTAACTGCCAATGTCCGTATATTAGATTTAGAACAAATGACTTACTCTGTTTCTGACAATCTGCGAAATGCAATATATTTTGAAAAATGTATGACATTACATTAGTAATGTAAACAGCAAACTCAATTGCCATCCATTTGTTCTTCCCATTCTTTCATGGTATTTTCGTAATCTTCTTTGATTGTTTGCAACTCCGCAAGTACACCTTGCATTTTTTTGTAATCTGCGGTAATTTCAGGCAAAACCATCATAGCATTTAAACGGTTTTCCTCACTTTCAAGTTCCGTCAAATGCAATTCCAATTGTTTGATACGCCCACGTCTATTTGTTTCTTCTACACGTTGTTTATCGGAGCGGAAGTTTCCGCTGTTTTTTTTCGGAGATGCGGCAATTTCCGTAACGATATTAGATTGCAATAATTTCTTTTGCTCAACAAAGTCATCGTAATTACCCTTGTATTCGCACAAATTGCAATTTTCGATTTCAACAATCTTATCTGCTACGGCATTTATAAAATATCTGTCATGCGATACAAATAGAATAGTTCCGCTATATTCTTTAAGAGCATTTTCTAATGCTTCGCGCGACTGCAAATCCAAATGGTTTGTAGGTTCGTCCAATATCAAAAAATTGTGTTCCTTTGACATCAGCATAGCCAATCCGAGTTTTGCCATTTCGCCTCCCGATAAATTAGCCACTGTTTTGAATACATCCTCACCGCGAATATTTACCGACGCAAGCAAATTTCTGACCTGTGTTTGAGACATTTGTGTATTATCAAACCATAATTGGTCTAATACGCGTAAATTTTTATTGAGATTTAAATTTTCTTGGTCATAATAGCCCCATTCAACATTTTTGCCCCAAACAATGCGCAAAAAATCCAATGGTTCGCTTTGAACTATTCTTTTGAGTAAAGATGACTTACCCACACCGTTTAATCCGATAAGCGCAACTTTTTCACCGCGAATAACAGACATAGACGAATGGGATAATAATGTCCGTTCTCCGAATGCCAGACTGAAATCGTTAACATCAAGTACCTTTTCCGAAGGTTTATCCCCACAGACAAACTCAAAGCGCGGAGCAACTTCGTATGTAACAGGCTTGTCGATTATTTCAATTTTATTTAGCCGTTTTTCACGAGATTTTGCCATATTGGCAGTAGATGCCCTAACCTTGTTGCGTGCTATGTAGTCGTTTAACTTGGCTATTTCCTTTTGCTGCTTTTCATATAGTTTTTCCTGTTCTGTAATTTGTTTTGATTTCAAAACTTTGTAAACGGAATAATTTCCGATAAACCGTGTAATTACGCAGTTGTCCAACTCCCAAATTCTGTTGCACAATTTGTCCAAAAAATACCTATCATGCGAAACTAACAACAATGCGGATTTTATTTCCGTCAGATATGTTTCCAACCAATCCAGTGTCTTGTAATCGAGGTGATTAGTAGGCTCATCCAAAATAAGAAGTTCAGGCTTCATTAAAAGCAATTTGCAAAGCGCAACCTTAGTCTTTTCTCCGCCCGAAAGGGTATCGACAATATTATTTGAAAAACTTTGCAAACCCATGCCATTCAAAACCGTGCGCGTACGCACTTCCACACCATAAGCGTCCTTTGCATGCGCAATATTCATCAAGTTGTTATACTTCCGTGACAATTCTTCGTAAAGATTGACGTCATTATGAACTTTTGACATTTGCGTTGCGATATCGTCAATTCTTTGTAATAATTCCAACTCCTCCGAAAACACCGAAAGCAACTCGTCATATACTGTATTTTGACTTGTGAAATCGGCATTTTGTCGCAGATAACCAATTGACAAACCATTCTTTTTACTTATATTGCCAAAAGATAATTGCAAACTTCCGTACAAGATTTTTAAAAATGTACTCTTACCCGCGCCGTTGCGCCCTATAAGCCCGATACGGTCTTTTTCATTTATTTCAAGATTGACGTCCCTAAATATTTCGACTTCACCGTACTTAAACTCGGCATCGATTACTTTCAATAACATAAATCACCTATAACATAAATTGCCTGTTTCGTGACAGGCAATCATTTTACTTATTTTTTTCTCGCAATTTAAACAATTTCATATTGATAAAAAGTAACGGTGGAATCGCCAATAATTCTATAAGCAATAACAATATATATTCCCTGTCCAATTCAACGTATTTCCACATTGACGGCATCAATACTATCAATAAAACCGTAAGCACGCATACCCCGACATAAAGTGCTACTCTCCATTTATTAAACGGTTTGCAAGCATAATATAGCGCAAATAAACCGCCAAATGTGTACGATATAGATATCATTGTGCTCAACTGCTCGCCGGACATTTCCACAAATACTTTGTTTTGCAAGATATACAACGATAGCGTTGAAATGATAAATGTAATAGATGCAGGTAAGCACCTTCTTAACACATTTCCCAAAAACTTGCCTTTGATGATTTCCGTATTGGGCTGTAATGCCAAAATTGTAGTAGGCAAACCGACTATCAACGATTCCAATAAGAAAATTTGTATGGGCTCATAAGGTGAAGGCATGGCAACTTTGAAAACCAAATCCGAAATAACTATCATCAAATTTATGACAATTACATAAACGGTTTTCATAAAGTACATCGACGTAGAACTTTGTATATTGTTAACAACTCTACGACCTTCTGCAACAACATGCGGCAAATTGGAAAAACAATCGTCCTGCAAAACAAGGTGCGCAACATTACGCGCCGCATCCGAACCGCCGGCCAGACTAATGGAGCAATCGCTCTCTCTCATTGCCAAAATATCATTGACACCGTCCCCCGTCATTGCCACGGTCAAACCGGCACTGCGCATAGCCTTTATTAAAATCGCTTTTTGGTCGGGAGTAACTCTGCCGAAAACCGTATATTCCGTTGCGCAAGCACGCACTTCATCGTCGTTTAAACCTTCAAGGCTAATATATCTCTCGGCATTTTCTATTCCCACACGCGTTGCTATGTTACTGACTGTCAAGGCATTATCGCCGGAAATAACTTTCACGGCGACACCGTTCTTCTTAAACCAAGCAATAGTATTTTCGGCATCACGCCTAATTCTATCTTCAATCACTATTATCGCTATCGCACGCCTTACCGCAGGCAACTTATCCTCCGAAGGCATAGTCGTTGATGAATGCGCCAAAACAAGTACTCTGAGCCCTTGGCTTGCATACTTTTGAGTCAAATCATCTATTTGAGAATTAGATGCTTTTAGAACAAACTCAGGGGCACCCAATATATAGGTTCCTTGTCCTTCAAACGATACGGCTGAGAGTTTTCGAGCCGAACTGAACGGAAGCACCGCAACCTTTTTCATAACAGAAACTTTGGGCGAACCAAAATACTTTTTGAGCGCTTTGCTCGTCATATTATTATCTTTTTGAGATGCATTAAATGCCCCCATTATTTCGCGCAAGGTAAACTTGGATACCTGCGTACGAAGGTCAATGCTTTCAACCACACGCATAGTACCGTCGGTAATCGTACCGGTTTTATCAAGACACAAGCAATTTACACGTGCAAGCATTTCTATACAATACAACTCTTGTACGATAGTATTACGTTTTGAAAGTCTAATCACAGAAACCGCAAGCGCAACCGTGGTCAACAAAAACGGTCCTGCCGGAATCATAGATATAATTGCTCCCGCCGTTTTATTCAATGCGGTAATAAACGCACCGTTCTCCGTAAAATCCGACGGTGTTATCCAATTGTTCGGATTGGAATAAAATTTGTAATTGGTTATCCACAAACAAATTGTCATCGGAACAATAATTATGGCAATAAAGATTAAAATCGTTCGCAGGCTGGCAAGCATCTCCGAACGCGGCTTTTTATATTTTTTTGCTCTGCCAGTAAGTCCGGAAATATAATTGAATTTACCTACTTTATCTACACGAGCCACCGCATTACCGGATACTACAATACTGCCCGCATACAAAATATCTCCTTGACGTTTCAAAACCGATTCGCTTTCTCCGGTCAAAATAGATTCATTAACTTCCACAGAACCATCAATAACCACACTGTCGCATGATATTTGATTGCCTGTTGCAAAAAGAACAATATCGTCAAGCACAATTTCGGTAACAGGCAACTCGGTTTCCGCACCGTTGCGAACGATTATTGCCGTTGGAACATTTACAAGATTAAGTTTATCAAGAGTTTTCTTTGAACGTATTTCTTGAATAATGGCAATAAGAGTATTTGCAAATATTACTGCAATAAAGGTTAAATTGGAATACTGACGATATATCATTAGCACAACGGCAATCGCTATATAAATCAAATTAAAAAATGTAAATATATTGGAAAGAATTATTTCCAATATGCTTTTGCCTTTTGATGACATATCTATATTTACAAGCCCTGCATCGATACGGGACGAAACCATATCGTCTGTCAAACCGGATTTCTGAGAAACGACAAAGCGGTTGACATTATTCATGTCAACATTCTTCAGCGCCTTTTTTCGCTGTCTGTTTTTAGTTTTCTCAGAAATAAGCTTTTCCTCTGCTTTCGCTTGCAAATTTGTATTTTCCATTTATAAATCTATCTTTACAAGTTTTTCTCCACGAAATTCGTAAATTACGTTACATCCTGCGTCTTGCAATTGTTTTAGTTGAAATGCAAAATTTTTAGCACGCTTTACCAATGTGACTTTTCCGCTATTGCGCAAAAATCTGCAAGTTTCCATAATATCAACAAGTTGTTTTGTATCTGCGTCTTTTGAAATAACAACTGCCGTTGCCGTAGTCTTGTCAAACGTCACCCCTCGCTCGGATAGCAACATAACAATACGTTCAAAACCGATTGAAAATCCGCAAGCGGGAACGTCCGTACCTGTTATTTTTCCAATCATTTTGTCGTATCTGCCGCCGCCGCCCGCAGATATTGCCAGCCCGTCCAGCGATATTTCGTAAATTGTACCGGTATAGTATCCCATTCCGCGAACCAACGTAACATCAAATACTACCTTGCCGTTCAAAACCGTACGATTAGTAACGCGCAAAATCTCTCGTAGATTATTTGCGACTTCTTTGGGCAAGCACTCGCCAAGTTCACTGACGCACGCTTCAAATGGATTTGCCGCTCCTGTAATACGGTTTATCAAATCAATAAAGTCCGTAGCCCTGCCTGGGGCTATTTCCTCTATTTCACGCATTACGCCCATCACTCCGATTTTGTCCAATTTATCCAAAATAATAAATACACTGTCATATTGTTCCGGAGCAAATTTACATTTTTGAGCCAAAGCAGTAAGTAATCTTCTGTCACTGATACGTATGGTCACATCCGAAAAGCCCAAATTTGCAAGCGCTTCGGAAGTTGCCGTAATCAATTCAATTTCGGCAAGATTTGTACTGTCTCCTATCACATCGATATCGCATTGTACAAATTGACGATATCTTCCACGTTGAGGTCTGTCGGCACGCCAAACATTATCCATTTGCATAGCCTTAAATATTTGTGGTAATTGTCCGCTGTTATTTGCGTAATAGCGTGCAAGCGGCACAGTCAAATCGTATCTTAAACCCAAATCGCAAATTTGCCCGTCAACAGCATTTTCCAACTTCTCGCCGCGCTTTAAAATTTTGTATATAAGTTTTTCATTGTCACCGCCCTGTTTGGAACATAACAAATCCAAATTTTCCACGCAAGGCGTTTCAATGCGGGCAAATCCGTATTTTTCGTACGTAGACTGTATAACACTCATTAGTCTTTGACGCAACTTGTACTCTTGCGGCAAAAAATCGCGCATACCTTTTGTCGGGGTTTTAGAAAACATTTTATCTCCTTAAAGTACAGTTAAATGATATATTTATCGGAATCCGGTTTGCAATTTGCAAGTTCCGCAGCCTTTTCTTCATAACCTTCGCGTCCGAACAAAGCATATGTTGCATTTTTGCCTTCCTCAACTCCCGGTTGGTCATAAGCATCTATGCCGAGCATCGCACCGGCATATGCCGTTTGCAATTGCAGCATGTACAGCAATGCGCCTATATGATATTCGTCTACAGTATCCAATATGATTGTATAATTTGCTCTGTTTTGCTTAGTAAGCGCATATCTTGTGGCATACAATTCTTTGGACATAAGTTCGTTTAACGTATGTCCGCACAAGAAATTTACATTTGGAAACTGTTCGCAACCGAAAGGAATAGGCATTTCGTTGCGGAAATTCTTGACTTCGATAAAAGTTATTACTTTGTCGTACGGTCCCTCTGCGTACAATTGTACTTGACTGTGTTGGTCGGTAACGCCCAAAGATTTTACCGGTGTCTGTCCGACATTTACAATATTTCCGCTTTTATCATGCGCTTTGCCGAGAGATTCCGCCCACAATTGGCAATACCAATCTGCAATATATTTGAGGCTATCGGCATACGGCATCATAACAGAAATATTCTTGCCCTTTTTCATCGATAAATATTGCAACAGTGCCGACATCAATGCAGGATTTGAATACAAATCTGAATCTGCACAAAGTTTATCCATTTCGCGAGCACCGCGCAACATTTCGGCAATATCTATACCGACGACGGCCGCGGGCAGCAACCCCACTGGACACAATTCGGAAAATCTTCCTCCGACGCCTTCCGGTATGTAAAATGTTTCAAAGCCTTCGTCTTCCGCTAATTGAATCAAATTACCTTTGGTTTCACTTGTGGTTGCAATAATATGTTTACGTGCTTTGTGGCGATACTTTTGTTTGAGCATATCCATTACAATTAAATACTGACTCATTGTTTCGCTGGTTGCACCCGACTTTGTAATTACATTAAATACAGTTGTTTCCAAGTTGATAATATCAAAAAGCGCATTCATTCGCTCGGGGTCCACATTATCTATAACATAAAATTTGGGCGTACGTCTTTGCTTGGAAGATAATTCATTGTAGTACAAATGTTTAAGAGCATTAAACACCGCAATGGGACCAAGAGCCGAACCTCCTATGCCCAAAACAACAAATGTATCGAATTCCGACTGTATACGTTCTGCCACCTGACAAATGCGATGCACGACTTCATCTTGATTATGCGGACTATCCATCCAACCTTGCATTGCTTTTCCGCGTCCGCTTTCGACGGATGCCAATGCCCTCATGGCAAAATCCTTATGTTCCGATATTTCCGTTTCCGTAATACCTTGTTCACCGATTACATATTCCATCATATTGTTATAATTCAGTATTACACTCATTTTAAATGCAACCTCCGCAAATTTCAACTTGATGTACTGCTTATTTTAGTATATTTTATCATATTTATTGCGGATTGCATACTAAAATCCACAAATTTTTAAATGCTATTGAAATATTAAAAGTTTTATGTTAACATATACTTGACAATATTGAGTTCAGCAAATTGTCAAAGAGGGAATACTATGAATAACAAATGGTACAAAGACTCGGTGTTTTATCAAATTTATCCTCGCAGTTACTGCGATTCAAACGGCGACGGAATCGGCGATATCAAAGGTATAATATCCAAAATTGACTACATCTCAAGTTTGGGTGTAGACGCAATTTGGTTTAGCCCGTTATATGCATCGCCAAATGCCGATTACGGCTACGATATTTCGGATTACTGTGAAATAAATCCCGAATACGGCACAATGGAAGATTTTGACGAAATGACCCGACTTCTTCATAAGAAAAACATCAAGGTCATAATGGACCTTGTAATAAACCACACAAGCGATAAGCACAAATGGTTTGTAGAAAGCAGAAAAAGCAAAGATAATCCGTACAGAGAATATTACTATTGGATGGACGGCAAAGGAAAAAACGGCAAACGTCCGCCAAACAATTGGACAAGTTTTTTCCTCGGGAAAGCATGGAAATATGACAGTACTACTAATCAATGGTATTTACACTTATTTGACCAAAATCAGCCTGATTTAAATTACTCCAATCCCAAAGTGATTGAAGAAATCAAAAGTATTTTGCACTTTTGGCTCAAAAAAGGCGTAGACGGATTCCGTTGTGACGTAATCACTCTTTTGTCCAAAACAAAGGGACTTCCCGACGGCAAAAAGCACTTGGCGTTGACAGGAAAAGAACACTATATTGACGGGTCGCATATGGTTGAATTGCTTGACGAACTGCAACGTGATGCTCTATCGCAATACGATGCGTTTACGGTAGGCGAAAGCGTCATGATTGATGTGCCGACGGCTTTGAGATATACTGATGAACGACACTCGGTTTTAAACACAGTATTTGCCTTTGACCATATGAGTGCGGATAACTACTTCGGAATAAAGCAGTTTGTAAGAAAATTTAAACTGAAAATACTGAAAGACAGTTTGAGAAAATGGCAACAAGGCTTGTACGGTAAGGCTTGGAACACACTGTATTTTGAAAACCACGACCAAGCACGAATCGTAGGCAGATATTGCTCGGATACGATTTACCGCGAAGAAGGAACCAAAATGCTTGCAACTGTTTTAATGACGCTTTCGGGAACGCCTTTCGTATATCAAGGGCAAGAAATCGGAATGACATCGCTGCATACTCTATGTGAATCCGACTATCGCGATGTGGAAACCATACGCAGTCTAAAAACTTTGCGCAAAGTGTTCAGTGAAGAAAAATCGCTTAAAATAATGAGTTACTGCTCGCGTGATAATGCCCGAACGCCTATGCAGTGGAACGACGGAAAAAATGCCGGATTTTCGGATGCAGACGAAACTTGGCTTAAAGTTAATCCAAGATACACAGAAATCAACGTGGAAAGTAACGAACAAGATGCAAACAGCGTTTTGAACTACTACCGCAAATTGATTTCTTTGAGAAAATCCATAGAGGTATTTAGATACGGCACTTATTTTGACTTTTATCAACACAGCAATAAACTATTGGTTTACCTGCGCGAATACAATGGTGACAAACTATTAGTACTTTGCAATTTCAGTCAAAAACGAACTGCTTTTAAGCCGCCAAAAGAAATCACAGAGGAATTTGAACTTGTGACGTCAAATTACACAAATACTCCGTCAAACATATTCCAACGCTTTTTACAGCCCTACGAAGGCTCTGTTTACAGATTAAAACACTAAAAAGTTATATTTTACAACTGATTTTCGCGTAAGATAAACATCCGTGATTTTTCACGAATGTTTATCTTTACATTCTATA
>JAMPHX010000023.1 GCA_023663205.1 Corallococcus sp. | reverse complement strand
GCGGCGAAATAGAACAGGAGGACAAGTACTTCTTTTGGCAGGAAAAGCAGGTTTTCAATCACATTGCGCCCATTGTGGAAACGCGTTCGGCAAGGCTCAATCGGGTTCGTCCGCGTCCTACGGTGCGTCCCTTTTCGCCCAGCGACTGCGACGTAAACGCAGCCAAAATGTCTACGCGCATATTGCAGGGCGCAAGCGACAAGTTGATGCTTGACGAAATACTGTCGCAGGCAACAATGTGGAGCGAAGTGTGCGGAACGAGTTTTTACAAAGTTACGTGGCAAACGTCCGCGGTAGAAAAGGACGGCGTGCAACTCGACGCCTCCGACGTCAAAGTAACGGTGTGTCCGCCCTTTGAAATTTACCCCGACGGCAACTCCAACCAAAGCATAGCGGACTGCAATTCGGTTATACACGCAAGAGCGTATTCCGTCGCCGAAGTCAAGCGCATTTGGGGCAAAGACGTCAAAGGCGACAAAATACCCGTCTTTGCGCTTACGTGCGCAATAGGCGGCGTAGGCGGCTTGGGTTACAATTCCACGGTGCCCGCCGTAACGCGCGAAACCAAGAACGACTGCTGTTTGGTTATCGAACGCTACACCCGTCCCGACGACAGATATCCCGACGGACGGTTGGAAATAATCGCAAACGACGTGTTGCTGTATACCGGCGACTTGCCGTACTGCAACGGCGTCTCGGGCGAAAGAGATTTTCCATTTGTAAAGCAAACCTGTTACGAACAGGCAGGGTGCTTTTGGGGAGCAAGCGTAATAGAGCGCGTAATACCCGTTCAGCGCGCGTACAACGCCGTCAAGAACCGCAAACACGAATTTTTGAACCGTCTTTCCATGGGAATATTGACTGTCGAGGACGGCTCGGTCGACTTGGACGACTTGGAGGACGAAGGATTATCCCCGGGCAAGATATTGGTTTACAGGCAAGGCTCGGAAAAGCCCTCGATAATGGACGGCGGCAATATACCGTCGGAGTTCGACAGCGAGGAAGAAAAACTTTTGGACGAGTTTGTGTCTGTTTCGGGCGTATCGGAGTTTGCGCGCAGCAGTTCTGCACCGACGCGCGTAACAAGCGGTACTGCGCTGCAACTTATTGCCGAGCAAGACGAAATACGCATGGCTTCCTCGATAGACAGTATCAAACAGTCCGTGCGCAAGATAGCCAAGATGATTTTGCGTTTGTACAGACAGTTTGCGGGGCAAAGGCGGCTAATGCGTCTTACCGACGGGCAGGGCAAGGCGGAAGTGTTTTACTTTACCGCGGCGGATATTTCCGAAGGAGATATAGTGTTCGACGCCGAGTCGCAGTTGACCGACAGCCTCGCCGCGCGCAAAAGTATGCTGTTTGACCTGCTGTCGGCGGGACTTTTGTACGATAAGGACGGCAAACTGAGCACAGGCGTCAAATCCAAAATACTTACGATGTTGGGCTTCGGCAATTGGGAAAGCGCGCAGGACATTGCTCAAATGCACGAAACGCGCGCGGAAAACGAAAATTTCGATATAAATAATGCGGAGTTTTTGGAAATAGACGACCACGAACTGCACATAGACAAACACGTCCGCTTTATTATAAGCGGACAGGCGGATAAACAGGGCGCCGGCGTAAAAGAAAAATTATTGCAGCATATAGCCCTTCATCAAAAGTATGTAAAGGAGAAATCTAATGGACAAATTCAATGAGGACTACGGCAAACTTATGGATAGTTACACGGAATTGGAAAAGCAGTTTACCAAGAAGTGTCAGGAACTTGCCGAAATAAAAAAGGAAACAGAAACGGGCGGTACAAGCGGTATTACGCCACCGTCCAAACAGACCGCGGAAGAGTTTTTTTCGGCGTATCCGGAAGCCGAGCAGTTCCGCGAAGAAGTTTTGCGGCGCGCAAACGACCCCGAGTACGAAGGAGCAAAGGACGCATTTACTTCTGCGTATATCAGCGTGCTGCAAAGCAATAGAGTAAAACCCGAAGAATTGGTGCATGACCCCGACTTTTTACAACGGTATGTGCTTGACGACGCTCAGTTGACGTCGGCACTTCTGCAAAAGGCAGCGGGTGCAAGTACCGACCAAAATCCCGCCGTAATATCGGGTAACGGCGGCGCGATGTCCGTGTCATTGCCGACCAAACCGCGGACAATCGCCGATGCGTCAAGGTTGGCAAAAGAATATTTCAAATAGGAGGAAATCCAATTGGTAACATTAACAAGCGCGGAAAACGCGCTCAAAACTCTGTATCTCGGCGTAGTTGCGGAACAACTCAACACCGGTATCAATCCGCTACTTGCCAAGATTTCGCAAACGTCGAGCGACGTGTGGGGTAAGGAAATACGCAAACTTGCGCCCTTCGGCATCAACGGCGGTATAGGCGCGGGCACCGAGGACGGCGATTTGCCCTCGGCTGCGCAAAACAACTACGCACAGTTTGTGCTTACTCTCAAAAACCTTTACGGAACAATCGAACTGTCGGACAAGGCAATTCGCGCCAGTCAAAACAACAGCGGCGCGTTTGTAGACCTTCTTGCGGCGGAAATGGAAGGACTTGTAAAGGCAAGCAAATTTAACTTCGGCAGAATGTTGTTCGGCGACGGCAGCGGCACGCTGTGCAAGGTTGTTTCGCAGTCGGGCAACGTCGTTACCGTAGACAACGTGCAAAACGTCATCGAAGGCATGGTGGTGGACGTATTGTCGGGTTCGAGCAAAGCCGTAACGCTTGCAGGCCGCCGCATTGTATCGGTTGACCGCGCGGCAAAGACCGTTACGCTCGGAGGCTCTGCGCTTTCATCTTCGACGGTTGCGGCAGGCGATATCTTTACCGTTCAGGGCAGTTACAACAACGAAATTACGGGACTCGGCGCCATATTCGGCACGTCGGAGAAACTCTACGGACTGGTGCGCGCCGACAACAAATGGCTTACGCCCTACAAGGCTACCGCGTCTACGCTTACCGATGTAACTATTCAGACGGCAATTGACGCTTTGGACGAGGTTGCGGGAAGTCAAGCCGACTTTATCGTATGCTCGGGCGGCGTCAAACGCGCTTATCAAAACTATCTTATTTCCAACCGCACAAACGTGGACGTAATGAACCTTCAAGGCGGCTATCGCGCCATTTCCTACAACGGAATACCGCTCGTATCCGATAGATTTGCGCCTAAAGGCACAATGTATATACTCAATACGTCCGATTTTCATTTGCATCAACTGTGCGATTGGCGTTGGCTGGAAGGCGACGACGGCAGAGTAATACGCCAAGTGGCTGGCAAACCCGTATACACTGCGACGCTTGTCAAATACGCCGACCTCATTTGCGACAGACCCATAGGACAGGCAATGATTAGCGGCATAACAGAGGCGTAACAATGCCGTATCTTACGGTTATAACAAGCGATTTGTTCGATATCTCGTCGCGGCTCAAAGAAATAGACAGCAACTACTTTGTATGCTACAACCGTAAGGCGCAGAGGTACGAAGTGCACAACGGCAGGCAAAGGGGCAACACCTTTTGCCTTGCCGTGCCGTACGGCTGTTTGGACGCCCGCACCGTGGACTTGGTACGCAAAACGCGCGTGGAAAATGCGGAAAAACTTTGGGAAGAAATGGAAAGACATAACAGTGCGCTTGCAGGCGTCAAAGGAGGAGCGATTGAAAGTTAAGGATGTTTTGTACGAGGTCAACGCCTATCTTCAATTGAATTTGCCGGAATATTACTTCAAAGACAGCGCGCGTGCGCTTAGCGACGCGCAGTGCGATTCGACGGTAAGTATGCTTCTTAGGTGTCTAAACTATATTTTGGACGAGTTGCGTACAGACGCTTTCCCCGATATTTGCGAGGAAAGCGCAAACGCGGCAGACGGCAAAATTTTCTACGACGAATTGAAATTTAAACCGCTGGAAATAATCTCCGTAAAAGACACGTTTGGAACAAGAGTCAAGTTTCGTCAAAACGCATCCTGCGTAAAGGTCGAATTTGACGGCGCGTACTGCGTAAAGTATGCCAAGAAGGGCGAGAATGCGGAGTTTGACGGCGAAATAGATTTGCCTACTGCCAAAGTAACGGCGGCAGTGCTTGCAGAGGGAGTTTGCGCGGAATACTGTTTTTTGCGCGCGGATTACGAAGGCGCCTCGGCTTGGGACGACAAATACCGCAAAAATATCGATTCGACAAGCGTCAGACGCGGCAAACGCCTTCCGCAAAGGCGGTGGTTGTAGTGCGTAAAGACAAATCTTTGCCCAAAATAAAAACAGCAAAAAAAACTTTGACGTTGGATTTGCAGGAGGGCGGCGACTTTGATTTTCTGCTTAACTGCCGTGTCAAGAGCGGCGCGCTCGAAGCGTGCGGCGGCTTTTCGCAGACAGACGTCGTCGGCGCGGATTTTTCGGACGCAGTTGCATTTTGGCAACTTGACGGCGAATGTATTTATGTTCTTACGTCCGACGGCAATCTCAAAGGAATTTCTCGGGTAAACGCCGATGTATGCATACCCGTAGGAAAGGTTGTTTGCGCAATAAAGGCGTATATCGGCGGAATGTTTCTTTTTGTTCTTACGCAAGACGGTGCGCTGTACAAACTGTCGCGCACAGAGGCAGTCAAAGCCGACGCGCCTCATATGACGAATATCGTCTGGTGCAACGGCAGGCTGTTCGGTATCGGTACCGACGGCAAACTGTATTTTTCGTCGGTTACGGACGTTTGCGATTTTTCCGTGCCGAACGGCGGATATATACAACCGCAAGAACCCGTTATTGCGCTTGCAAATGTGGACGGCAAAGTTGCCGCGTTTAGCCGAAACGGAGTAGCCGTATTGACTGTTTCGGGGTGCGAGGAGGAGTTTACCGCAAAGTTTATTGCCTGCAACTGCGGCAAGTTGATGGCAAATTCCGTTGCCTGCGACGGCAAAAGGGCGTATTTTTACACCGAAAAGGGCGTAGCGTCTTTTGACGGAGCGCAAGTTCGATACGTTTGCCAAACGAGTTTGCCGCAAGCAGAAACAAATGGCAATGCTTGCTGTGTAAACGGGCAGTATGCGTACGCCTTGGGCAAATTGCCTTGCGCAATTACGGAAGCGGACGTCGGCGGCAGTGCCGTCTATGTCCGCAGCGATGAGGACGAAGCGGTAATTTCGATGCCGAGCAGCGTTGTGTTTTTGGGAGTGTACGACGGCAAGATAGCGGCAATTTGCAGCGGGTTCGGCAAACTTTTTGTATACGACGGGCGCAGCGCGGCAGGATTTTCGTATGCACGCGTCAAACCTGCGTTTTTTACGCAAAGAGCCCCCGCCAAATTAAAGACGTTGGAATTGTACGCGCAAAACCCGCTGACGGCGACGGTAATATGCGACGGACGGATTAGAAGGTATTTTGTGCCGTCGGGACGCAACTCTGTATTTGTAGGCGCAATGGGAAGGAAGTTTGAATTTGCCTTTTGTTCGGCATCTCTTTGCGTCACTTACGCCAAAGCGGTGTTTACGACGGTCGAGGAGGTGTAAAAATGGCAAACAACGCAACCGCTGCAAGTTACGAACAACTAAAACAGCAAATGAACGACGTCGACGCAATGTATTCGCGTACGGTAATGCCCGTGACGTTGGATTTGCCCGAAACATTGGGACTTGAAAAACTTGTTTACAACGCGCCTTCCGACGCCGAACTGCTGCAAAGGGCGCAGGAAAAATACCGCGCGTATTACGACGGCAAAGTCAATGTTTTGGAACAATCCTATGCCGATAAGGCAAATGCCGCCGACTCTGAGTTGTGCAAGGCGGAATCCAAATACAATGCCGCGTGCGCGCAAATATACGCCGAATATGCGGAGAAGATAAAAAAGGCGCAGTGCGATTGTTTGAAGAAGGGCGTTTTCGGTTCCAGTATGCTTGCCGGCAAAATAGACTCTCTGACGGAAGAACGCAGCAGTAAACTTGCTGCAAAACTTGCCGAGTATCAAGCAAAAAAACAGGAAAACGAGCAGACTAAGCAATTGCTTTTGCAAAACAAAGAGGTAAACCTTGCCAATATTCATGCGCAATTCGAGGCGCAGGCAAACGAGGAATACCTATCGCTCAAAGACAGTTGCCAAAAGGACGCCGATACCGTCACGCGCTACAACAATACGGTGGACGAAAAGGAAACCGAATATCAATCCACGCGCAAAAGAAGTATGTTCAACGCCGAGATTTCGGAACAGCGCCGCGCGCTTCAAGCCGCGCAGACGATAGGAGAATTGGGCTTGACGGGCGTCGAAAATATGAAATCGGAAGAAAAGGTGGATTTGGCAAAGCGGTATTTTGCAACGCTGCCGCGCAGTGAGGCGCTTGCTTTGTTCAACGCGGACAGCACTCTGAGTTACCACTTCGGCAATTACTACCAATATATGCAGGAGTACATACAGTCGTTGCCTCAATAGCGCATATATCCCAACCGTGCAGTCGCTCCGCGGACTTCGGCGGAAATACTAATTTATTATGCACGTTTTCACACATTGCGCGGACGGGATATTGCTACAATAGGGTAGCGGTGTGTTTTTATTGACTGTTGAGTAAATGCCGCAAACAAAGCCTTGTCGGTTTTTGCAAATTACTGCAAACGGCAGTTTGTCAACATCGCAAAAGCGGAGAGTATTATATTTTACATACCTATATAAATACGCAGCGCGCAGGTCAATTGACCTGCGCGCTGTTGTAATGTATAGAGATTATTTGAAATTTGCATTAAATATAAAATATGGATTATGCCGTCAATATCTGCATTATTCCAATTCGGCAAGATACTGTTCAAACGAAACGTCGCTTGGCATACGCCATTCGCTGCGTGCGGAAAGTCCTACGGTTCCCAATCTTATTCCGTCGGGGCTTGCGGCGCGTTTAAACTGCTGAGTAAAGAACCGTCGCAAAAATACTTTGAGAGTACGCTTTATTTCTTCGACGGAGAATTCTCCCGCAAAAGTTCTTTGCGCAAAGTAAAGTATCTTTGCCGGCGAATAACCGCAGCGTACAAACAGATACAAAAAGTAGTCGTGCAGTTTGTAACTGCCAATGACGTTTTCCGTCCTTTGGTCTATTTGACCGTCCGCCGCTGCGGGTTTAAGTTCGGGGCTTATGGGGGTTGCGACAATGTCGTTTACCGTATTTATTATTTCTCCGCCGAGGCGCTGCGCTTCGTATTGAACAATCTTGGGAATAAGCGTCTTGGGTACGGAACTGTTTACCGCGTACATTGACATTTGGTCGCCGTTGTAGGTGGACCATCCAAGCGCAATTTCCGACAAATCGCCCGTGCCTACCACAAGAGCGTTTATTCCGTTGGCAATGTCCATAAGCACTTGCGTGCGTTCGCGCGCTTGACTGTTTTCGTATACGACGTCGACGTTATTTCGGTCATGTCCTATATCGTCAAAGTGACGCAGTACCGCCTGCGAAATATCTATTTTGCGTACGGTGGCTTTTACTGCGTTTGCAAGAGATATGCTGTTATTCAAAGTACGTTCGGTAGTGCCGAAGCAGGGCATTGTAACGGCAACAAGGTCGTTTGCAGGTTTGCCGGCAAGTTTAAGTGCGCGCACGCACGCAAACAGCGCAAGCGAACTGTCGAGTCCTCCCGATACGCCCAGTACAAGTTTGTCGGCGCGCGCGCTTTGCATACGCTTTTTGAGCGCGTGCGCTTGCATTGTAAGTATCAATTCCGCGCGCGAATGCAGTTCCTTTTTGTCCGACGGCACAAAGGGCATTTGCGGGTAAGAGCGCAGCGGATTTTTGATATTGTCAAGCGTTTGCGTAAAGTATACCGTAAGGTATTCCGCGTCGGGGTCAGTTTGGTCGTACGACTTTGTGCGGTCATGCGTAATCAACTCCAAATCCGCCTCGCAAATTGCGCTTTGCATTTCAAACAAACGCGCTTCGGCAAGCATTTTGCCGTTTTCCGCAAGCATATTGTGCGCGGAAAATACAACGTCGGATGTGGATTCGCCCTCTCCGCAACTGCTGTAAGCGTATATGCAGCAGCAACGCGCCGATTGCATTTCAATCATTTTGCGGCGGTACTCGGCTTTGGCAACCGTTTCGTTGCTTGCCGATAGATTGAGAATTACGTTTGCGCCGTTTCGGCAGTGCGCAGTAGAGGGCGGATTTGCTACCCAAACGTCCTCGCAAACTTCGCAGGCAAAACAGTACTCGTCGCGCAAAGTGTTTTTAAATAGCAAATTTGTGCCGAAGGGCACTTTTGTTCCGCACAGAGTTATCTGCGTTATATTACGCGGCGCGGCAAAAAAGTAGCGTTTTTCGCTAAACTCGTTGTAATTGGGCAGGTTGGATTTTGGAACTATTCCCAGCAATTGCCCTTTGTATGCAACGGCGGCGCAGTTGTAGAGTCTGCCGTCTACGCGTACGGGAAGCCCTATGGCAAATACCAAATCAATTTGACAAGTGTTTTGCAGTATATACGACAGCGCAACTTCGGCGTTATCAATCAAATTGCGTTGAAAAAACAAATCGCCGCAGGTGTAGCCCGTCACGCACAGTTCGGGCAGTACGGCAAGTTTTACTCCCGAATCGGCAAGACTGTGCAACTTGTTTACGATTGCCCGCGCATTGAAATCGCAGTCGGATACGCGTATTTCGCAACAATCCGCCGCAACTTTGAGCAGACCGAAGGACATATCTTTGCAGTGTGATTGACAGGTATTTTGCTGCGACGCAAAGTTTTCCGCAGTAATCCCGAGCGCATTGCACAGTTTTGCGATGTTTTCTCTGCGCGGATTTTTGGCTTCGCCGCTCAAAATTTTGTTTAGCGTTCCCTGACTTACTCCGCTTTGCTGCGCAAGACGGGCATTGGTTATGCCCAAAGTTTTCTTTCTTTCGCGAATTTTACCGATTATGTTACTTGAATCGCCCATTTTACCATACTTTCCTTGTTTATTTTATATTTGCATTATATTTTACCATATTAGTGAACTAATGCAAACAATTTTTAATAAGTTTTACCGTTTATTTACGGCAAATTTACCCTTATTGGTTATTTTTACCGTTACGTGATAATATTTTTCAAAATACGAATAAATTTGCGCACAAACGCGTAATTTAATATCGGTGCGTATATTGTCGAAACTTGTCGGAATTTCGCTAAACGGCGCAATTGAATTGTATGTAAGCGCTGACGCGGTTTTGCGTTTATTATATCGCAAAAGATAATGAGTTACGTCCGTATCTATATGAATTATATTGCAGCGGCTAACAGTGCAACGGTCATATATGTGGGTAAACGGCGTAGTTCGGCAAAATCTCTCCCCCCCCGCACGTATATTTTGTCATAAACGAACGATTTAGTAAAAAATATTGTAATTTGTTTAATAATTTGCGTCAAAACAATTGACAAAATATCGGGGGGGGGAGTACAATAAATCTACCTTAATATAATACGGAGGAGAAACTCTTATGGAAAAAAATAAAATGCTCAAAGTTGTAAGTATTTTGTTTATCATTGCAGGCGCCTTTGTTGCATTGTTTTCATTGATATTCCTGTTCGGCGGAAGCGCGTTGGCGGACATGGTGTATGAGATACTTGTAGAAATGGATGCAAGTTATCAAGAAATAGCGCTTGCGGCGATTCAAACATTGCTTTTAATTATGGGTATACTTTATCTCATCGAAGCAGCGGCTTATCTTACTGCGGGCATTATCGGCGTAAAACAAAAGTCCGCTAAGGTTTGCTTCATAGTGGCAATAGTGGCAATGGCAGTATGCGGCGCATTGGCAATTTACAATATGATTGGCGGCAGCGGTATTTTATCCGCTTTGATAAGCCTTGTGTTGCCCGTTCTTTATTTGGTCGGCGCAATCCAATACAAAAAGGCTTGGACGGAAGCGGAACAGCAAGCGGCTATTGACGAAGGTTCGCAGCAAATGTAACTTTGTCGTAGAAAGGGCAGTTTGATTTATCAAATAAAAATGCAGGCGTGCGGCGGTGGTCGCGCGTCTGTATTTTATTTGCGGTTGTTTTCGTTTTAGTTTAAACGCCTAAAAATATAAAATAAACTTGTTTTTTACAAACATAGTGTAAATTAGCGCAAAATTTTTCCGTTGCGTTTGCGTTTTTGTTGTGATACAATATAATCGTTGCATAGCAATTGCAGACAGCATTTGTACGGTTGAGGCAAACATCGGAGGAGATAATGAATAAAGCAAAAGTATTGAAGATACTCAATATATGTTTGACAGCGGCAACGGCGCTTACTGCGGTGCTTATGATAGGCATTTGGTGCAGCGGCGAAGACGGATTGGTCGATTTGCTTTGGCAAATGTTCGGTAATACGTCGGCGGAGAATGCCGAAGCCGCAGAAGGAGTATTTAAGGCTGCCGTCATTCTTCTGTCGTTTGTTGCATTCGGCGACGCGGTTTTGCGTTTTATTTCGGGTATTACGGGGCTTTGCGCAAAGTCTGTCAAAACTGTGCTGATAACCGCTTGCGTTACATTCGGAGTTGCTTTGATAACGGCGGTATATATGTGCGTTTCGGTAGTGTTCCTGCCGCTGCTGATTATCTGTGCGGCATTGCAGATTGCCGTTATTGTGTTCAGCGCGCTATTGCTCAAAGAAGGACATACTCGGCAGGCGGCAGAGCAACAAGCGTAAATTCGTAACTAAACAAACCGTTTGTTTAGTTTGTTGTGACAGGCAAAGTAATTTTGCGCTTGCATTTTATCTGTTTTGCCGAGAATAATTACAACGAGATTTCTATTAGATTTCCATTTATTTCACTGTTAAAATTGATAGTACAATTTACCGAATAAACAAAGCAATTCGACGGAAACTGTTCCGTCGAATTTTAATATATTGCATTTGGATTGTTTATTATTTATCAAATTGTTCTTATATAGTTACAGATATCGTTTTTCGGTCATTTCGGTTTTTGCGCCGTTGCAGAGGTGTGGGGCTTTTACCGTGTAAACGGGGCAAATCCGTTTTCCTTATTGCGGGAGCATAAGCGACGCTGCAATTCAAAAAAATTGTGTACTCTCAAAGTGTTTGAGAGTACACATAAAATAGAAATATACTGATTATTTATTTCCTGCGGAAGTGCAACTTCAAACAAGTTTTCTTCCCATAAGCACGCCCATTGCCGACGCCATCATAAGTCCGCGCGTCCAGCCGCTTGAATCGCCCAGACAGTGCAGTCCTTTTACGTTTGTGTTGAATTCCGCATCCATCTTTATGCGGTTGCTGTAAAACTTCAATTCGGGCGAGTACAGCAGCGTTTCGTCCGAAGCGAACCCCGGCACAACATTGTCTACCGATTTGATAAAGTTTATTATGTTTATCATGGCGCGGTAAGGCATTGCCGAAGTAATATCGCCCGCAACCGCATCGGGAAGGGTGGGACGCACGTTGGAGCGTTCCAGTTCGTGCTGCCAAGTGCGTTTGCCTGCAAGGATATCGCCGAAGCGTTGCACAAGTATTCTGCCTGCGCCCAACATATTTGTAAGTTCGCCCACTTTTTGCGCGTAGGCGATAGGTTGGTTGAAAGGTTCCCCGAAGTCGTGCGAACACAATATGGCAAGGTTGGTGTTATCCGATTTGTAATTTTTGTACGAGTGCCCGTTAACTACAGCAAGGTCGTTGTCGTAGTTTTCTTGGCTTACAAATCCTCCGGGGTTTTGACAGAAGGTACGCACCTTGTTTTTAAAAGGAGCGGGGTAACCGATAAGTTTGGATTCGTACAGTACGTCGTTTACCTTTTCCATTATTTCGTTGCGCACTTCCACGCGTACGCCTATATCTACCGTACCGGGTTGGTGCGCGATGTTGTGTTCCGCGCAGATGTGTTCGAGCCATTCGGCGCCGCGTCTGCCGGTAGCAATTACGGTTTTGTCGGCGTAAATTTGGTATTCGCCCTTTTTGTCGTGAACCTTTACGCCCAGACAGTCGTCGCCCTGCAAAATAATATTGTTGCATTCGGTATCGAAAATAATTTCCACGCCGTTGTTTTTCAGATGATTTTCAATTGAAAGGTAAATTTTTTGCGCCATCTCGGTGCCGAGGTGACGTATAGGGCAATCCACCAATTTGAGACCTGCCTGTATGGCGCGCTTGCGTATTTCCTTTACTTCTTCGGTATTGCCGACGCCTTCTATGTGCGTATCGGCTCCGAATTCCAAGTAAATGCCGTCGGTATATTTTATTGTTTCGGCGGCGACGTTTTCGCCGATTAGCGTAGGCAGACTGCCGCCCACTTCGGGGCTCAAAGACAGTTTGCCGTCGGAAAACGCGCCTGCTCCGGAAAATCCCGTGGTAATGTTGCAGGGATTGCAGCCGACGCATTTTTGCGTTTTGTATTTGGGACAGCGGCGGTTTTCAATCGCCTTGCCTTTTTCCACAATTATTATTTTCTTTTTACTGCCTTTTCTGAGCATTTCAAGTGCGGTAAATATTCCCGCAGGACCTGCGCCGACAATTACTACGTCGCATTTGATGTTTTGCATAGTGATACTCCCTTTTGGCGATGTCTTTGGAACAAAGCGCCGTCGAAAAACCGACAATCAATTATATACGGAATTTACCCAGTTTGTCAAGCGTTGCGCCAAATGCAGTAGGCGTTGAGTTCATTGAGCAAACGCCTTGCGTGTAAAAAAACTGCTTTGAGCGCGAGGCTCAAAGCAGTTTAAATCAAACTTATTATGCGGCGGTGCAGTGCAGCGGTTCCGCATATATTATCAATGGTAAAGCAGTTTGGGTTCGGTTTTTTCCTTTTCGATAAATTTATCAATATACGCGTCGGGCTGCGTCAGGAAAAGTTCGCAGTGTTTGTAGTCGTCCAGCGTGTAAAACGTGCCTTCGCGGTACAGGCGCAGACGTTTCAAACAGCCCCTTGCCTTGTCTTTCGTTCCGTAGATAAAGGTCATGCGTTTTTGCGCGTCCTTGCTTGCTTTGGGCAGACGCACCTTGTAACAACTTTTTACGAGATTTTGCAAACTTTTGTCGGTAATATACTTTGCCGCCGTTTGGAAAAATGCGGCGCGTTCGTTATCTTCTTCCAATGTTTGCTGTTTGCCTTGTTCGTAGCGCACGCGGCTTTTGTACTTTTTGAAGAAGGCGCGGCGCGCAAGCGGCTGCAAATTGAACAGCGGCGCGCTGTCAACGATAAGTTTGTCTATTTTGTCGGAATTGCGGCAGAAGTAGTCCAATGCAATGTTTCCGCCTAGCGAAAACCCGATAATCATTTTGACGTGCGTAATTCCGCTGCGTCTGAGGTGTTGCGTAAGTTGCAGTTCCTCGTCCTGCGTGGAAACAAACGTCGAACCTTCGTAATGACCGCTTAGCGTCGGCACGATTAAAAAGTATTTGTCGCGCAGTTTTTCGATAATACGCTTAAAAAAGTTTGCGTCCGACATAAGCGGATGCAGCAAAATAATTTTGTCGTTAAACTTGTTTCCGTAGGTATAAACTCTCATACCGTTCACCCTCGATATTATTTCGGCGTATGTTGGGCATTTGCCTTTCGTACGATTTGTACAACGCCAAGTGCCGCGTCAACGTCCTTTCATTGTAATGTTGGATATATGCAATGCCTTTGTTTACGTCGGCTGCGGCGGACTTTTCTCACATTACGTCACATTATTTATAACACATAAGATGTTTTTAGGCAAGTGTTTAAAGTAAAAGCGTACATCGTATTGCCGTGATTTTTTTTGAGTAACGGCGTTGTTTACATTTTAGACGCAATTTTTGCAAAATTTACCAAGTTACAACGCAGTTACCGTGATAGATTGTAAACAAATGAATGTGTACGTCGAATACGTAATATTGGATAATATGACATTTGATTGTCTTTTGCTTACGCTTGCCGCGCTTACGCTCAAAATAAAGGCTAAGGTATGGCGCATTGCGTTAGGCGGAGTAATAGGGACGGCTTGCGCTTTTGTATCGCCGCTGCTGGGCGGGGCGTGGCTTGTGGCGTTTAAGTTTGCGTGCGTAGTTCCGATGTGCGCCGTAGTTTGCGGAAGGCGCAAACTTTTGCGGTATATTTCGGTTTTTTGCGCGTATACTTTTGCGTCGGGCGGCGCGATAACGGCAATGTTCAATTTGTTAGATGCGGATTTCTCATTCGAGGAAGGATACTTCGGGTATTACGCCGATATTCCGCTTGGGATGTACGTATTGGGAGTATCAACTGTTGCGTATTTGGCATATGCCGTAGCAAAGTATGTGGGCAATGTGCGCAGAATATCCGCGCACATTGTGGAAGTCGACGTGGAAATACTGGGCAAACACCGCAAGGTAAAAGGCTTTTTGGATAGCGGCAACGTGCTTTCCGAGGGAGATGTTCCCGTGTGTTTTGCAATGGGTTCTCTCAAAAAGACTCTCAAAGAAGCGCTTGCGGAAGGCGTCCTTTGCGGCACGGTGACAAAACTTTATTACACAACAATGAGCGGCAATACGTCGGCGCTTGCCGTCAAATGCAATCTGACGGTAAACAATTGTACGCGTCAAGTTTATTTGGCGTATCCCAAAGCCGCCAGCGTTCATTACGAAATACTATTAAATGCAGCGTTTTTGGAGGTGCAAAATGAAAATGTTTCAATTGGTAAAAAAGTTGCTTGAACAACTGGGTTTCCGCGAAAAGAGCGTCGACTTTATTTGCGGAAACGAGGCGTTGCCGCAGCCGCTCGACGCGGAAGAAGAAGCCAAAACAATTGCGCTTGCTTTGGACGGCAACAGCGACGCCAAAGATAAGTTGGTGGAGCACAATCTGCGTCTGGTGGTGTACCTTGCAAAAAAGTTTGAAAGCACGGGACTGGATATGGAAGACCTTGTTTCGGTAGGCACAATAGGACTTATCAAAGCAATAAACAGTTACAACCCCGATAAACAGATAAAACTTGCCACTTACGCCAGCCGTTGTATCGAAAACGAAATACTTATGTATTTGCGTAAGGTAAGCAAGCGCAAGTCGGAAGTTTCGTTAGACGAACCGCTCAATGTCGACGGCGAGGGCAACGAATTGCTTTTGGGCGACATATTGGGAACTGACGGAGATATGGTGTACTCTCATGTGGAATCTCAGGTGGAAAGGCAATTGCTGTTTGAGGGACTTTCCAAGTTGCCGCGCCGCGAACAGCAGATAATAGAAATGCGCTTCGGCTTGGACGGCAACGAGGAGCGCACGCAAAAGGAAGTTGCCGACCTTTTGGGCATTTCGCAATCCTACATATCGCGTTTGGAAAAGAAGATAATAGTACGTCTCAAAAAGGAAATAGGCAAATTGATGTGACGTTAACGCTTTACCGCACGCGGGTTTTCGGGTATAATGTGGTAAACAAATGTTTTGCGGTACGTTTTCAAAAGGCGAGTATGCTTTGCGTGTTTTTCACTTTGTGCGCTGCATACGTCAGGCGTAACTGCAATTTACCGCGTGCGTTATGGAACAGACAAAACTCAAACAGGACGACATAATACAGGTTGTAATAACACGCCTCGGCACAAACGGCGAGGGGGTTGCGCATTACGGCGAATATACGGTATTCGTCGATTTTGCATTGCCTGAGGAAACGGTAACCTGCAAGGTAACATATGTCAAAAACAACATATGTTTTGCCAAACTTCAAATCGTGGATAATCCGAGTGCGTCGAGGCAGAGCGCGCCCTGCAAATATTTCGGCAAATGCGGCGGCTGCGGATTGCAGCATATGACCGCAACTGCGGAAGATGACTACAAGCGCGCGCTTGTGCAAAATAATCTGCAAAAAATCGGCGGATTACACGTAGAGGTTGAACCGGTAGTTTCGCTTGACAGATTGCGTTACCGCAACAAGGTAAGTTTGCCTGTCGGCGGCAAAATCGGCAACGTCAGGATTGGTCTGTACGCCAAAGGCAGTCACCGCATTGTGCCCGTCGGCAAATGTTTGCTTTGCGGTAATTGGGCAGACCCGCTTGCCGATATATTGAAAAATTATTTCGACACCCAACGTATTGCTCCCTATGACGAAAGTGTTCACACAGGGCAAATACGACACGTCGTTGCAAGGTACTTGGATGGTCAGTTGCTATTGACATTGGTGTTTAACGGCAATTGCAAGTGCGATTTTCATCCGCTTATTGCCGCCCTCGGCAACGTGTATGGCAAATTCGGACTGTTTGTAAATATCAACACAGGCAAAAATAACGTAATTTTGGGCAAAACAACGCAATGTGTTTACGGAATAAAGTATATACAAAGCGAGGAAAACGACATCAAATTCCGATTGCAGCCGGATAGTTTCTTTCAGGTGAACGGCGCAATAAAGTCGCTTTTGTACGCCGCGGCAAAGGAATACGCTCTTTGCGATGGCACGGACGCGGTAGTGGATTGCTTTTCGGGAGTGGGATTGCTTTCCGCCGCGCTCACAGGCAATAATCACGACGTGTATGCCTTGGAGATAACCCCTTCCGCAGTGCAAGACGCCGACGGAATGAAACAGGCAAACGGCATAAAGCGTCTTACCAACATATGCTGCGACGTCAACGAGCAACTGCCCGAACTTGTGCGCAGACTCAAAGGCAGACGTGTTTCGGTAGTGGTAGACCCTCCGCGAAAGGGACTTGGCGAACGCGTTTGCGATACTTTGCTTTGCGCCGAGCCCGACAAAATTGTGTATATATCCTGCGACAGCGCTACCCTTGCGCGCGATTTGAAGTTGCTTTCGGCAAAGTACGACGTTGTGACGGTGCGTCCGTACAATATGTTTCCGTCGTGCAGTCACGTGGAAACGCTTTGCGTGCTGCGCAAAAAATCCTAAGAGAATAAGTACATATTCGGCAAATTCGAGCAACCGAATGCTTTGCGTGCCGATATTCTGCAATAGGTTTGTAAATCTATAAACTTTTTTGTCATTGCGAGGGAGCGAAGCGACGAAGCAATCTATAATAAAAATATACGCATCCGCAATAAAAACATAATTCAAACAAAACGCTTGACTAATTGAATAAATATT
>JAMPHX010000022.1 GCA_023663205.1 Corallococcus sp. | reverse complement strand
ACTTGACTGCCTGAAAAAGGAAGAAAGGTACGCCGATATTCCCGTAATAATCCTATCTGCGCTGGCGGACGAAATGGACGTTGTGCGCGGCTTGGATTACGGCGCCGTGGACTACATCGGCAAACCTTTCAGCATACTGGAATTTATGTCGCGCGTGCGTTCCAACCTGCGCAAAGTCAAACCGCGCAAGGAGGAAAACAATACCATAAGCGTCAAAAAACTTGTTATCGACAAGGCAAAGTTTACCTGCACGATAAAAGGACAGCCCATTGCGCTTACCGCAAAGGAATTTGAACTGCTTACAATGCTTGTGGAAAACAAATCGCACGTAATAAGCCGTGCGGAACTTTTGAAACGCATTTGGGGATTTGACGACGACATTGAAACCCGTACTCTCGATATGCACATCAAGACGCTGCGCGAAAAAATTTCGCGTATAACCTCCGAGCAATACATCGTTACGGTTCGCTCGGTCGGTTACGTTATTTACGACGAGGAGTAGAAAATGTACAGAGAATTGGTAAAAAGAAACGTCATAATACTTACAATCTGCATGATTGCGTTCTTTTTGCTGTCTCTTTACGTTACCACGCTTGTCAACAACAACAATTCGGAAAAGCAACTTCTTTACGTTTCCCAAATAGTCGCCAACGAAATAATGGAAAAGACAAACAACGAAGAAGAAGTTGCCGAAGTGGTAAACTCAATCACAAAGGAGCAATCGTGGCTTTCTATATGCGTAGCCACAAACCTCGGACACATAATAGTCGATAGCGACAGCGACGCTATGGGCGAGGGGTATTACGACAGAATTTCTCCAAGCGAATTGGAACGCTTGAAGCAAACCGAAGAAAGCAAACGCGTTTACGTCAATAAAGGAAGGATGTATTACATTGTATCTTTGACCGAATCGATGGTATTGCGAACTTCCGTTACGGTTGCCGATAACACCAACTATATTTTGCAAAGCGTGTTTATTTTGCTTGCAATGCTTATTGTAGTGCTTGCCGTAAGCATTGTACTTATGGGACGGACAAGCCGAAGCGTTGCCGACGCGTTCGGAAACGTCGCTGCGCATTTGCGTACGATAAGCGACGGAAGTTACAGTCAAATAGACACAGTGCACAAATACGAAGAAGTTACCGAAGCGTACCGTCAGATAAACGCCGTAAACGAAAGTCTTGTGCAGTACATCCGCCGTATTCAGGAAGAACGCGACAAGGTTGACTTTGTAATAAACAACATTTCGGAAGGTATCGTTGTAATAGAACCCAGCGGCAAAGTGTATTCGGTAAACGACTGCGCAAAACGTATCTTGGGCGCGGAGTCAGCCACAGAAGGCTGTCTGTACAAAGATTTGATAACGGACGAAACATTGCTTGCAAAGGTCGACGAAGTAATTGCAACCAAGCAGGCAATGCAATTTGACTATCACGACGTCAAGACCGATAGGGATTATATTGTCAATATAGGCTGTTTTTTACATTCGGCAGACGAAGAGTTGGTGTCGGTATTTTTGTACGACGTAACGGTTACCCGCAGGGAAGAACGCAGCAGAGCGGAATTTATTGCAAATGCCGCCCACGAACTGAAAACGCCGATAACGTCCATCAGCGGATTTTCGGAATTGCTGCTTTCGGGGCTTGTTACCAAAAAGAAAGACAAACAGCGCTATCTGGAAAATATTTACCGCCAATCGGTCGAAATGCGGCATTTGATAGAACAGTTGCTTTATCTGTCGCGTCTGGACAATTCCGCGCAAACATCGCTTTCTACGGAATTGCTTAATTTGGCGGATGTTACTAAGGAAGTCGTTTCTAATTACAAGGGTATTGCCAAAAGCAACGGAGTCACGCTGAAATGCAAGACGGAAGCGGCGTTTGTCTGTGCAAACAAATCGCTTATGTCCCATTTGCTTTCCAACTTGATAGACAACGGTATAAAGTATAACAAAAAGAAAGGCTCCGTTACGGTGGAAACGGGCTTGGAAACGGACCGAGCGTTTGTGCGCGTCAAAGACACGGGGCAGGGAATACTGCCGCAGGATAAGGAAAGATTGTTTGAAAGGTTTTTCCGCGCGGATGCAAGCCGCAACCGCGAAACGGGCGGAACGGGGCTCGGACTTACGATAGTAAAGAAAATATGCGACCTTCACGGCGGCAGTATAGAGGTAGAAAGCACTCCGTCGGTTGGCTCGACTTTTACGGCGAAATTTGCCAAGGAGGAACAACAATGAATTTGAAACCAGAACCTCTCAAAACCGATTTGATAGGCGACAAAACAATTAAAACAGACGAAAAGGTGGAATTTTTCGGACAGGTGGACGAACTTTCGGCATATATTATGGAACTTTCGCACCACGTAAACGACATAAAAATGGAAATGGAATTGAAAAAAATAGTCAATTTGCTTTCCACAATGATGGCGGAAGTGGCAGGCGGATTCGGACACATAGGCGAAAGACATCTTGCGGAATTGTTGGAAGTGGTGGAAAAGTATGAAAAAATAGCCGGACCGTTTAAGGGATTTGTAGTCCCCGGCACAACGCCGATGGGAGCAAAAGTTCATATCGTCAGAACAATTACCCGCAGGGTGGAACGCGCTTACGCAAGAGTATACGAAAAATACGGCGGCAGCGAATATATCTTTGAATATCTCAACAAAATGTCCACATTGTTTTACGCCATTGCGCGCATATACGACGAACAGGAATAATTGTGCGTCACAGGCAGTACACAAGGTATTTGTCTGTGACGTTTTTTTACTTTTGACTGTTTGATACAAATATATCAGGCAAACCGTCAAAGAATAGCAATATGTTTTTACGAGGCGGTATTACTAAGCGTATTTTGTAAAGACAGACTTGGACGTATTGTATGGGGAATGTTTGTTGAAGATAAGACTTGCCAAGGCAAAATGCGATTGTAAGCGTAAAACCAAGCGTTGGCAAAGTCACTCACAGGTACGCTAACTAAATTTGATAGACAAATTAAACTTATTGCAATATAATCGTAAAAAGATATTGCAGGAAATCGGACGTTACGCTATGCCGTGTAATTCATATGAGGGGGCTTATGCTGTCGCTGCTAAATACGCTTGAAGAAAGAAGCAAATTTGTATTGCTTTATACGATATTAGACGACCCTCTTGCCGCTTTTGAAACGGACGGCAAAACGTATTTTGCCGCGCGCTCGGGTAAACGTCCCGTTTGGTTTTATACTGCAGATAACGCTTCTTATGAAAATTTGTGTCAGGCGGAACAATCTTGTGCCAAGTTTGCAAACGACGGCAATGCAACTGTCATTTGCAAAGAGGATTTTTACGAATTTTTGAAACGCAAAGGCGGATTGCTTTCCGTTGAGGAACGCGGCAAATTAGGCTGTTATTACTGTAAGGATACGGTTGCGCCTGCTTGTGCCGACGGAGAGTTTTGTTTGGCGCGGCGGTGCGATGCCGATTGCCTTACCGATATGTTTATGTCTGCGGTACTGGAAATGCACGGAGAAAATGCCGTCAAAGAAAAAACTTTTCAAACAGTTTCAGACAGTATCGAAAACAACAGTCTGTACGTATGGAAAAATTGCGAAGGCACAATAGTCGCCTGTGCAGGGTATATTCCGTCGGGAAACTTTGCGCGCGTTGTGCACGTATATACTGTCAAAGAACAACGGCGGAAGGGCTATGCGGCAAATTTGGTATGCCGTCTTGCACGGGAACTGTTGAATCAAGGCTTAACGCCCGTTTTGTATACCGATTATTCTTATGCTGCGTCCAATGCTTTGTACAAACACATCGGGTTTACAGATAACGGTTTTGTTGCGGAAATATCCGTCGAAATCGAACATAGTGCAAAAAGTCGTTGATTTTAGCAACGAACGGTGGTATACTGAATATTAGATTGACGTGTAAATTTACTTGCATTAAAATATATGCAATCCAAACGACAAAAAGTTTGATAACAATTTTTGTGTTGATTTGCCTGTCTGTAACTGCGATAAAATGCGGAAGTGGCTCAACGGTAGAGCGTCGGCTTCCCAAGCCGAATGTTGCGGGTTCGAATCCCGTTTTCCGCTCCAAAAGGCATAAAAGGGCGTATTTGCGCCCTTTTTGCGTGTCTTGATGTGGAGTCTTTGTTCGTCTCCCCCTTGCCTCGTGCTAAATGAACTCAATCCTCAACCTTTTGCCCTTTGGGATAGCAGTATTTTTACTAATAAAGACAAAAGCATATACTCCGATTCGCGGCATTCGGCATAAATGACTAATCTAAGAATGGCGCGTTTTGCGCCCTTCTTGCGTGGGCAAAACTTGACGTTTTGCAGACAGTATTTATGCGGTAAACACGGGACGCTTTGCGGAACGTCCCGTTTGTAAAAATAAAAAAATTCCAAAATAATATTAGTTAAGTCGAGAAGTGCGGACGTGCTTACGATAACTCCGCATTTGACAAATACGAATATTTGGTTTAATCTATACAACGCAGGTCGCTTCCGTCCAAAACGACGGCAGGCAGGTTTGTGCAAAAATTTAATAAAACAGCGGAGAAATTATGAAACAAAAAATTGCCGTTATTACGGGTGCTTCAAGCGGAATAGGTTTGGAGTGCGCAAAACTTTTTATTTTACGCGGTTACAAAGTGCACGGTATCGACAAAACGCCGTATACGGGCGACGGGTTTACTTCGTATGTGACGGATATATGCGATTATGACGCGGTGGAACGTATTTTTGCCGATGTGTATTCCAAAGAAGGCGGTATCGACGTTCTGGTAAACAATGCAGGATTCGGCATAGCCGGCGCAATGGAAGAAGCAAGCGCGGAAAGCATACGCAAAATAGTAGACGTCAACTTGACTGCGCTTTGCGTCATTTGTTCCAAAGTGACCAAATACATGGTCGGTAGTTCCAAGATAATAAATATTTCTTCTGTCGGAGGCATAATGCCGCTTCCCTATCAGGCGATGTATTCCGCGACAAAAGCGGGCGTGGAAGTGTTTTCGCGGGCTTTGGCAAACGAGTTGAAGTCCCGTAAGATAAAGGTATGCGCAGTGCTTCCCGGCGATACCAAAACAAACTTTACGGATGCCCGCATTTGCGAAGGCACAAATACGCGCGCGCAAAATTCCATTGCCAAGATGTCTGCCGACGAGCAGCACGGCAAAAGCCCCCTTACCGTTGCAAAGGCAGTGTACCGCGCGGCAAAACGAAAAAATCCGCCGCTTAGGATATGCGTAGGTTTTGCGTCAAAAGCGGAAGTGTTTTTGGCGCGGCTGCTTCCCGTCAGATTGATAAATTACATCTTGTTCAAAATGTACGGTTGACCGCCGGCGCGGCGTTGCCTCAAAAGTTTAAATCAAATGTAAAAAAACATTTGCAGATGTACCTATTTGTCTAAATACACTGTTGCGCCCTAAAAGACACAGGCGGTGTAATTTGTGTAATTATTTCGGTGCAAAGCAATCACGGTAATGCCGGAGATTGCATATAATGGCAAAGTCGAAGAAAACATACATTTTGACTTTTATCTGGTGGATGCGGCGTCGAATGAGGAAAAGCGACAGGCAAAAAGTTTTTGCATACTTTTGTGTTTGCGTTTATTCAATATCGAAATTTCAAACGCAAAATTTATTTTTTGAATGTAAATCAAGTGAATTTTGCTTGACAACATTCGTCAGCGATACTACAATTACAATATAAAAAAATTATAAAAAGGAAGGATACTAAAATGGCTAAGGCTAAATTGAAGTTGTCTACAAACAACATTATTACCTGTGTGCTGTATGCCGTAATCGGTATTTTGCTTTTGGTTTTGCAAGGCGGTTCTTTGAACATTCTCTTTACCGTAATCGGCGCCTTGTTCATTGTCATGGGCATACTCGATATGTTTGGTAAAAGCAAGAATTTGACCAAAGGCATTATCGAATTGGTTATCGGTATTGCGATTATCGTTTGCGGTTGGTTGATTGCAACATGGGTTCTTTTGATTTTCGGCGTATTGCTTATTATCAAAGGCGTGTTGGACCTCGTAAATGAAATCAGAGCAAAACATAAGTTTTTGTCGATGCTTGCACCTATCGTAACAATTATTATCGGTATTGTGTTGGCTCTCGGCATGGTAGGGGATTTGCTTAACATTATGTGCATTGTCGCAGGCGTTATTTTCCTTGTCAACGCAGTGCTTGCTTTGTTCGGACAATCTTTGACAAAGTAATTAAACGCTGTTTGGTGTTTGGCAGGCAACGGAAATCCGTTGCCTGTTTTTTTGCAGGTTAAGCAAAAATTTACTTTATAGATAATAGACTAAGCGCGATAAATACTATTACGATTATCTGCGCGCGATAACTTACTGCGCATTTGCGGCAAGCGGTTTGCCGTTTAGTCAAAATGCAGCCTTGTGTCTGCGCTTCCGAACAGGTGCAAAATGAAATATCGGTTTTGCGCAGTATACTTTGCTAAAATAGCGGCATAATATATTTAGGTAAAGCGCCGAAAAACAAATTTTGGAATTTTTGTCTTAAACAGGCGGAAAATCATTGACAATTTGTGACTTCGGTGTTATATTTTAACTATGATTTAGCAGTCAATCCCAAAGAGTGCTAACACTGTGCAAAAAGAATTGATAAGGACAATATGCTATCCGACAGAAAAAAGAAAATTCTTTGCGCGGTTGTGGACGGTTATATAGAAACCGCGCAGCCGATAAGCAGCAGAGACATACAGCAAAGGTGTTTGCAGGACTGTTCGTCGGCGACCATTCGCAACGAGTTGTCGGCATTGGAAAGTATGGGGTATTTGGTTCAGCCGCACGTTTCGGCGGGACGCGTTCCTTCACAGAAGGCTTTCCGAATGTACGTTGACGAGTTGATGGCGGAGGACCCGCTGACCCCTGCCGATGTGGAAATTATCGACAGATACTTTTCGCAGAAACTTTCGGGAGTTGAAGATGTCGTGGCAAACGTCGCAAAGGTTATTTCCGACGTTACAAATTACACTTCGGTGGTAGTAAAGGAAGATTTGTCCGATTGCATTACATCGATAAGACTTGTGGATATCGGCGGCGGCAGAGTGCTTGTAGTGATAGTAACCGATACGCGGCTGCTCAAAGACGCGGTAATCGATTTACCCGACGACTTTACTTCTAATATGCTCAAAATGTCGGAAAACTGGCTCAATAATATTTTTGTCGGCAAGCACGTTTCGCAGTTTTTGAATTTCAACTACCCGTATGCGCTTGTAAACAAAGAATTTGAACAGTTTAACTCTTTGTTCAAAAAGATAATAGACGTATTGAAGCAGGTTTCGCTTGCCAACGGAATGGACGTAATATACGACGGCAAAAACAAAATATTCGAGCACAGCGAGTATTCCGATATGGATAACGCCAAAAATTTCTTGGCAACGCTCGACCACAAGGAAAAAATTGTAGAGATGTTTACGGAAGATTCCGAAAACAAACTTACGATAAAAATCGGCACGGAAGACAAAATGCCCGACGGGTGTTCTATGGTTTCCGCCAAGATAAATCTCGGCGACAATGTCCTCGGGAACGTCGGCGTAATAGGACCTGTCAGAATGAATTACAAAAAAGTAGTATCAGTGTTGGACAAAATCAGCAATATGATTGCCGATTTGCTGGACAACAATTAGGAAGGTAAAAATGATTAACGATTGCAAACAAAACGGAAACGAAGAAGAAACGACGGTTAAAGCCGAGGCGGAAACGGAAAAGAAAGACAAAAAGTCTAAAAAGCACGACAAAGAGGACTTGATTGCCAAACTCACTGAGGAAAACCAAACGCTTGCCGAAGCAAACGACAAACTTACGCGCACCGTGGCGCGGCTTCAAAGTTCCGCAGATAACAGCGACAAATTCCGCGACCAATTGGTTGCGCTCAAAAGCGACTTTGACAGTTACAAACGCCGTATGAAAAACGATGCCGAGGCAAATGCCGCAAAAGGACGTTCGGAAGTAATCGAAAGCGTGCTGCCCGTCCTCGATACGTTTGACATTGCCAAGGGACACCTTGACGAACAAAATCTCAAAGCGTTTGAAATGGTAGAGGCGCAGTTTGTTTCCGCTCTCAAAAATTTCGGAGTGGAAGTGATGCACGTAAAGGGCTGCGAATTTGACGCCAACACAATGAATGCTCTTTCCACATTCGATGCAGGCGAAGAAAACAGCGGTAAGGTAGTGGAAGTTTACAAAAAGGGTTATATCTGCGGCGGAAAGGTATTGAGATACGCCGAAGTAATAGTCGGCAAATAGTTTATACTCGCCCTAAGCGGGCGATTACATAGAAATTACATCTTAAAGGAGAAATATATTATGGGAAAAATAATCGGAATCGACCTTGGAACGACTAACAGTTGCGTCGCGGTTTTGGAAGGCGGCGAACCGGTAGTAATTACCAATACGGAAGGCAACAGAACTACGCCCTCTATTGTAGGATTCACCAAAGACGGAGAAAGACTTGTCGGACAGGTGGCAAAAAGACAAGCCGTTGTAAACGGCGACAGGACGGTAATTTCCATCAAGCGCGAAATGGGCAGCAACCACACTGTGGAAATCGACGGCAAAAAATATTCGCCGCAAGAAATATCCGGTATTATTTTGTCCAAACTCAAAGCCGATGCGGAAGCGTATCTCGGCGAAAAGATTACGCAGGCGGTAATAACCGTTCCCGCGTACTTCTCGGACGCACAGCGTCAGGCAACCAAGGACGCAGGCAAGATTGCGGGACTCGAAGTATTGCGTATCATCAACGAGCCTACGGCGGCTGCGCTTGCTTACGGTTTGGATAAGGGCGAAAACAAAAATCAAAAAATACTTATTTACGACTTGGGCGGCGGCACGTTTGACGTTTCTATTTTGGAAATCGGCGACGGCGTATTCGAAGTGCTTGCTACCAACGGTAACAACAGATTGGGCGGCGACGACATCGACCAAATAATCATCGACCATTTGGTTGCGGAATTCCAAAAGTCCAACGGCATAGATTTGTCCAAAGATAAACAAGCCCTTCAAAGATTGAAAGAAGCGGCGGAAAAAGCCAAGATAGAACTCAGTTCCACACTCAAAACAACCGTTTCGCTGCCGTTCATCACGGCGGACGCAACCGGACCCAAACATCTCGAAGTGGAAATTACGCGCGCAAAGTTCGAATCTCTTATCGACGGCGTAATCAAAAAGACCATCGACCCAATGCAACAGGCAATGAAGGACGCGGGACTTACCAACAACGACCTCAACAGAGTAATTTTGGTAGGCGGTTCTACGCGTATCCCCGCCGTTGTGGAAGCGGTAAAGAAATTCTGCGGAAAAGAACCCTACAAGGGCATTAACCCCGACGAATGCGTTGCAATAGGCGCTGCTATTCAAGGCGGCGTATTGGGCGGCGAAGTAAAAGACGTATTGCTTTTGGACGTTACTCCTCTGTCGCTCGGTATTGAAGTGTTGGGCGGCGTAATGGCAAAACTTATCGACCGCAATACTACCATTCCGGCAAGCAAATCGCAGGTATTCTCCACGGCTGCCGATAATCAAACAAGCGTAGATATTCACGTGCTGCAAGGCGAACGCGAAATGGCTGCCGATAACAAAACTTTGGGACGCTTTTCGCTTACGGGTATTGCTCCCGCTCCGCGCGGAATACCGCAAATAGAAGTTAAATTCGATATCGACGCAAACGGTATCGTACACGTGACCGCAAAGGATTTGGGAACGCAAAAGGAACAATCCGTTACCATTACAAGCAGTACCAATCTTTCCGATGCAGATATCGACAAGGCTGTAAAAGACGCCGAAAAATACGCGGAAGAAGATAAAAAGCGCAAAGAAGCGGTGGAAAACAGAAACAGCCTTGACCAAATGATTTTGTCTATCGAACAGTTTGTACGCGAAAGCGGCGACAAGTTGGAAGCGGCAGACAAAGAGCAACTCGAAGAAGAAGTCAAGAAGGGCAAGGAAGTGCTTGAAAAGGGCAACTCCGAAGAAATGAAAGCGGAAACCGACCGTATTGCACAGGCAAGCGCAGCAATCTTCCAGAAGTTTTATCAACAGGCTGCCAAGAACGGCGGCGAAGCATCTTCCGATGCGGGCGACGTAAAATACGACGTCGAAGACGAAAACAAATAATTACAAGCAAAATCCCATTTGCGGAACGCGCGGTAAGGTACGTTCCGCATTTTGGAGTTAGAGGTAGGATTAAATGCCAGCAAAGGATTATTACAAAATTTTGGGCGTAAGCAAGGATGCAAGCGCAGACGAAATCAAGTCGGCTTACCGCAAACTTGCCAAGCAGTATCACCCCGATTTACATCCCAACGACGCCGCTGCCGCCGAAAAATTCAAGGAGTGCAACGAAGCGTACTCTATAATCGGCGACCCCGACAAACGACGCAAGTACGACAACGGCGAGTTGGACGACAACGGAGATTTCAATCCGTTTGGCGGCGGCGGATTTTCCGCAAGCGGATTTGACGACATATTCGATATTTTCAGCGGCTTTATGGGCGGAGGCAGTTCTTCAAGACGCACGTCTACACGTCAAGCCGTGGGAAGCGACATTACTTATAATCTCGATTTGTCGTTTATGGAAGCGGCATTGGGCACCAAAAGAAGCATTAGTTTCAGCAGAGTGGAAAAGTGTTCCGTTTGCCACGGCACGGGCGCAAAAGACGAACGCAGCGTAAAAACCTGCGACAAGTGCAACGGCACGGGACAGGTAAGATATACACAGTCGACGCTGTTCGGTCAACAGGTTTCCATAGGCGCCTGCGACAGATGCGGCGGCAGCGGCAAAATAGTTACCGATAACTGCAAATCGTGCGGCGGCAAGGGAATAGTTTCCAAAAACAAAGTAATGAATGTTACCATACCCGCAGGCGTGGAAAACGGTTCTGTTTTGCAAATACCCAACGAAGGCAACGCGCCCAAAGCGGCAAACGGCAAAAACGGCAATTTGCTGTTGGTACTCAATGTGCGTCCGAGCAAGGTTTTCCGCCGCGAAAATCTCAATTTGTACGTAGAAGCGCCCGTTTCCTATACGACGGCGGTACTCGGAGGCGAAATACAAATACCCGCTTTGGACGGAACATTTATTACCAAGATTCCCGAAGGCACTGCAAACGGCGAAGTTTTGAAATTCAGAAACAGAGGTATCAAAACCAGCAGAGGCAATTGCGGCGATTTGTTCGTAACCGTCAAAGTGGAAGTTCCGCAAAATCTTTCGCGTTCGCAGAAGAAGTTGATTGAGGATACGGAAAAGGAATTCAGTATCAAAAATTACCCCAAAACCAAAGAGTATCTTGAAGAAATTGCAAAACTTTACAACAAATAAGATTATTTTCTGAACCGACGGCGTATATTTTGTCCGTCGGTTTTGCCTATTTTGCAGAGATATGCTTGTTGCAGGCAGAATTTTTGTTTGCAAAAATGCAATATGCTGTTTGAAAAAATCACGGAAAATTTGCACATAGGAAATTGTAATTTCGTAGATGAAAATTACAGAACGGTATAAATTCTGCTATCGTGCAATCGAGCAAAGCGATACGCATTATATGCGGTTGAAAAACACCAACCGACTGTGCGGTGACCTGAACTCCCGCAGATTGTCGTTCAAACTCCTTACAGTTTGCAAAGCGCGCATTATTTATGAGGCGACTGTGAAATTTATACAATAGCAAACGGAAAAATATGGAATACAAAGAGTTTATTGACGGAATAAATAACAGAAACGGTATCAAACAAATTGATTTTTACGTCAAAGATTATCCTCATTACCGCTCGTGTTCAATAGGCAGATACATTGACGTGCTTGGCGGAGTTGAGTTTGACGGAAGGATAACCTGCACATTGACAAAGGATTCCGAAAGGATTTCATTTTGGGATAAATTCGACGAAAACTGCAAAATATTCGATTTCAAGGGTAAAGGCGGCAAAAAGACGTTAAAGGAATGTTGGAGTAAAATTGTCATAACCGATATAATCTATCATAACGGTTAAAGTGCGCAAATATACTTTTGACGGCGCAATTATCGAGTTTACATAAAGCAAATCTCAAAGGTAATATCGATAGTTTAAGCAGAGAGCGGCAAAAATTTTGCCGCGCTTTTTGCAGTAGCGCGGCAGATACATTGAAGGAACCGTGTTTAGGCAAAATTCCCAAAGCCAAAACTTTTGCGGCAGTGCGGCAGCGGCGTCGGCTGCGCTATCGCAATATAATAATAAGCGAAATTTTCTTTTGAAATATAGCCTTATTGCGCTTTACAAAAACGACGCAAAGTGATATGCTTTTTTATGTTAGACATAGTAGAGGTTTGTATGAAAATCATATCGAGTGATTTACTTCGCGGACACATTGATACATTTGTATTGTCCGCATTGAAAGACGGAACAAAATACGGAAACGAAATACGCAAATTTATTGCCAAGAAAACCAACGACTTGTACGTACCGAACGAACAAAGTTTGTATTCGGCATACCACCGATTGGAAGATATGGAGTGTATCAAGGGCGTATGGGGCGAAAACGTCGGCGCAACGCGTAAGTACTACACAATTACCGAGAAGGGCAAGATGCTGTACGAAAACAACAAGCGCGAGTGGGAAAACGCCAAAAAACTGATAGATATATTAGTGAGCGAGTAATGAAATATTCACAAATTACGGTAAAGACTACTACCGAAGCAAGCGAAATCGTAGCATACTTTTTGCAGGAAGTGTGTTTGGACGGAGTGGGAATTTACGACCCGCGCGACCTCAACGAATCTTCGTGGGATTACGTAGACGAATCGGCAAAGTCGGTGTATTCGGACGAAGTGGAAGTAAAAGGGTATTGCAGCAAAGAGAACACGGATAGTGTTCTCTGTTTTTTACGTAAGTCGTTTGAGAACATAGAGGGCGTAAATGTCGGAAGCCTTCAAACGGAAGTCTGCGAAGTGGACGGCGATGCTTGGGTAAACGAGTGGAAGCGGTTTTTTACTACAATAGATATAGGAAATATAGTAATATGCCCCGAGTGGATTACTCCCGACGATAAGCAAAAGCACAAAAAGGTTCTTAAACTGGAAACGGGCGTTTCCTTCGGAACGGGACAGCACGAAACCACAAGTATGTGCGTGGAACTTATGCAAAAGTTTGCGCTCAAAGGCAAAAGCGTGCTGGACGTGGGGTGCGGCAGCGGTATACTCGGTTTGTGCGCATTGCTGCTGGGCGCACGTAATGCGACGCTTACCGATATAGACGCTCAGGCTACGGAAGTTGCGCAAAGCAACGCCAAACTAAATCTGTTGCAGAGGGAGTGCAAAGTAATCCAAACAGGTTTGACAGAGGGCGTGGAAGGCAAATTTGACGTTGTGTTTGCAAATTTGACGGCAGACATACTGTATTTGCTTGCAGAAGTCATTGACAAATCGGTAAAAAGCGGAAGCAAAGTTATTTTGTCGGGGATACTAAACGACAGGGCAGACAGGGTAATTGCCGCATTTGAAAAAAAGGGTATGCGCCTAATTGAAAAACTCAGCCGTGGTGAATGGACGGCTTTACTAATGGAGTGCTAATGTCGGAATACAGAAGATTTTTTATCGAGGCGAGTCAGATTTCGGACGGCGAGGCGGTGCTTTGCGGTGAGGAATACGAACACGCCGCAAAAGTTTTGCGCATGAAGTCGGGCGACTGCGCGTTTGTCTGCACGGGCGACGGAAGGGAACACTTTTGCGAGATAACGTCGGTGGATGCGTCCGCCGTACATCTGCGCATAATCGAAAGCCGAATGTCGCTCAGCGAAAATACGTTTGAAACAACGCTGTTTATGGGAGTAATGAAAGGCGACAAAAACGACTTTATCGTTCAGAAGTCCGTCGAATTGGGCATAAACGAAATTGTGTTTTTTGAAAGCCGTTACACCGTAGCCAAGTTTGAAGAAAAGAAACTTGCGCGTTACCGCAAGATTAGCCGCGAAGCGTCCAAACAGTGCGGACGCGCTAAAATCACCAAAGTATCTTATTGCAAGTTACAATCAGCGGCGGAACTTCTGTCGGGGTACGACCTGTCGCTGTTCTGTTACGAGAAGGAAATGTCTACTCATCTCAAAGACGTCCTTGACATCCCGCTAAAACGCATTGCCGTGATAGTGGGAGCAGAAGGCGGCTTTTCGGAAGAAGAAGCGGAAATGCTTACCCGTGCGGGCGCCGTTTCCGTAACATTGGGCAAACGTATCTTGCGCGCGGAAACCGCGCCTATATATGTTGCGTCGGTACTTTGCGACAGGCTAAACAAGTGAAAGTATCGGTATTTACATTGGGTTGCAAAACCAACCTGTACGAAAGTCAGCAGATAATAGCGGAACTTCAAAAGCGCGGCGTTACAGCCACTTCCAAGTTGGAATACGCCGATGTGTTTGTAGTAAACACCTGCGCCATTACCGGCGAAGCGGAGAAAAAATCGCGTCAGGCAATTGCCCGCGCCAAAAGACTTAATCCCGATTGCAGAGTTATCGTAGTAGGTTGCGCTTCGCAAAAAAATTACAGACAGTTTGAAGATATACCTTCCGTAACCTTTATCAAAGGCGTAGAAGGCAAATACAAAATTGCCGACCAAATTGAACGTGTCGGAGTGGATTTGGAAGATGTTCCGTCGGTATACTCCAAGGACGTCAATGCGGCAAAAGAGCGCAGCCGTGCGTTTGTAAAGATACAGGACGGCTGCAACAACTTTTGCAGTTACTGCATTGTTCCGCATTTGCGCGGAAGAAGCCGCAGTAAGCGGGTAGAAGACGTTGTAAGGGAAGTAGTCGCCGCCGATTGCGCGGAAACGGTGCTGATAGGCATAGACATATCTCAGTATGGCAAGGACACGGGCGAAAGTTTATCCGAGTTGTTCGACGCATTGGCGCAGCATACGCATACGCGTATACGACTGGGCAGTTTGGAAGCAAGCGTCGTCACGGAAGAAACGCTTGACGCGTTAAAACGTCTTGATTTTTGTCCGCATTTTCATTTGTCGTTACAAAGCGGCTGCGACGCAACTTTAAGGCGTATGAACAGGCACTATACGACGGCGCAGTATGCCGAAGCGGTAAATCGCATAAGAAACGTCTTTGCCGACGCCGCTATTACCACCGACGTAATCGCGGGCTTTTGCGGAGAAACGGACGAGGAATTTGCCCAGACGGTAAAATTTACGGAGCAGATAGGTTTTGCCGATATTCATGTGTTTCCATATTCGCCTCGCGAAGGCACTGCATCGTACAATTGGAATGATGTAGACGCTTCGGTCAAAAAACAGCGTGTGAGTATATTGGAAGGCGTAAAACAACGGTTAAACGAAAATTTCCGCAAACGGCAATTAGGCAAAATCGAAACGGTAATTGCCGAAGCGGTAAAGGACGGTTACTGCGAAGGGTATACGCCCAATTACACTCGCGTGTATTTTAAGGGAAAAGTAAACAGCGGAGAAGCGGTAAAAGTCAAGTTGACGCGATTGTTCAAAGAGGGCGTCGAAGGAGAAATTTTATGAAAGATTGTATTTTTTGCAAAATAGTCAAAGGCGAAATTCCGTCCTTCAAAATTTACGAGGACGATTACGTATATGCGTTTTTGGATATCGCGCGCGACCTTTACGGACATACTCTCGTAATCCCCAAAAAGCACTGTCAAAGCGTCTTGGATGCCGACGAACAAACACTAAATGCAGTAATTTGCGCTGTGAACAAAATAGCCTTGCATTACATCAACGATTGCGGATTTACGGGTGTAAACATCATGAACGCAAGCGGCGCTTCGGCACAGCAATCGGTGTTTCATTTGCATTTCCACGTAATTCCGCGCAAGGACAACGACGGAGTGGACGCTTGGCCGTTCAAGGAGCAAGACGACTACGACCTCGAAGCAATGCGCTTTGAGTTGGCGCTGACAAAGTAAATCGGTTTGCGGCGCAATTTGTTTTGCGGCAATAAAAGAATTATGTAACTATGCCGATTGGTCGCGGAGTATTTTGCACAATATGCCGTGCGCAGTGGTGTTGCAGCGCGCCTCAAAAGTTGTTTGTACCGTTTGACTTTGCGAGAGCAACGTATTGGCTAAAATAACGCTTTTTCAAAATATACATATCAACCGATTTACTGCATACTTCGGTTGTTTTGTATGACGGGAGGTAAATATAATTTGAACATAGTAACTTCACTCGAAGGCGAAAGTTTTACGCCTGCCGAACGCAATGAAATAATAAAGTTTGCCGTAAGCATAGGCACTCGCGCCGAGATGTCTACGACTTCGTTGCTGCGTCCGCTCAAAATGAAAGATTTGAAATCGGCATTTGCCGAAAGCAAACAAAGATTGCTTGCGGAAAACGAAATGTTGAAGTTACGTATGGCGCGTTACGACAGCAAGGAAGTTGTTCTTGATAAAACTCTTGTGGAATATTTTGACGGTATTCCCACAAAGGAACAGTTTGTCGCCTATCACAAACGCTTGATAAAGCAAAATCTCGAGAGTATAGATACGATGTTCGATACGTATTTTATTTACGTAAATACGCATTTGACGGGTAAACTATCGGAAATACACCGTTCGCTTAATCCGCGAGTGACTTTCGGGTATTCTACCATGCTGCACGAGATATGCGATTTTCCGCTTGACGAATATGCAAAAAATTTGCTGCTTAATTCAAATTTGAAAGGAACGCCGCGCATCTCAGACGAACATATTCATGATTTCGGCTATATAATGCTGAGCGACGGCGAAAACAACTTTTTGCTGTACGAGGATTTGTGCGTCTTTGTAAACGACAGGTGTATACTTCAATGCGTTTCGCACGAGCAGGCGTGCAACATAAATTTTACGGATGAAGAACTTGCCTCGTTTGAGGTGTGTGCCGACAAAGCGCTGCGCGGCGGTATTATCGCCAAATTGAAAAGAGTATCCCAATAGCGCGGCACGATTGCAAAATATTGCGGATAATTGTTTGCAATTTGTTGACATAGACGCGCTTGTGTGCAATAATAAATATGATAAAATCTGTCCTTAATAGGAAAGGAGGCGAAAAAATGTCTACAATAAGAGTCGGAGAAAACGAAACTTTGGACAATGCGTTGCGCAGATTTAAGAAGCGTTGCGCAAGAGACGGCATTATCGGAGACCTCCGCAAAAGAGAGCACTACGAAAAACCCAGCGTAAAGCGTAAGAAAAAAGCCGAAGCGGCAAGAAAACGCAATAAGGGTTAATATTTTACAAAAGACAACTGCTTGCTCACAACAGGAGCGAGCAGTTTTTGTTATCTCATTTTGCGTTTGCGTGCCTAAGAAATAGTCGGTACGATTGAAGATAAAACGAAAAATCATTGTCAAACAAAAGACAGATATTCAAGTGAGCAATATTGATAAAATCAAGCGTTATAAACAACTAATTAAAACCTAAAAACGGATTTTTGTTTTCGGCGGTTCGCCGCCGTACGTTTTACTCAAAAACACCACAAGATTATATACGTCTAATAACACATCCGCATAGAACGGTGAAATTGTACGCATATAAAATATACTCTACGAAAACAGATTATATACAAAGGTATTAGCCATTATAGACGTTTCGGAGTAATTATATGAGCACAATAAAGACATATGCCAAACAGGCAAAGAAGCGTATGCTAAGCGGTTTTGGCAAGACGCAAAAGTTAAATTGGAACA
>JAMPHX010000021.1 GCA_023663205.1 Corallococcus sp. | reverse complement strand
AACTTGTAATTCCCGACGGCGTAACGAGCATCCCCCAAGCAGCATTCCGCGGTTGTAGCGGAGTTACGGGCGTAATAATTCCGAATACCGTTACGAGTATCGACTATAACGCATTCAAAGGTTGCAGTCAGTTGGTTTCTGTTACAATTTCCGATAGCGTAACGAGTATCGCGTCGGGTGCGTTTGATGGTTGTCCGATTGAAATGGCTTCAATTCCCGCTAACGCCGCTTTATATGTTAAGAACAGCGCATTGAAAACAGTAGTAATAACAAGCGGAAACTATATTGAAGAGGCTGCGTTCGATGGTTGCGGTAATTTAACGAGCATCACCATATCTGACAGCGTAATGAATATCGGCTCTAATGCGTTCAAAGGTTGTCCTATCGAAACTGCCAAAATACCGGAAGTTGTTGCTTTGTATATTAGAAACAGCGCATTAAAAACAGTAATAATCACAAGCGGCGATGGCATCGGTGAGTATGCTTTTCATGGTTGCAGTACGTTGACAAGCGTAATTATTCCCGACTCGGTAACGCGTGTCGCGTCGTCTGCATTTGAAAGTTGCGACAGTTTAATATATAACGAATACGATAATGCTTTATATTTAGGTAATGACGCTAATAAATTTATGGTGTTGATAAAAGCGAAATCGTCTGATATTACATCTTGCACTATAAATTCCAATACAAAGATTATCGGCGATAGGGCATTTGAAAATTGTAATGGCTTGACGAGCATAACCATACCAAACAGAGTGACGCATATAGGCTATTGTGCATTTGAAAATTGTAATGGCTTGACGAGCATAACCATACCAGACAGCGTAACAAACATTTATACTTATGCGTTTAAGGGTTGTAGCGGAATAACAAGCGTAACAATCGGCAATGGCGTAACGAGTATCGCGTCGGGTGCGTTTGATGGTTGTCCGATTGAAACGGCTACAACATCTGTAAAAGCAATATCGGCTATCAAAAACAGTGCGCTGAAAACCGTCATAATAACAAGCGGTGACAGTATCGGCAATTATGCATTCAATGGTTGCAGCGGCTTGACTTCGATTACAATTTCCGACAGCGTAACCAATATCGGCTCTAATGCATTCAATGGTTGCAGCAGTTTGACGAGCATAACATTTCAAGGCACTGTTGACCAATGGGACGATATTACAAAAAATCTGAATTGGAACTATAATACAGGCGATTACACCATTCATTGTACGGATGGCGATATTGCAAAAAATTAGGTCTTAACAGATTTGCTAAAACGCAAAAGCCGAAAGCGATTCTATATTCCGCTCTCGGCTTTTATAGTGTCCATAAAAATATGTCGCAGTTGCTGTCTTGCGTATCGGCGAAAAAATCGGCAAACCGTTTGCGGCAAAACCGTTTTTTTCGTGCGGTACTTTGCGGCGGCTGTAAACTGTAAAAATAATTTCCGAAAAGGTAAATATGCGATACAATTGACTTTTTTGTGCATATCATATACAATTTAACAAATAGGAGAATGTTATGAAAGTCAACAAAGCGGTAATATTGGCGGCAGGCAAAGGCACAAGATTTTTGCCGTACACAAAGGCGTATCCCAAGGAAATGCTGGCGGTAATAGATAAGCCTGCGCTGCAACTTGTGGTAGAAGAAATCGTATCTGCCGGTATAACGGACATATTGGTAGTGCTTTCGCCCGAAAAAAAGGACGTCGTAAAGCATTTCAATGCGGACGACGGTATGGTAAAGCAACTGCGTCTTGCAGGCAAAACGGAAGAAGCCGACGCCGTGGAGGCATTGGGTAAACTTGCAAATATGTCCTACGTCTATCAGGAAAAGCCTACGGGAACGGGACTTGCGGTGCGTCTTGCCAAACGCTGGTCGGAAGGACAGCCTTTTGCCGTGCTTAACGGCGACGACGTAATATACAATACGGCAAAATCCGTTACGGCGCAACTTGCCGAACAGTTTGAAAAAATCGGCGGCGAAGCGAGCGTGGTGGGCGTGCAGGAAGTAAGCCGCAAAGATATCAAAAAATACGCTTCGGCAAAGGTTGTGGAGAGTTTCGGCAGACTGCACAAGATTGACGACATCATAGAAAAACCGCAAAGCGACGAGTTTATTTACAGTTTGCTTGCACCCCTCGGAAGATACGTGCTTACGCCCGATATTTTTGACGTAATCGACCGCACCCCCGCCAAAAGAGGCGGAGAAGTGTATCTTACCGACAGTTTGCAGATACAGGCAAAGGAACACGGCATATACGTGTATGATTTTGAAGGAGTACGGTACGACTTCGGCGACAAATTAGGCTACCTCAAAGGTGTTACGGAATTCGGTTTGCGCGACGAGCGTTTCGGCAAACAATACCGCGAATATCTTGAAGGACTTTTAAACAACAAATAAGGAGAGAAAAACTATGGCTTACACATCGAGAGACCAAATACCCGAAAAATACAAGTGGGATTTGAGCGACATTTTCGCAGACGAAAACGCTTGGGAAAAGGCTTTTAGCGAAGCACAGAAAAATTTGGAAATTAACTTGCAGTACAAAGGCAAGTTGTCCGACAGAAAAACGCTTCTCGAATGTCTTAAACTCAACGACAAATTGGAAGTGGCATTCGGACAACTGTACTGCTACGCATATATGCGCTACAACGAGGATAGTCAAGACGCCGAAAAGCAACAAAGATATGCCCGTATCTACGGATTGCTTACGCAGTTCAGCGCGGTATCGGCATTTATCACACCGGAAATTTCCGAACTTTCGTCCGAACAACTCGACAAATTGATTGCCGACCCCGATTTTGCGGATTACGACGTAATGCTTGCCAAAATCCGCGACGGAAAGGCGCACGTACTTTCGGAAAACGAAGAAAAACTGCTTGCAAAGGTGGGCAGTTTCAGTAACCAATTTCAGGAAGTTTTCGGAAGACTTGACAACGGCGATTTGAAGTTCGGCAAAGTGACGGTTGACGGCGAAGAAATCCAATTGGGACACGGCGTGTATTCGATGCTTCTTCAAAACAAAAACCAAGAGGTAAGAAAGCAGGCTTTTGAAACCTATTACAAAACTTACATAGAAAAAATAAACACAATCGCGGGCTTGTACGAAGGCTCGGTAAAGGGCGATTGGTTCTACGCCGAAGCAAAAAAATTCGGTTCCACAATGGAACAGGCGCTGTTCCACGAACAGGTGGACAAAAAGGTGTACGACAACCTTATCAAATGTATGCATTCCACATTCGAGCCTTTGCACAGATACATGGCTCTGCGCAAAAAAATAATGGGTGTGGAAACTCTCAATATGTACGATTTGTACGTTTCGCTGTTTGAGGACGTAGATATTTCATGCGAGTACGAAGAAGCGTGCGAAATAGTCAAAAAAGGTCTTGCGCCCCTCGGCAAAGATTATGCCGAAATTATGGAAAAAGCCTTTACGAGCCGTTGGATTGACGTTCACGAAACGCCTACAAAACGCAGCGGCGCGTATTCGATGGGCGTCTCAGGAGTTCACCCGTATATGCTTTTGAATTATCAAAAGACTACTCACGATATCTTTACAATCGCTCACGAAATGGGACACTCCATTCACACGTATTACAGCAGCAAGGCGCAGCCCGTTGCAAAGGAAGATTACAAAATTTTCGTTGCCGAAGTAGCGTCTACCTGCAACGAAGTGCTTTTGTTAAAGTATCTTCTTTCCACCGAAAAGGACGCCGAAGTCAAAAAATACCTGTTGCAATACTACCTCGATATGCTGCGTACTACAATGTACCGTCAGGCGATGTTTGCGGAGTTTGAGGCTATATCTCACGACCTTGTAGAAAAGGGACAGCCGCTTACCGCTCAGGTTATGTGCGAAAAGTATCTTGAACTCAACAAAATGTACTACGGACCTGCCGTAAACCACAACGATGAAATTAAGTACGAATGGGCGCGTATACCGCATTTCTACAATGCGTTTTACGTTTACAAATACGCGACGGGTATCATTTCTGCGGTTTGCATAGCGCAAAAGATTTTGTCTGAAGGCGCTCCTGCCGTAGAAAAATACAAAAAGTTCCTTTCGCTCGGCGGTTCTATGGACCCCGTTTCGGAACTTAAAGTAGCAGGCGTCGACCTTACGTCAAGCGAACCGTTCGATATCGTCGCCAAGAGTTTTGAAGATACGCTCAGCCAATTGGAAGAATTGTGTAAGTAACAGGTAATAACAAATTTAAAAGTAATGTATGTCGCAAAAGTTTTTGTCGCAATATGCAACTATATATTGCAATGTATGCGAAAGCAAAAGACAAATATAGCAATTAGATTGTTGCAATGTTTTGCGTACAGAATAAGCAAGATTGATTTGTTAAAACTTTGAGTACCGTTGCGGCGTGTTGAACAAACGGAAAGCATTGCCGTATCTGTTACGATACATCTTCAAAAATTCACAACATAACAAATAAAAACATAACGCAGCGCGTCGGCTAATAACCGACGCGCTGTTAATATACGATGAATTATACTAACAATTACAACCGATAATTTCAGGAAAATATATAAACATATGCAATGCTTTGTTTACAGCAGCAAAACCGTGCTTTTGATTCCGATTTTCCGATTGATATATTTGTAATATTTCTTTGAAATACAGATTTTGCATTTCATATGTCTTGCGGAAAACGTACAAACAAAGCAGACTTTACTTGCCGCAGCAAAACCGTACTTTGAATTTCAGTTTTTCGATTGACCTATTTGTAAAGTTGGTCTTGAAGCAGAGGGCTTTTACCATATACCCTGCGGAGAACCGAAAGTTTTTTCAATTGCGCAGTGCCGTATTGCCGCCGCACTTTGTTTTATCTTATCTGCTTGTTACAAAGCAGTTGCTTTGTCGGAGCAGCGATTTCATCTTTTGGGTGGCAGAGCAATTTCTTTTTCCGATTTGCGCGGAGAAGCGCGGTGCAGCAATCCCGAAATTACAATAAATAATCTTTTCATTTACTCAATTGTACCCGTTTGGCGGTAATTTAATCCTGAATCATCGGGGATTTGTGTTCGGGCATATCGAAATGCTTGGGGAAGGGCGGGTTTGCCAATCTGTCAAGCAAAGTTTCTATTGCCTGTTGTCTTTGATTTTCGTCCATTTGGGCGATTTTTTCCGCTTCTACAAATACTTTTACGTTGCAGGTGACAAATATGTCGTTAAGTTTGCCGTCTGCTTTGAGAGCGGTTTCGCGTACGGCATTTTTAATTTCGTTGCATTGAGATTTTTTGATAACCTTTTGCGTGCGCAATGCAATTACGCATTTGTCGCCGTATATTACGACAACGGCATCTTTTACGTTATCCATATTTTTGACATCGTCTGCAATTTGTTGCTCGGTTTTTGTCATTGCGTACGCAGACGGTATAACAAACAGCGACAGTGTCAGCAATGCCAAACAAGCCAAAAAAAATTTTTTCATAATCATTCTCCTTACAGTTTGATATTAGTTTTTGTATAATTCGTCTTTTTATGCAAATATGCTTTATTTAACGACGGCAAAAGTATTGTAGTATAAGTAGAGTTGTTGCGGAGGGTAATTATGGAAACGGGTTTGTTGGTTTTAAGTATAATTTGCGGCGCGGGAATAGTGGCGTCGGTGACGTATATTATCTGTTTGGTGGCGCATGAGCGCAAAAAGAATAAGGACGACAGATATCGGGAAGAATACGTAATCGACGACGACACATTGACAATCGACCTTAGTAATAACGGCAAAAAGAGATAGCGCGCAATGTTGTGCTCCTGCGGCGGTTATTTGTCCGGAATCAATAGGAAAGTTTGGCTGTTATTTTACAACAATATCTTTCGGGGGCAATAGACCTAAATTAAAAAAATTTCTCATCGTAAAATAAGCAATGTCACCCAATATATTTACGGTGCATTGTTATTGAAAAGTTTAATAAAGCAAAAGGTTTGATTGGCAGTAGGCTTGTTTTGAACAGACCTATTGTAAGTCAGCAACGCAATTACGTTTACCGCTTGAAATACTCCGAAAACTGTGGTATAATTCCGTTACGGAAGTTTGTTAGAAATTTCCGTAAAAATATTACCCGTATCGGAGGATAAAATGAACAGACAAGAATTGGCAAAAACAATAGACCATACACTTTTGAAACCCGCAACAAAAAAACAAATTACCGAACTGTGCAAGCAAGCGGCGGACAATAAATTTGCTTCCGTTTGCGTACAACCCTGTTACGTCAAACTGTGCGCGCAGTTGCTCGAAGGCAGCGGAGTGGCAGTATGTACGGTAATAGGCTTTCCCATGGGCGAAAATACCGTGCAAACCAAAGTGTTTGAAACCAAAAACGCAGTCAAAAACGGCGCAACGGAAATAGATATGGTTATTTCGCAATCGCTTGCCAAAGGAAACGAATTCAAAAAAATCGAAAAGGAAATTGCCGCAGTGGTAAAAGCGGCAAACGGCAACTTGGTAAAGGTCATTTTGGAAACGTGCAATCTTACCGACAAGCAAATAGAAAAGGCGTGCATAGCCTCTGCCAACGCGGGCGCGCGTTTTGTCAAGACTTCCACAGGTTACGGAAGCGGCGGGGCAACCGTCGAAGCGGTAAAACTTATGTACGACACGGTAAAGGATAGGGGACTGCTTGTCAAAGCAAGCGGCGGAATACGCAGTTACGCCGACGCGCAGGCAATGCTCGAAGCGGGAGCAAGCCGTCTCGGAACAAGCGCGGGAATAGCAATTGCGGAAGGAGCAAAGCAATAACAATATGTTTCTGTCACAATAGCGGCGCCGCGCAGACTTTTGCGCGTAACCGACTTAACTCAAAAATACCGCGATATTTACCGGTCGCAAAAAAAACAGTTGACATATAAAGCAAAAGTGGTAGAATAGTGTCGTTGAGAAATCGACAAAATATAATAAATTCTTTGGGGCGCGGCGAAACTCCGCACCGACGGTTACAGTCCGTGAACAAGCGTTTGCTTGCCGAGCAGTTGAAATTACTGCACCGACAGTATAGTCTGGATGGGAAAAGAATTTGACGGCGTTTGGATATGCCGCAACTTCAAACGTATATGTCTTGCCCCGCAAATTGTGCGGGGTTTTCTTTTACTCTTTGGCCGAAGAAAAGGAGAAAGAATATGAAAGAAACGTCACAACAAAACACATTACGCAATACCGACGAACTTGTGTCGGAGCAAACGTCGCAGGTGCCTGTCGAGGCAATAGACGAAGGGTTCAATCAATCCGCAGGCAAAAGATTCAGGCAAGCGGCAAAACACGCGTTTTCGGTAAACAACATAGCGACTATTTCGGTACTAAGCGCAATATCGTTTATACTTTACGCATTTGTAAAGTTTCCGTTGCCGTGGATTTTCCCCGCATTTTTGGATATACAGTTTTCCGATTTGCCTGCATTGCTCGGCGGTTTTGCTCTCGGACCTGTTGCAGGCTGTTTGATAATAATCGTAAAGTGCTGCTTAAAAATGCTTTTCGGTTTGTCAAGCACAAACTGCGTAGGCGAAATTGCCGATATATTCGTAGGCATAGCATTTGTGCTTCCCGCAGCGTTGTTTTACAAATACCGCAAATCCAAAAAGGGCGCAATAGGCGGTTTGGCAGTGGGCGGCACAATTGCCGTAGGGGTATCCGTGCTTGCCAACTGGCTGATACTAATCCCCGCTTTTACCCAATTGTTCGCGGGCGGCGATTTCAGCAAAATAGTAGGTATGGTTTCGGGGTTGTACGGCGGCGTAAACGAAAGCAACTTTTACGCGTACTATCTGCCTTTGGGCGTAGTGCCTTTCAATATGCTTAGGTGTTTGCTTTGCGCGATAATAACCTACTTTGTATACAAACCGCTTTCCAAAGTGCTGCATTGGGAGTACAAACCGCGCAAAAAGTCCGCGGCGGCAGAGTCCGCCTCTCAAAGTACGCAAGAAAGCGTTTGTGCGGAAGGATTGCTCGATACGGACGGAATAACCGACGGCGAGTCAAACGGCAGCAACGACACAAAAGAACAATCCGACAAGTAACGGTTTAATTCAAGTGTAATGCGCTTTTGACCGAAAATGCGGCAAAAGGTTGTCAAGAGCGTTTATATGAGGTAAAATATATGCGCAGACGGAAAGTCTGCGCATATTTTATTGCAATTTTGCTCGACGTACATAAAAAGCCGACAAATTGTATTGTTACTTTTGACATAAATTGCAGCGGCAATAAACGGCAAAACAATTAGTTTTGAAAACAAACAGCCGTAAACAAGCATCGGGAGTGTTTGCAAACGCGCTGTATTTGCGCATAGCGCGACGGATTGAAGGTTTGCCGCGGCGCCAAATAATCGCAACTCAATCCCGCCGATAAATACTGGGTAAATTTGTTAGGAGTTTGCGGCGGTACAAAGTTGCAATACATCGAGACGGCTACGGTAACTTTCCGCGCGGAGGTAATATGGAAAACACAACTTGCGAAAAATTTACGACACATTCCGCAGAGGAAACGGTGGATTTGGGACGGAAGTTTGCCGCGCGCTTGAAGGGCGGCGAAACGGTGCTGCTCGACGGCGACCTCGGCGCAGGCAAAACGCACTTTACCAAGGGCATTGCAGAGGGAATGGGCATTGACGAAGTTGTTACAAGCCCGACATTTACATTGCACAACGCGTATAGCGGGAGGTGCCTTACGCTCAATCACTTTGATTTTTACCGAATAGAGGACAGCGGAGAGGCGGAAATGCTGGGACTCGGCGAACTTATCTCCGTCAAAGATGCCGTTGCCGTTATCGAGTGGTGGCGCAACGTAACGCCGCTATTGCCAAAGAAGCGCACGGTAATTATCTTCGAGCGGGTAACGGACAATGTAAGAACAATACAAATAAAGGAAGAAATATGAATATACTGTTAGTGGATACTACAACCGACAGCGTGATAACCGCAGTCGTCCGCGAGGGCGACGCCGTTGCCGATATTTCCGACGGATGCCGCGGCAAAGCGTCCGAGAGGCTGTGCCATATGGTGCAGGGAGTAATGGAGCGTGCAGGTATTACATTTGACAAACTGGACGCGTACGCCTGTGCCGAAGGTCCGGGGAGTTTTACGGGCATACGGATAGGCGTTTCCACCGTCAAAGGTTACTTGTTTGCCAAACCGAAAAAATGTATTGCGTACAACAATTTGGAAATGCTTTCCAAGTCTTACGGCGGCAGGGGCGCAGTGATAGATGCCGGCAACGGCTATTACTACGCGCGCTACGGCGCGGAACAAACGGAAGAACCGCAACTGATTGATTACGACGACATCCGTGCCGAAGACGCCGCACGGTATACAACTGCGGAAGAACATTTGAAACAAGCAGTATGTTTGGTGCGTGAAAAGTATCTTGCAGGGGAGTTTGCCGACGGTTTCCATCCGCTTTACATTCGCAAAAGTCAGGCGGAGATGAACAGATGATAAAGCGTCTTACTTACAGCCCAAGCAATGTGGAAATACTTGCGGAGATAGAAAGGCAGTGTTTCGGCAAAGAGGCTTGGTCAAAAGAATCGCTGGATTCGGAATTGGCAAACACATATTCGGTATTTTGGGCATATATTGAAAGTAGCGACGCGGTGGGTTACGTCAGTGCAAGAGATATGGCGGGCGAAGTGCAAATTTGCAATGTTGCGGTTTTGCCACGATACCGCAGACGCGGCTATGCCCGCGCGTTGCTCAATGAGGTAATAGAGTTTGCACGACAGCGCAATGCCGTGACGGTGGAATTGGAAGTAAACACGCAAAATACCGCTGCCGTAAATTTGTACGGAAGCGCAGGTTTTTCCGCCGTCGGACTTAGACGTAATTTCTATCCGCAATCGGATATCGGCAAGGACGCTTACACAATGACGCTTGATATCGGTTGAAACAATGTATACAAATTTCACAAAAGAAGAGAAGGACAAAGAAGTCCTTCTCTTTTTGCATGGTTGGGGCTGCGACAAAAGCGTATTTGACGCAATAATACCGCGCCTCGGACAAACGGCGGTGGCTATCGATTTGTGGGGGTTCGGCAAAAGTCAGAGTCCGTCCGACGAAGGGTTTACCGTGGACGACTACTGCCGTTGTCTCAAAGAGTTTTGCGACGAACAAAATCTCAAACGGTTTTCCGTCGTCGCCCACAGTTTCGGAGCGCGTGTAGCCGTGGCTTTTGCCGCGCAATATCCCGAGTATGTGCAAAGTATGGTGCTTACGGGCGCCGCCGGACTTAGGCGGGCTTCGCTTAAACGCAGTCTTGCGGTTGCGCGTTACAAAATTACCAAGTTGCTAAGCAAATGCGGATTGTGCAAAGTCAAAAGCAGCGCTAGCGCGGATTATTCGGCATTGACTTCGGTTGCAATGAAACGCACCTTTGTCAAAGTAATCACCGACGATTTGTCAAGATACGCCAAACGCGTAAAATGTCCCGTATTGCTTGTGTGGGGCAAGGACGATAACGAAACGCCGTTGTGGATGGCTCAAAAGTACAACCGTCTTTTGAAGAACAGCGCGCTTATTTTTCTGGAAGGCGGACATTTTGCCTTTGCGCAGAACCCTTCGGCATTTGCCGCCGTCACCGATACGTTTTTGGAGAGAACGATGTGAAATATTTGTTTTGCGCTTTGGGTGCGCTATCCCTTGCTGTCTTGTCTTTGCCGTGTATGCGGAGTATGCAACAGGTAGGGTACAAACTGCAAAGGGGCTATCTGTACATATTTTATACCGAGTATTTTGCTACTCTGTGCGTGCTTCAAACGCTGTGTTTGGCGTTGGCGTTTTTGGATTGGTATTATATGCCGATAGTAAATGCCGTGTTGTTTGCCGTATGCGGAGCGGTGTGGTGTAAACTTCAAAAAAAGCCTCCGCTTGCATTTACCAAACGTATAGTCAGACAGATTGCGTTTACCGTCGCATTGTATTTTGCCGTCCTGTACTTTGTCCCTTCTTACGTTCTGCCGTTATTTGTACCGGTACTTTCGGCGGCGGCGTTTTACGTCGCTTTGCCGTTAGAACTTGCCGTTTGCGCCTACTACGTAAACAAGGCAAAAAACAAATTGATGTCTGCAAAGGCAAAAAAAATAGCGGTGACGGGCAGTTTCGGCAAGACAAGCGTCAAGTTTGTGCTTGCGCAACTTCTTGACGGTTGCGTGTCTACGCAAAACAGTTACAATACTCCGCTGGGCATTGCCAAATTCGCAAACGGCACCAACCTTGACGACTGCAAATATATCGTACTGGAAATGGGCGCGCGCAAACGCGGCGACATCAAGAAACTGTGCAATATCGTCCGTCCCGACGCTGGCGTGCTTGTTGGTATTACGGGTCAGCATTTTGCCACCTTCAAAACCTTGGAAAACATCAAAGCGGAAAAGTGCGAGTTGCTCAAATCGTTGCCGAAAGACGGCTTGTGCGTTGTCAACGGTTACGACGCCATAGCCTCCGAGTGCGTCGGGCTTGCTTCTTGTACGCGCGCCGTTATAGGCAGCCAAGTCGTTTGGTACAAACTTGTTTCGCTGTCGCCCGACGGCAGCAAATTTACAATGTATGTAAAGGGCAAAGCGTACGACGCGGTGACTCCGCTTGTGGGCGTAGCCAATGTGGAAAACATCGTGCTTGCCGTATGCGTATGCGTCGAGTTGGGAATGGACGCGGAAATTTTGGTTGAAAGAATTGCGCGTCTCGAACAAATTCCGCACCGTATGCAGGTGTTGAAGGGCGCGGGAGGCGTGACGGTAATAGACGACGGCTACAATGCCAACAGCGAGGGCGTGCGTCGGTGCGCCGAAACATTAAAGTCGTTTTCGCAGTTCAAAATCGCCGTCAGTCAAGGCATAGTGGAAGCGGGCGACGGCACTGCGGAAATAAATACCGAAGCGGGAAAACTGTTGGGCGAGGCGTGCGACGTGGTTATTTCATGCGGACAAAACGCAAGGTATATTTTGCACGGCGCAAAAGGCAGAGCCGTTTGCGAATATGCCGACGACCTCGATAGCGCCGTAAAGATAGCGGAAAAGTATTACACCGACAATACGGTCGTGCTTTTCCAAAACGATATTCCGCAATAACGTAATGGAGAATGGAATGAACATATTACTAATCTACGGCGGTAAAAGTTGCGAACACGATATTTCAATCATTACCGCTTGTCTTGCCAAAGGATATTTTGACGGCAATTTGTACTGCGCGTATATGGATTACGACAACAAATGTTATCTTGTGCCGACAGACTATACTCCTGTAATGCATACAAAGGCAAAACTGCGCAGCGAAATATCTTTCACGTTGGGCAGCGACTGTATATGCGTAGGCAAGGGTATCTTCAAAAAGAAAATAAAAATTGACGTTGCAGTCAATTGCTGCCACGGCGTAAACGGCGAGGACGGTGCGGTGGCGGGACTGTGCGCGCTTATGAATCTGCCGTGCGTAGGCAGCGGAGTAATAGCGTCGGGCGTTGCAATGGATAAGGCGCTTACAAAGTACGTTTTGAAGGGCGCAGACGTGCCTGCGCTCGACGGCTTTGCAATAGTCAAAAGCGACCTCGAAAGCGGCAGAGCGTTTGCCGCGGCGCGTAAATTGGGCTTTCCCGTAATAATAAAGCCGTGCACGTTGGGTTCGAGCATCGGCATAGAAGTAGTAAAGGACGAAAGTCAATTTAAAACGTCGGTGCGCAACGCCTTTTTGTATGACGGCAGACTGCTTATCGAAAAGGCGCTGTGCGACTTTTACGAACTTAACTGTTCGGCAATGACAAAGGAAGGCAAAGTTATTGTAAGCGCGGTAGAACGCCCCTACACAACGGGGGATATTCTGTCCTTTGAGGACAAATACGTCCGCGGCGGCAAGGGCTTCGACCCCAAATCCGACAAGGAGGAAATAACACACGTCGACGAGGTAAAACAACTTACCGAAAAGGTTTACAAGTTGCTTAATATGAGCGGCGTAGTGCGCGTGGATTTTATTATAGACAAACCGACGGGCAAACTGTACGTCAACGAAATAAATACAATCCCCGGTTCGCTTGCCTACAACCTGTGGCGCGGCGAATACAAGCGAATGCAGTTCGGACGCACTCTTACGGACGAAGCCGTACGCGAATACTTGCAAACCGACGCGCTCAAAAGGCAGTTCAAGTCGGAAGTGCTTACCTCGTCGGGAGGCAAAAAGCGGTGATACTCAGCCGTTTACCACATATACAAAACTTTTTATTTTCTGCTTAGCGATATTGGCCGCCGCGCATCGGGAGTATTTTAGCCTGAACGCGGCGGTTTGCAGTAGGTCGCAATCGAAAAATTTGTTTGCGGCAACTGTTTCGCAGTTTTTGCGGCAGTCGTTGAGTTTGCGTGAAATTTCCGCTATATCGAAGGAATTTATGTCTAAGTATCTGTCCATTTTTGTGCGCCTCTCTTTGTTGTTTTATTGTACTTGTATTGTATCACAGTATTTATGACACTTTTGGGCATATAATATTAAAAAAAATAACTTTTTTGTGTTTAAACTTGACAAATGTAGGGTAATTTGATAAATTATATTTAATGAATATGTCTAAAAGAGGCGGATAATATGCAAATACCTATGGCAGTGGCAATACTTACTACTATGCTCAACGGCGACGGATTTACTGCCGGCGAGTTGGCGGCGCGTTTCGAGATATCTCAGCGCAGCGTTTACCGATATCTGGATGCGCTTACCGAAGCGGGCGTACCCATGATATCGCAAAAGGGCAGAAACGGCGGTTGGAAGATAGATTCCAACTACCGATTGTCAAGTACGTATTTTACCAAAGAGGAATACGGCAGATTGCTGTTCAGTTTGCAAAGCAACCCGATAAGCGACCATTTGACCTCAAATCTAATAGCCAAATTAGGCAGTCTGAGCCACGGAGTAACCAATTCGTTTGTACTGCAATCCGACCAACTTGTTGTAGACGCAACAGTCGCCGACGATTTGCGCGAACGCATAAACTCCGTCAAACAGGCAATAAGCGAAAAGCGTGTATTGGCAATAGAGTACCATTCCAAGGAGGGAGTAACGGAAAGGGAGGTGGAACCTCATTGCTTGGTGCTGAAAGACGGCGCTTGGTACGCGTATTGTTTTTGCAAACTGCGCAAAGATTTCCGCTACTTCAAGGTATCGCGAATAACTTCGATAAGGGACGTCGGAAGGTATTTTAAGGCGCGTCCGTTTACCGTCGACAGCGACAAATTAGGTACCGACGTTTTGCGCGGCAGAGAAACAATCGAAATGATACTTACCGTCAAAAAGAGCGCGCTTGCAAAGGTGGAAGAATGGTTGGGAGTTTCCAAGGTTGCCAAGATTGGGGACGAGTATATGGCAAAAGCACAAGTTCCGTTTGACGACTTTACCGTGGACAAGGTGCTTTCCTGCGGAGAAGGCGTAGTAGTGGAAACTCCGTCCGTACTCAAAGAAGCAGTCAAACACCGCTGTGCGCAAATTGCCGCAAATTATTGATATTGCGTTGGGTAGGCGCAGCGATATGCGCTGTTTACGGAACGGTTTGACGGCAAGCAATACGGTAGGCGATTTGAGGAGGGCGCAATTGATATGTTGCCGTCGATAGTTTTCTTTGCAATCGAATTGCAGGCGTTTACGCGGCAGGGCATATTGATGTTATTACGAACAACGGCAAAAATCCGAGAATAAATATACGGCGCGTCGGTTAATACCGATGCGCCGCTGCAATGTAGGTAACAATATTCTGTCCGCAATTTAAATTGCCGCTATCTGAATTTTAGCGTTTGCATTATTTGCGTACGTTATCCGATTTTTCGTCTTGCGGCGGTTTGCCGTAGGAAAGCAAAATTTCGGCGATTTTTTCCGTTCCGTCAATTTGCAGTTTGCGTTGGCTTTGTCTGTATGCGTTTTTGTTGGCATACACTGCGTTTACCGCCGATATAAGCGATTTGGGCGTAACGGTGCCTTCGATGATTGTTCCGCAGTTGTTTTTGCAAAAGTAATGTGCGTTTTTCAACTGTTCTCCGCGCGAGCATTTGCTAAGCGGAATCGTGACAAACGGCACAAGCGCACAGGTAAGTTCCACAAGGCTGTTGCTTCCGCCGCGCGTTACCGCAACGTCGCAGCAGGCGTATATATCGCCGATATTATCTACAAACTGCCGCTGATTTACAAAGTCGCAGCGGAAGGCTTTGCCCTTGCCGCTTATTACAAAGATGTCGAATTTTTCGGCAAGACTTCTGCAATCGGCAATTACATTGTTGAGTTCCAATGCGCCGAGACTTCCGCCCATTACAAGCAAAACTGGTTTTTTGCCGTCGAATCCGCAAGTTTCGAGTCCCTTTTGTCGGTCGCCGTTTTTTATTCCGTTACGTACAAGCGCGCCTACGACTTGGGCTTTTTTGTCGCAGGGGAAGGTGGAAATCAATCTGTCGCAGTAGTGTGAGGAAATTTTGTTGGCAAGCCCCATGGTTATGTCGTTTTCATGTACTACCGACGGAATTTTGAGTTTGTGCGCCGCAATAACCACGGGAAGGGCAACGTAACCGCCTTTACTGAATACCGCGTCGGGTTTAATCTCTGCGAGTATCCGCTTTGCCTGACGTACTGCGGAAAGCAGTTTGAAGGGCAGCGTCAAGTTTTTCAAAGTAAATTTGCGTTGCAGTTTGCCGGCGGTAATTTGAAAGTAACTTTTCAGTTTTCCGCTTTCGGTAAGAGGCTCGATAAGTTGTTTTTCCATACCGTCGGTGCCGATGTAGTAACAGCAATTGCCGTCGGACAGTTTTTCTATCAAAGCAATGTTGGGGGTAACGTGTCCTGCCGTTCCGCCGCCCGTAAATACAATCTTCATACAGTTAGTTTATGCCCGATTTGCGTGATAAATATGTGTCTGCGCATACATTTGGCAAAAATTCTCGGGTAAAAATTGAGTTGTGCATTGCTTGACGTCCCCAAGATACAATTTTACGAAAATATCAAGCGCGTTGACGCCAATATTATTAATTGCAAGGCAAGAGCGTTTATCGACATCCAAAGGAAAAATATTTTATAACAGGTATCGGCAATTTGTAAGCGTGAAATTTGTTTGCTATTGACATCGAAGGCAAATAGCGTTATACTATATACGCAGAGGCAAATACATCTGCAAGTCGGAAGGATTGCCGTTAGCAAAGCAATGCATACTATATATGCGTAGGCATTGTTGCTGCCGCGGTTATTCGCCGCTGAAAATAAAATAATCTGTAAGGAGAACTATATATGGAAATGACCAAATTCGTCTCTCATGACGGTAAGGAAATTGCTTTGTACGCTTGGGATAACGTGGAAAAACCCAAAGCAGTAGTCAAGATTGCGCACGGTATGGTAGAGTATTCGGCAAGATACGACGACTTTGCAAGTTTTTTGAATCAGCACGGTTACATTGTAGTAATGAACGACCACCGCGGGCACGGCAACACCGCAGAACCCGACAGCCTCGGTTACGAGGACGGCGATATGTTTGAAAACAACGTAAACGACCAACTTACACTGATTAAATATTGCAAGGAAAAGTATAATTTGCCTGTATTTATGATGGGGCACAGTTACGGAAGTTTCGTTACGCAGGCGGTTATCGAAAGGCATCCCGACGTTGCGGGATTTATTTTGTGCGGAAGCAACTACATAAAGGGCGCGTCTTTTACCCTTTGCCGAATGGTGGCAAAAAATATGTGCAAACAAAAGGGCGGCAGATATCCCGCCGACCTTATCGTCAAACTGTCTTTCGACACTTACGAAAAGAAGATTCGCGGCAAAAACAACTGGCTTTCGCGCGATGCGGAGTCGGTTGCAAAGTACAATGCAGACCCGTTTTGTTCGTATGTGTGCAGCGCCAATTTTTACCGCACGTTTATGACGGGAATAAAAAATTTGTACAAAAAGGAATACTATTCCGATATTGACGTTTCCCGTCCGTTGCTGCTTATTGCCGGCGGTAACGACCCTGTGGGCAATTACGGCAAGGGCGTCAAAAAACTGAACGCATTTTACACCAAGAAAGTGGGTATGGAGGACGTGGAAATGAATCTCTACGACAATGCCCGCCACGAAATTTTGAACGAAACAAACAAACAGGAAGTTTACGTAGACGTATTGGTATGGTTGGATAGCCGTCTTGCATTGACGGTGGCGGTGTCGTAAAAATTTGTCTGCAAATTTGCCGACTGCGGTGCAAATTGACAGCGCCGTTTTGGTTCGGCATTGATTTAACGTAATTTTCCGCGGCAATCAAAGGGAGCGTATTACGCTTCGATATTTTGTTAAATCCCATTTGCAAAGGGGCAAACTTTCTCTTTGGTTGCATTCAATAGTATGTGTATACAACGTCAATAAGGACGTAAGTTGACACTGTCAATTTACGTCCTTTTATTATTCGTTTTGATAGTTGATTTTGTTTTCGGGGTCAATGCAAATATTCAAATATTTGAATTTACTTTTGCATTTTACTTTCTCGTAAAGTTCTGTATATGTCGGCATCATACAATTCGGTCGTTTGACTATCCAACGTATATCAATTGACGGTATAAAAGACGTTGGAGACAGCCGTCGAACGGCGGAACGCGTAACCTATTGGAATTTTCAATGCTGTTTGCAAAGAAATTTGAACGCAGTAAGGCTGCATAGCGCATATTAGACAGTTTTGACCGGTTCCGTTCTTTACGTGCCGCCCGTATCCGTCATGGCAAACAGAGGCAATATCTTCCAATCTCCGCTCCGCAGGCATGGTATGCGGTGTAGGCGAAAAACGTACCGACTTATCGGTTTTTGCCGACTGATTG
>JAMPHX010000020.1 GCA_023663205.1 Corallococcus sp. | reverse complement strand
AGAACCGATGGAAATGCCTACGACATAGTCGAAGAAATTAAGTTGGCTTATCTGTTTGTTGCCAAGGAGTTTTGCCAGCAAAAACAAAACCACAATGGAAACAAACGCGCGTATTGCAATATCGAGTATATCCATTCCGATGTCGGAATTGGGGTCTTTGAAATAATCGAACATATCATCCTCCCTATACGTCACCGATTATTGACGGCAAATTGTTTGCTTAGACGTGCTTTGACAAAAAATCCTGCGAATTCTCAAAAAATATTTAAATTTTACCCAAAAACGTCGGTATTTTGTTTGACAGCCTATTGCTTTGTATTATATAATGGACAGGCTGTGGAATATGGCTTGAAAGCGTAAGGTTACTGAAAACAACAGAAAACTTGCGCCTACGTAGCAAAACCAAGGAGTTTTGCGTCCGAATCACGGCGTCAGTCGTTAAGTGGCGTTAGCCTGCCAAACTGGCGAAGATGCAACTTTTGAAGCAAATGAAAGTTTGCTTTATTAAAATCCACAGGTTGACACACACGGTTGTGTTGTCGGCGGAATACGGTTCGGAAATAAAATGTTGAATAAGGAGATAAAAGTAATGGCTAACCAAAGAATGAGAATCAAATTGAAGTCCTACGACCACAATCTTGTCGATTTGGCTTGCACAAAGATAGTGGAAGCCGCAAAGAAAATGGGCAGCAAGGTTTCGGGACCCATCCCCCTTCCCACAGAGAAGGAAATAGTAACGATTTTGCGCGCTACGCACAAGTATAAGGATGCGCGCGAGCAATTTGAATTGCGTACTTACAAGCGTTTGATAGACATTTACAGCCCCAATGCAAAGACAATCGACAGTTTGACAAAGTTGGATTTGCCCGCGGGTATCGATGTCAAAATCAAACTTTAATATATACGGAGGTGAACTTTATCAATGAATAAAGCAATCATAGGAAAGAAATTGGGAATGACGCAGGTCTTTCTTCAAGACGGAACGATGGTTCCCGTAACGGTTGTCAAGGCTGGTCCCTGCACGGTCGTTCAGAAGAAAACCTTGGAAAGAGACGGCTACTCGGCACTTCAACTGGGCTTTGAGGAAGTAGAGGCGAGGAAACTCAACAAGCCGGAACTCGGACATATCAAAAAGGCAAACGCCGCTCCGCTCAAACATCTTCACGAATTTAAGTTGGAAGGCGCGGAAGGTTACGAAACGGGCGCGACATTGGATTGCAGTCTGTTTGCGGCGGGCGACTTTGTAGACGTAACCGGCACTACAAAAGGTCACGGATACACAGGCGTAATCAAACGCTGGAACCAACACAGATTAAAGGAAACCCACGGTGTGGGTCCCGTGCACAGAGAAGTGGGCTCCATGGGAGCAAATAGCACTCCGTCGCGCGTACTGCCCGGCAAACATTTGGCGGGACAATACGGCGTCGAGCAAGTAACCATACTTAATCTTTCGGTGGTAAAAGTCGATACCGAAAGGGGACTGCTCTTGATAAAGGGCGCAATCCCCGGCGCAAAGAACAGCATTGTGTACGTTCGCAACGCCGTAAAGAAATAATGAATGAAGGAGTAAAAAAATGCAAGTAAAAGTTTACGATACGTCGGCTAAGGCAATCGGCGAGATGAATCTGAACGATGCGGTATTCGCTTGTGAATACAACGAGCCCCTCATTCATCAAGCGGTAGTCACCTATTTGGCAAATCAAAGACAAGGCACCAAAAGCGCATTGACGCGTACCGAAGTGCGCGGCGGCGGAATCAAACCGTGGCGTCAAAAGGGCACCGGTCGTGCAAGACAAGGCAGCATACGCGCGCCGCAATGGACAAAAGGCGGAGTGGTATTCGCACCCAAGCCGCGCGACTTTTCCAAGAAACTCAACAAAAAGATGAAAGCGTCCGCGTTCCGTAGCGCAATAAGTTACAAAGCGGCAAACAACGAACTTACCGTTATCGAACAAATAAAGTTGGAAGCGGCAAAAACGAAAGAAATGGCACAAATCCTCAAAAACTTCGCTTTTGACAAAAGGACGCTTTTGATTGTAAGCGGCGAGATGCAAGACATTGTGAGGGCATCGTCCAACATCGAAAAACTTACGGTAGTGGATGCCGCGCTGACTAACGTGTACCAATTGGTATCCAACGTCAACGTAATCGCGACCAAGGAAGCGATAGCGCAAATCGAGGAGGCATATTCGCTATGAATTCTTACGACATAATCAAACGTCCCGTTCTTACGGAAAAAAGTTACGACGGTGTACCTTCCAAAGCATATACTTTCGAGGTAGATAAATCAGCCAACAAAATAGAAATCAAAAAAGCGGTTGAAGAAATTTTCGGTGTAAAAGTTGCAAAAGTAAACACCGTAACCGTAAAAGGCAAGTTGAAAAGACAAGGCAGAAGTCAGGGCTACACTTCCGATTGGAAAAAAGCCACGGTCACTCTGACGGCCGACAGCAAAACTATCGAATTTTTCGACAGTCTGTCCTGATTGACGGAGGAGAATAATAATGGCTATCAAAAAGTACAAACCAACATCGCCCGCACGCCGTTTTATGTCGGTTTCGGCGTACGAAGAAATTACGACCACCAAACCGGAAAAAAGTTTGCTTGACGTCAAACGCAAAAGCGGCGGAAGAAACTTTACCGGCAAAATAACTGTAAGACACATCGGCGGCGGAAACAAAATCAAATACAGAATAATCGATTTCAAACGCAACAAGAGCGTGCCTGCCAAGGTCGCTTCCATCGAATACGACCCCAACCGTACGGCAAACATAGCGTTGCTTCACTACGCAGACGGCGAAAAGAGATACATCTTGGCGCCTCTCGGACTTAACGTAGGCGACACGGTAGTTGCGGGTCCCGACGCGGATATCAAAGCGGGCAACAATTTGCCTCTTGAAAACATCCCCGTAGGTACAATTGTTCACAACGTGGAAATGAACCCCGGCAAGGGCGGACAAATTGCCCGTTCCGCGGGAATTTACGCGCAACTTATGGCAAAAGAAGGCAAATACGCCACGCTCAGAATGCCCAGCGGCGAAGTAAGACTCGTGTTGCTTACATGCCATGCCACAATAGGCCAAGTGGGCAATTTGGACCACGAAATCGTATCCATCGGCAAAGCCGGCAAAAAGCGTCATATGGGCGTCAAACCTACCGTCCGCGGCAGCGTTATGAACCCCTGCGACCACCCGCACGGCGGCGGCGAAGGTAAATCGCCCGTCGGACGTCCCGGTCCCGTTACTCCTTGGGGTAAACCTGCACTCGGGTACAAGACGAGAAAGAAGAAAAAGGCTTCGAGTAAATTTATTATCAAGCGCGTCAACTAATCGGAGGAAAGTGAGTAATGAGCAGATCAATTAAAAAAGGACCTTACGTTCAAGCCAAACTTCTCAAAAGAATACAGGAAATGAACGAAAAAGGCGAAAAGAAAGTATTGAAAACATGGTCGAGAAGTTCGACAATATTCCCCGATTTCGTTGGACACACAATTGCTGTTCACGACGGAAGAAAGCACGTTCCCGTATACGTAACCGAAGATATGGTCGGTTTGAAATTGGGCGAATTTGCGCCCACGAGGACGTTTAAAGGTCATGCCGGAAGCAAGACAAGTTCGGCAAAATAGGAGGATAACGAAAAATGGCTACGAGAAGTAAACAAAAAGCGGCGTATCGCAAGGAACACAAGGACAACCGTCCGCATGCAATCGCCAAATATATTCGTATCGCTCCGTCTAAGGTACATGTAGTGCTCGACCTCATTCGCGGCAAGGATTACAAAGAAGCGGTTGCGATATTAAAGACTACAAGCAAAGCGGCTTGCGAACCGGTACTCAAAGTGCTAAATTCGGCTGCCGCCAACGCCGAAGTAAATCTCGGAATGAACAAAGATACTCTTTACGTTGCGGAATGTTTCGCAGACCAGGGACCGACTCTCAAAAGAGTTCAACCGGTGTCCAGAGGCAGAGCGTACCGTATTCTTAAAAGAACCAGTCACATCACAGTGATACTTGACGAAAGAGCGTAAAGAGGGAGGAAAACGATAAAATGGGACAAAAAGTTAATCCGCACGGAATGAGAGTGGGTATCATCCAAGATTGGAATTCCAAATGGTTTGCAGACAAAAAGTATTTTGCAAAGTACATAAAGGAAGACGACACTGTCAGGACGTTCTTAAAGAACAAGTATTATCAAGCAAGCGTTTCCAAAATTATCGTCGAAAGAAACGACGGTAAAGTAATTGTAGATATCTACACGGGACGTCCCGGCGTACTTATCGGCAAAGCGGGCGCAGGCGCGGAAGAAATCAAAAAAGACGTACAAAAACTTGTGGGCGACAAAGCCGTCGTCATCAACATTTTGGAAGTCAAACGCCCCGATATGGATGCGCAGTTGGTTGCGGAAGGAATTGCCGCTCAACTTGAAAAGCGCGTATCGTTCCGCAGAGCGATGCGTCAATCCATGGGTCGCGCAACAAGGGCGGGTGCCAAGGGAATCAAAACAATGGTATCCGGCAGACTTGACGGCGCGGAAATCGCAAGAAGCGAACAATATCACGAGGGAAGCATACCCCTGCACACGTTGCGTGCGGATATCGATTACGGATTTGCCGAAGCAAAGACGACTTTCGGTATCATAGGCGTAAAAGTGTGGGTGTACGTAGGCGAAGTCCTCCCCAAGAAAAAGAAAACAGCGACAAAGGAGGTAACTGAAAATGTTAATGCCTAAAAGAGTCAAAAGACGCCGTCAGTTCCGCGGAAGAATGAAAGGCGCCGCGCACAAAGGCAACACAGTTGCTTACGGCGAATACGGACTTATGGCTTTGGAACCCGCTTGGATAACAAGCAACCAAATAGAAGCAGCCCGTGTCGCAATGACGCGTTTTGTAAAGCGCGGCGGTAAAGTTTGGGTAGATATCTTCCCTCACAAACCCGTCACGAAGAAACCTGCGGAAACCAGAATGGGTTCCGGTAAAGGTAGCCCCGAATACTGGGTTGCGGTAGTTAAACCCGGCAGAGTAATGTTTGAAATGGCGGGCATTACGGAAGAACAGGCGCGCGAGGCGTTGAGACTTGCAAGCCACAAACTTCCCGTCAAATGCAAGTTCGTTAAAAAGGAAGAGGCGGTGAGTGCAAATGAAAGCAAGTAACATACGCGAAATGAATAATGAAGAATTATCTGCTAAGTTGGCAGACCTCAAAAAGGAATTGTTCAACTTGCGTCTTTCGCACGCAACCAGACAGTTGACCAATAATCTTGCGCTCAACAACGTCAAAAAAGACATCGCAAGAGTAAAGACCGTAATGAGAGAAAGAGAAGCGCAGGCTTCCGAGAAAGCGTAAGGAGATAATGACAAATGGAAAGAAACAGTAGAAAAGAAAGAGTCGGCGTAGTTGTGTCCGACAAAATGGACAAAACCATTGTCGTTGCGGTAGTAAACAAATACAAACACCCTCTTTACAAAAAGACGGTATCCAATACAAAAAAATATAAAGCGCACGATGAAGAAAACCAATGCGGAATAGGCGATACCGTACGTATTGTCGAAACACGCAAGTTGTCCAAGGACAAAAATTGGCGTTTGCTTGAAATCGTAGAAAAGGCTAAGTAATTTAGGAGGAAAGAACAGTGATTCAACCACAAACAAGACTTAAAGCAGCCGACAACTCGGGTGCAAAAGAACTTATGTGCATAAAAGTGCTGGGCGGCTCCTTCCGTAAATTCGGTAATATCGGCGATATTATCGTAGCAAGCGTAAAGAGCGCCAACCCCGGCGGCGTCGTCAAGAAGGGCGACGTAGTAAAGGCGGTAATCGTAAGAAGCGCAACGGGCGTCAACCGCAAAGACGGAACGCACATTCGCTTTGACGACAACGCGGCAGTAATCATCGACAATCAAAAGCAACCGCGCGGTACGCGTATCTTTGGACCCGTGGCAAGAGAACTGAGAGAAAAGGACTTTATGCGTATCGTTTCTCTGGCTCCCGAAGTGCTTTAAGGAGGAACACTTAAATGGCAAGTATGAATGTTAGGTCCGGCGACCTCGTCGAAATAATGGTAGGCGGCGTCGACGATAAAGGTAAGAGAGGCAAGGTTATCGTTGCCGACCCCAAAGCAGGCACGGTAGTCGTTGAAAATCGTAATCTTGTTACAAAACACAGGAAACCACGTTCAGCGCAAGAGCAGGGCGGAAAAATCGAAAAGCCCAGAGCAATCGACGTTTCCAACGTAATGCTTGTATGCCCCAAGTGCAACAAAACCACGCGTGTGGGACACGTTTTGGGAGAAAACGGCAAATATCTCAGATGTTGCAAGAACAAAGATTGCGGCGCTGTCATCGACACCAAAGCCGAAAAGAAACAAACAAAAGCGGCTACCAAAAAAAAGTCCGCAAAGAGTAAATAAGGAGGAACAGAGCATTGGCTACAAAGAAAACTGCAACCGAAGCGGTAGAATGCAGATTGAAGACGGCTTACGTGGAAACGGTTGTTCCTCAACTCATCAAAGAATTCGGATACAAAAACATCAACGAAGTCCCCAAACTTGAAAAAATAGTAGTAAACGCAGGCTTGGGCGACGTAAAAGACAACAGCAAAAGTTTCCAGATTGCCGTTGAGGAATTGAAGGCAATTACGGGACAGAAACCGCTTGTTACAAATAGCAAACTGTCGGTAGCAAACTTCAAAGTTCGTAAGGGAATGCCCGTAGGCGCAAAAGTTACATTGAGGGGAACGCGTATGTACAGTTTTATGGACAAATTGGTGTCCATTGCGCTTCCCCGCGTAAGAGACTTCCACGGCGTGCCTTCCAATTTTGACGGCAGAGGCAACTACACAATGGGCATTAAGGAACAACTTATTTTCCCCGAAATCGTTTACGACCAAGTGGAAAAGACAAGAGGCTTTGACGTAACTTTTGTAACTACGGCAAAGACTGACGCAGAAGGCAAGGCATTACTCCGTTTGCTCGGAGTACCTTTCAGAGCATAAGAGGTGGCAAAATGGCAAAGAAAGCAATGATAAACAAACAACAGAGAACACCCAAGTATTCCACAAGAGGCTATACGCGTTGTTCCATTTGCGGACGCCCCCACTCGGTGCTTCGTAAGTACGGCATTTGCAGAATCTGTTTCAGAGAAAAAGCGTACAAGGGAGAAATCCCCGGCGTAAAGAAAGCAAGTTGGTAAGGAGGAAAGATAAACATGGTTGTAACTGACCCTATTGCAGATATGCTCACTCGTATCAGAAACGCTATCACAGCAAAACACGCCGACGTGGAAATCCCCGCATCCAAGACAAAGACGGCAATTGCCGACATATTGGTAGAAGAAGGCTATGTTGCCGGATACGAGATTATAGAAAATCCTTTGCAAAACTCCCTCAAACTCACGCTCAAATACGGATATAAAGGCGAAAGAGTAATAAAAGGTCTCAAACGCATCAGCAAACCGGGACTTAGAGTTTATGCAAAGTCAAGCGAACTTCCCAAGGTATTGAACGGACTCGGTATAGCAATCGTTTCCACAAGCAAGGGAATAATGACGGACAAAAAGGCAAGAAACAGCAACTTAGGCGGCGAAGTTCTTGCATACGTTTGGTAAGGAGGAAAGATAGACTATGTCAAGAATCGGAAAGAAGCCTATCGAAATTCCGGCAGGCGTAACCGTCCAAGCGGACGGAAATACGGTTACGGTCAAAGGCGCCAAAGGCATCTTGACGCGTACAATAGACAGCGCAATCGAAATCAAGCAAGAAGGCGGTCATTTGACGCTTGTTTGCCCCGAAGGCGCGTCCAAAGATTTACAAGCAAAACACGGTTTGTACCGCGCGCTCATTCACAATATGGTTGTAGGCGTACACGACGGATTTAAGCGCACGCTTATTATCAACGGCGTAGGTTACAAATCGCAAGTAAACGGAAACAAATTGATACTCAACATCGGATATTCTCACCCGATAGAAGTCGAAGCGCCGCAAGGCATCAAATTTGAGTGTACTACTCCCACGGAAATTGTGGTATCGGGCTTCGATAAGGAACTTGTAGGACAGGTGGCCGCCAACATCAAGGCTAAACGTCCCGTCGAACCCTATCACGCATACGGCGTAAGATACAAAGAAGACGTGGTAGTGCTCAAAGAAGGCAAGAAGTCGGGTAAGTAAGGAGTGTAGAAAATGATTAAGAAAATTGACAAAAACGCTGACAGAAGAATCCGTCACGCAAGAGTAAGAAAAAAGGTGTTCGGCACAAGCGTTAAACCGCGTTTGTGCGTGTACCGCAGTACAAGTTATATCTACGCTCAGGTAATCGACGACATTACGGGAACAACGCTTGCTGCGTCATCCAGTTTGGCGCTTGCTAAATCCCTAAAAGGCAAAACAAAAACCGAAGCGTCCAAAGCAGTAGGCGCAGACGTTGCACAAAAGGCATTGCAATTGGGGGTATCCGAAGTTGTATTTGACCGCGGCGGCTACATTTACACGGGACGCGTTGCCGCATTGGCAGACGGCGCAAGAGATGCCGGATTGAAATTCTAAGGGAGGAAGCAATATGGAAAACGTACAAGAAGTAGAAGCGGTTGTTGCCGCTCCCGAAGCGACAGAACAACAATCCGCTCCCGCAACGCCCGCACAGGGCAATCGCAGACAAGGCGACCGCCGTCAGGATAGACGCGGTAACAGACGTTCTCGCGAAAGGGACAACAGAGAAGACGACGGACTTATCAAAAAACTTGTCGCGGTAAACCGCGTAACAAAGGTTGTTAAGGGCGGACGTACGATGCGTTTCTCGGCGCTTATGGTAGTAGGCGACGGCAATGGACACGTCGGAATCGGTATGGGCAAGGCTGCGGAAGTTCCGCAAGCCATCGAAAAGGCAACTCAGCAAGCCAAAAAGTCGATGGTAACAATTGCTCTCAAAGATACAACCATCCCCCACGAAACAATCGGAAAGTTCGGCAGAGGCAAAGTGTTGCTTATGCCGGCACAGGCAGGTACCGGAGTTATTGCCGGCGGTCCTGTAAGAAATGTGTTGGAAGCGGTAGGTATCAAAGATATACGTACCAAATCTTACGGTTCCAACAATCCGATAAACTGTGTAAAAGCAACCTTCAACGGACTTGCCGAATTGCGTTCGGCTGAGCATATCGCAGCACTGCGCGGAAAGAGCGTAGAAGAAATTTTGTAATAAGGAGATACTCAAATGACTGAAATTCTCGAAAAAGAAGCAGTAGTCGCGGAAGAAGCAACTGCCAAAAAATCTCCTGCCAAGAAACCCGCCGCAAAAAAAGCGGCTGCAACCGAAACCAAAACAACGGCTAAGAAGGAAACTGCCAAAGACGGCGAAACGGTAAAACCGACAGCCAAAAAGACAGCAGCCAAGAAAACAACCGCTGCGGAAGAAAAACCCGCCGCCAAGAAAACGGCTGCCGCAAAGGCAAAGACGGAAACCGTCGCGGAAGAAGCGCCCAAAGCGCCCGCGGCAAAAAAGGAAACCGCAAAGAAATCCGACAAAAAGGCGGCTAAACAGCCGTTGTATGTAAACGGAAGATACATTGTGGAAAAGACTGTTGCCGAAAAACCCAAGGCAGGCGCTCATCCTTATCCGCTTACCGACAAAAAAATCAAAGTTACGCTTATCAAAAGCACAAACAGTTGTCTTGAAAACCAAAAGCGCACAATAGAGGCATTGGGACTCAAAAAGATTCGTTCTTTCAACGTGTTGCCGGATAACGCCGCCATTCGCGGAATGATTTTCAAGGTTAAGCATTTGGTTGCCGTAGAAGAAGTTAAGTAGGAGGCTTTATATGAGAATACATACAATTCAACCTGCCGTAGGCGCGACGACCTCCGACAAAAGACTTGGCAGAGGTATAGGAAGCGGACTCGGTAAAACGAGCGGCAAAGGACACAAAGGTCAATGGGCAAGAAGCGGCGGCGGCGTACGCCCCGGTTTCGAAGGCGGACAAACTCCCCTTGCAAGACGTATTCCCAAACGCGGATTTAACAACAAAAACTTTGCAATAACTTACGACGTAGTCAACTTGACTGCGCTTAACGGTTTTGAAAACGGTACTGTTGTTACGCCCGAATTATTGAAAGAAAAAGGCATTGTAAACAGTAAATCTAACGGCGGACTCAAAGTTTTGGCAAACGGAACTCTTACCAAAAAACTTACCGTCAAAGCAAATAAATTTTCCGCTACCGCAAAAGAAGCAATCGAAAAGGCCGGCGGAACAACTGAGGTACTATAATGATTGAAACATTCAGAAATGCTTGGAAAATCAAAGAAGTACGCAAAAAAATTCTGTTCACGCTGCTTTTCGTAGTACTGTTCAGATTGGGCTGTTTTATTCCCGTTCCCGGATTCAACGGAATTCAGGCAAGCAGCGGTAACGATTTGACGTCACTGCTCAATGCAATAACGGGTAACTCTCTTTCGCAAGGTACTTTGTTTGCAATAGGCATTTCTCCCTACATCAACGCCTCGATTATCATTCAATTGCTGACGGTAGCGATACCTCCGCTTGAAAGAATGTCAAAACAAGGCGAAGAGGGTAAGAAAAAGATAAATAAGATTACCCGCTGGGTAACGCTCGGACTTGCAATCGTAAGCGCATTGGGCGTTGTACTCGGTCTGGGCGGTAACGGCGCGCTTAACACCAACGTGCTTGGCGGACTCGGAAAAGATTTCCTTGACAGCAACATTTGGATTTTGTACATTTACGTAATCGCAATGCTTGTTGCGGGAAGTATGCTGTGTATGTGGATTGGCGAACGCATTACCGAATTCGGCGTATCAAACGGTATTTCCATACTGATTTTTGTCGGAATAATCTCCACGGCAGGAACTGCTTTGGTCAAATCCATTTCCGGCGGAAACTGGTTGGAAGTAGGTTTGTTCCTTGTAGGCTTGGTACTCATATTTGCATTTATCGTATGGGTTGACGGCGCCGAAAGAAAAATTACCGTTCAATATGCAAAACAGGTAAAAGGCAACAAAATGTACGGCGGACAATCCTCGTCCATTCCTATCAAGGTAAATGCTTCCGGCGTTATGCCGTTGATATTTGCCTTTGCGTTGCTAAGTTTCCCGTCAATGATTATTCAGACATTCTGGGGAAACAAAACCGACGGATTTGTACAGTTTTGGAAAGATTACATGGGCACCGGTACTGTAGTGTACACAATAGTGCTTGCAATACTGATATTCGTATTTGCATATTTCTATTCGCAAATACAGTTCAACCCCATTGAAATATCCAAAAACATTCAGCAAAACGGCGGATTTATTCCGGGAATACGTCCGGGTCGCGAAACCAGCACATATCTTGCAAAGGTAGTATCGCGTATCACTTTGTGGGGTGCGGTATTCCTTGCAATAATTGCATTGGTTCCGTCTATATTGTTCCAAATACCCGTTTGGACGGGTGCGGCGGCGCAAGACTCGATGCTTTTGGGCTCGTTTAGTGCAACGGGAATGTTGATTACGGTATCTGTTGCGTTGGAATTCCACAAAGCGTTGGAAAATCAAATTATGATGCGCCACTACAAAGGATTTTTGAAATAATGAAAATTGTTCTTTTGGGCGCACCGGGTTCGGGAAAGGGGACTCACGCACAGCAACTTGTAAAGAAGTTCGGTATTCCGCAAATCTCGACAGGGGATATCTTCCGCAAAAATTTGAAGGAAGAAACCCCTCTCGGGTTGCAAATAAAGGATATACTTGCAAGCGGCAAGTTGGTTCCCGACGACATAACGGTAGCAATAGTCAAAGACAGACTGAGTCAAAGCGACTGTCAAAACGGATATATATTGGACGGATTTCCGCGTTCTATTGCGCAGGCGCAGGCATTGGACAAATTTGACTGTATCGACTGTGCCGTAAATTTGGATGTGGACGGAGAAGTTGTGATAAACCGCTTGGCAGGCAGACGTTTTTGTCCCGAGTGCAGCGGAACATTCCATGTTTCGCACTTGAAGGATAACGTATGTCCTACGTGCGGCGGCACGCTTATTATCCGCAACGATGACCGCGAAGAAACGGTGCGCGAAAGATTGAATGTATACAGTGCTACAACATTTCCGCTTATCGAGTATTACCGCAACCAAGGCAAATTACTTACGGTAGACGGCAACGGCAGTGTAGACGAAGTATATGTAAGGATTTTGAAAGCGCTGAAAAAATGACTTTGAAAAACAAAGAGCAAATCGCTTTGATGCGAAAAGCAAACCAAATAGTAAAAGATACGCTCAACTTGCTAATCGAACATACCAAAGAGGGCGTATCGACCTACGAGTTAAACAAACTTGCTCACGAATACATACTTTCGCAAAAGGCAATACCGAGTTTTTTGAATTACAACGGGTTTCCCGCGAGCATATGCGTATCGATAGATTGCGAGGTTGTGCACGGAATACCGAGCAAAAAGCGTGTGTTGCAGGAAGGTCAGATAGTAAGTTACGATGTAGGTGCGATATTCGAAGGTTGGAACGGCGACGCCGCGCGAACGGTGGGCGTAGGGATAATTTCCGATGAATGTCAAAGACTTATTGACGTAACCGAGCAGTGTTTTTTCAAGGGAGTTGAAAGCATTGTTCCCAATGTAACTCGTCTGGGTGACCTTGGAAGCGTAATACAGCGCCATGCGGAAAGCAACGGATACGGAGTAGTCCGCGAACTTGTAGGGCACGGTATAGGCCGCGCGATGCACGAGGAACCGGATGTCCCCAACTACGGCGTAGCGGGACACGGACAAAGATTGTTTTCGGGCATGACGATTGCTATCGAACCGATGATAAACATGGGTACCGAAAAGGTAGACTTTATGTCGGACGGTTGGACGGTAAAGACGCGCGACAGAAATCCGTCTGCGCATTACGAAAACACAATAGCAATAACAGACGACGGCATAGAAATATTAAGTTTATAAGGCAAAAATGAAAGACCGAATATTGACTCTCGGCGATGTGGTTTTGTCCAAGAAAGGCAGGGACGCCGGAAATTACTTCTTGGTGGTTTTGACAGACAGAGATTTTGTCTATATAGCCGACGGACGCAAACACGCACTTGCCAAGCCTAAAAAGAAAAACGCCAAACATCTTACCTATTTCGGTTCGCTTAAAAATCTTGCGGAAAAACTGAAAAACGGTACCAAGGTGTTTGACAGCGAAGTAAAAAGCGCATTAAGACAGTTTAACGAACCGTCTGAAAACTAATAAAAAGGAGAATTTTATGTCCAAGGATGACGTAATCGAGGTTGAGGGCACGGTAGTTGAAGCGCTGCGTAACGCAGAGTTTCGCGTAAAACTTACCAACAATCACGAAATAATCGCGTACGTATCGGGTAAATTGAGAATCCACTCAATAAGAATACTTCCGGGCGACGCGGTAAAAGTAGAAATGAGCCCGTACGACTTGACCAAAGGCAGAATCGTTTGGCGTTCCAAGGGAATGTAAAACGGCAAGACACAAGATTATCCGATACAAAAAACAGCGAGTACCGACAGTTCGGTAAATGAGGAGGAATACAAAATGAAAGTAAAACCATCTGTAAAACCCATGTGCGACAAATGTAAAGTAATCAAACGCAACGGAAAAGTAATGGTAATTTGCTCAAAGTACCCTAAGCACAAACAAAGACAAGGCTAATAAGCAAAGGATTCAATCGCGCGGGAAGCATCGGCAACGTCATTCCACATTGGTTGCTATGCTTTTTGTCGTGTAAATATATACGCGGTCGGGGCGTACCCGAACAAACAATTTACAATAATAAGGAGAAATATAAATGGCTCGTATTTCCGGTGTAGATTTACCCAGAGAAAAACGTATCGAAATCGGCTTGACCTATATCTACGGTATAGGGCGTACTACTGCAGACCAAATTTTGGCGGCAACAGGAGTCAATCCCGATACACGCGTCAAGGATTTGTCGGAAGACGACGTATCCAAAATCCGTGATTACATTGAAAAAAATCTTCACGTCGAAGGTGATTTGAGACGCGAGGTATCGCTCAACATCAAAAGGCAAATAGAAATAGGCTCTTACAAGGGAATCCGTCACAGAAAGGGTTTGCCCGTAAGAGGACAATCCACCAAACAAAACGCGCGTACGAGGAAGGGTCCCAAACGCACGGTTTCGCGCGGTAAGAAGGCTAAGTAAGGAGGTAATGAACAATGGCAGTAAAAAAAGTCGTTAAGAAAAAGAAAGACCTGCGCAAGGTCGATAAAGGACAAGTTCATATTCACGCTTCCTTCAACAACACGATAGTAACGGTTACGGATATGAACGGCAACGCGCTGTCCGCGTCCAGTGCAGGCGCACTCGGTTTCCGCGGTTCGCGTAAAAGCACGGCATATGCCGCACAGCAAGCAGCGGAAGTTGCGGCGAAAGCGGCAAAGGAATACGGACTTCGTACGGTAGAAGTTTACGTCAAAGGTCCGGGACAAGGCAGAGAATCCGCTATTCGCGCGCTGCAAACGGCGGAATTGGAAGTAACGCTTATTCGCGACGTATCACCCATCCCCCACAACGGATGCCGTCCGCCCAAGCGCAGAAGAGTTTAGTTAAAGGAGAAAAATCGATATGGCAAGAAATACTACGGCAGATTGCCGTCAATGCAGACGCGAAAAATGCAAACTCTTTTTGAAGGGCGACAGATGCTATACGGAAAAATGCGCTTTTACAAAGCGTAACAAAATCCCAGGACAGCACGCGGACGGAAGAAAGAAGGTTACTGAATACGGATTGCAATTGAGAGAAAAGCAAAAGACCAAGAGAATTTACGGTTTGCAAGAAAAGCAATTCCACAAGTATTACGAAGAAGCGGAACGTCAACGCGGCGTAACGGGTGCAACAATGCTTATTTTGCTTGAAGAAAGATTGGACAACGTAGTATACCGCATGGGTATAGGCGTATCCCGCAGTCAGGCAAGGCAGTTTGTAAACCACGGATTGATTACGGTAAACGGCAAAAGAGTAACCATTCCCAGTTATTCTGTAAAAATCGGCGACGTAATCGGCATAAAAGAAAACAAAACGGAGCAACCCTTGTTTGTGGAACTCAAACAAGCCAAAAAGCCCGCAAATCTTCCCAAATGGTTGGACTTCGAACCCTCTACTCTTACGGGAAAGGTTCTGCAAAGACCCGAAAGAGAAGACATCGACCTCAACATTCAGGAGCATATGATTGTCGAGTTGTATTCCAAGTAATAAAGGCTCGGTTTGCAAGCGCATTATGCTCAAAACAAATATAATATAAGGAGATAGTTGTCCAATGATGGAAATAGAAAAACCGGAAATGAAAGTGGAAGAAAGCGGAAACAATCTCGGTGTTATAAAAATCGTGGCTGAACCATTGGAAAGAGGTTACGGAATAACGCTCGGCAATGCTTTGAGGCGCGTATTGCTTTCGGCGTTGCCGGGAGTGGCTGTTGTCGGATTGAAAATCGACGGCGTCGAACACGAGTTTTCTACGATATCCGGTGTAAAGGAAGATGTTACAGACATTATTCTCAACATCAAGTGTCTTGCGCTGAAATCTTCCAACGAAGACAAAGATTTCAGAAAAACGGTTTCCATACACAAGACGGGACCGTGCGAAGTGCACGCAGGAGACATAATAACTGACGCCGAAGTTGAGGTTTTGAACCCCGATTTGTACATTTGCTCCCTCGAAGAAGGCGGTTCGCTCGATTGCGAGTTGTACTGCGCGCGCGGATGCGGATATGCTTCGATAGAGAAAAACAAGGAAAGAAACAGAGAACTCAAACTCAATTATCCCATCGGTTACATAACGATAGATTCAATCTTCGGACCCGTAAAAAAGGCAAGTTACAATGTCGAAAACGCGCGCGTAGGTCAAGACCTCACAAGGGACAAACTTACGCTTGAAGTTGAAACAAACGGAGCGTTTTCCGGCAGAGAAATTGTTTCGCTTGCCGCTAAGATTATCGAAGACCACATCAAGATGTTTGTGGATTTGTCAGGTGCGTTTAACAAAGATATATTGATTCCGCGTGAATCGGATAATCACAAAAAGGTGCTTGAAATGAACATCGACGATATGGATTTGTCGGTACGTTCGTACAACTGCTTGAAGCGCGCAGGTATACAAACCGTGGAAGACTTGACCAAGAGAAGCGAAGACGATATGCTTCGTGTCCGCAATCTCGGCAGAAAGTCGCTCGACGAGGTAATTGCCAAATTGGAAAGTTACGGCTTGTCTTTGCGAAATAAGGATGAATAGGAGATAAATACACAATGGCTGCACAAAGAAAATTAGGCAAGGCGACTGACCAAAGAATGGCTTTGCTCAAAAATCAAGTATCGCAATTGCTGTGGAACGGCAAATTGGAAACGACCAAGGCACGTGCCAAGGAAGTTCAAAAACTTGCCGAGAAGTACATCACTCTTGCAATCAATACGTATAAGGATACGGTAGAAGTGCAAAAAACCAAGATTGTCAAAGGTAAGGAAACTACCGTTACGGTAGTAAACGACGGCGCAAAGAAACTTGCCGCCCGCAGAACGCTTATTGCCAATCTTGCAGACCTTCAAGAACAACGCTTGCCCAAGGAAAGCGGCAGAGAGTATAAGGTTCGCACTAAGGACGTAAGACATCCTTTGATTGAAAAGATGTTCAACGATTACGCTCCCCGTTTTGATAAACGTGCCGACGAATTAGGCATCAAGGGCGGATATACGGCAATTTACGCAATGACGCCGCGCAGAGGCGACGCTGCGGAAATGGCACTTATCGTAGTTCTGTAATTAGCATTTGCAAAATCCCTCAACCGTGTAACCGTAGTTTACACAGAGGGATTTTTCCACAGAATATAAGTATAGCGCACTATACCTTGCAAGCAAGGCAAGTGCGCTTATTTCTTTTACTTTATAAATTATTTAATGTATAATTACAGAAAGATAAACAGTAATTTAGCGGAGATGTATATGTTTCAAAAATATATTGAATATGGTTTACACGATACTACCGTGAACGATATAATTGTTGAAGAATTTGGATTAGCCTTGCTATTTCGAAATGGCGTTTATGTTTTAGATGATACAGACAAAGAAAATCATCTGTCAAAGCCTTGTAAAATGAACATCTTTGTGGAATATTTTGATAAAAATAGACTTTTTGAGCACTGCACTTTTTTGAAATGTCATAAAAAGCGTTTTTCGGTGGTCAATTTATCGGATATAAAAAAACTATTGTTAAAAAATCGTTTTAATATTTATATGGATTTCTATTCACCGCTTGCAAACGCAATTTCATTAAGGGGTGATATTGGTAAATATGCGGTTGAAATAGTAATAACCGAAATTCAATCAATTAAGTTTGAAACAATATAAATTACAATTTATATTGTGGTTTATTTTGCGTTTATCATCATTGCGAGGCAACTTGTTGCCGAAGCAATCCATATGATATCGCCGATTATTAACGGTAACGCTCTTATAACCGACTGTCGCTTCTGGATTGCTTCACTTCGTTGGCAATGACAAATAAGGTATACAAATTACAATTTAGTGAGGTCAAAATGCTTATAGATTTTAATAAAATGCAAGGACACACAATGCCTTGTATGAATAACGGTACAGGCGAAATGTCGGCAAAAATGTATTCCGATAATGACAAAAGAATTATTTATTGCTGTATTCATAAGGGCGGCTCTATCGGCTTACATACGCAAGATAACGGCGACGATATAAATTATGTATTATCGGGAACGGGTAAAGCCGTATGTGACGGTACCGAAGAATTGCTTTCGTCAGGGGTTTGCCATATATGCAAAGAAGGCTCTGCCCATACGATTATAAATACAGGTGAGGACGATTTGGTTTTATTGACGATTGTGAAATAAATTACAATTTGACGGGCAATTTGCTTTTGTTGTAATTGCGAGGAGCGAAGCGACAAAGCAATTGGGTAAAAACGCAAATAATTGCTTTTCATATGGATTGCTTCATTACGTTCTCAATGACGGGCGGATATATAAATAACA
>JAMPHX010000001.1 GCA_023663205.1 Corallococcus sp. | reverse complement strand
TTGGTATCCTTATCGGTAGGTCTTGTAACTTGTGCCCTTGCATATTCCGTTTGAGAAAGCGAAACGTCAAGTTGTCCGTTGAGTTTTATCAATTTTTCGTCGGACGACTTCCAAGAAATGTAGCAATCGAGCATTTTGGTAAGCACGTCAAAATCTTGGTAGCACGCCGAAGTTTCCACTCCTATCGTAAGCGCTTCCTTGCTCTTTAAAAGAACAGACGCTATTTCGTGTTCCGCATTGCCGAGGAGTTTTTCGTCGACAAAGTGCGTATACGCGTCGTAACTGTTGAGGTTCAATACAGAACCTATCTTTGTGTCGCTTCCCAGAAGTTTGGAATAATCCTTGACGGCAAGTATATCTCCCATATTCACCGAACCGTCGTCATTGCGGTATTTGAGGTGCACTCTGTCCGCATTGAGCGTAAGGTTGCCTTCCGCATCGTACGTACCCAAATCGCCGCAGCCGTCAAGGTTATAAGTGTTGCCTTCCGCTTTCTTTTCAATTGGCAACTTGGCAAAAATTTCGGAAGAAACAAGATTGCTGATTTGCGAAGTGTAAGTTTTTCCGCCGTTCTTGGTATCGGCATCGATACTTCCCTGTATCACATTCCACTTTGAAGAACCCGAACCGTTGCCCAAAATACTGTTTGTCACAGAACCTCTGTACGCATCGGCGTCGAGAGCAAGGGCAAATTCGTCCTTTACCGACAGCACTCTGTCAAGGGTGTTGTAACTGTAAGTTTGACGAGAAAGGTCAATGTTGCCGTGTTTATCTTCCTTTTGAATACCGCTTATTTTGCCGTTTTGGTCGATTTCCGCACTGTTATTGTAACTTGTAACACCCATAAGGCTTATTACGCCGGGGTTGGAGTTATCGGTTACGCCGTGCATTCTATTGCCGTAGGAAAGGCAGTTGTACATAATAACGTCGCCTTCCATGATGGAACCGCCCAATTTGAAGCCGTTGCCGTCGCCGTCGCGCGTCGTGTATGAGGCAAGACCCAAGGTGTTTTCCTGCGACTCGCTGTATTCTTTATTCCACTTGGGGAACAATTTGTTGAATTGCTGTTGGGTGTATTCCAAAAATCCGTTTTCAAATGCCACGCAGTTGTAAATAATTACCGCGCCGATATTGCCGGAATCGGATTTGGCATACAAATCCCAACCGTCGTCGGAGTTGCGGTATGCAATACATCCGTCAAATACGTTGCCGTAACCGACTGTAAGTTTTGCCGCAAAACCGTCGGCGTTTTCGCCGTAAGTTTCGTTATCGTAGTTGTTGTGCGAAGTGCAGTTTTTGATAAGGTTGTAACTGGGCCACTCCTTAACAAACAATTGCTCGGAGGCTTCTCTGCCTATTTGCAGACCGGTATCGCGGTTATTGTAGAACTCGCAATACTCAACCGTGTTGTAACTGCCTGCAATGTACATTCCGTTGTCGCCCGCTCCGCAGACGTCGATTCCGTACCAGTAAATATAGTCGCCGTAAAGCGAAACTCCGCGCGCCTGATTGTTGAATTCCATATCGCTGAAATCCAGCACAACGCGTTTGTCCGCGCCCGTATATCCGCTGTTTGCGTCATACGCCGCATTTACTATCTTGATACTGTTGTTGTACAAACCGCTTGCCGAAATGATAATCCTTTCGCTAAGTTTGTATATGCCGGGCTGTACGTATACGGTGTCGCCCGCGCTCAGTTTCCTGTTGCCCACCGAATTGAAATCGTTTAGCAACGTGTAAATATTGTAGGGTTTTTCCTTGGAACCGTCCGCGCCCGTTGTCGGAGCGTCGGCGGTAACATGGTAGGTTTTGCCCTGTGCTACGGGCGCCGAACCGCAGTTGCACTTATTTTCGCATACAAGTTCGGTACACTCGCTATCCTTGCACTGCTTGCAGTACGGACAGATATGTTCGCAAGCGTGCGGTTCCGTACACGCCGCAAGCGTTCCCAGCACTACCGTAAACATCAAAGCGAAAACGATAAGTACGGAAAACAGTTTTGTAAATTTACTCTTTTTCATTGTTTAATCCTCCCCGCCTTACTGCGATACCGCTTCGGCGCCGAACAGCCATAGTTTGCCTTCGACCGTTGCGGTTGCGCCGAGCGTCAACACTTGACCTTGTTCCAAAGTTACGCTTATCGTCCATACGGATTTGCGAGCGGCAATTGTCTGCGAAGTCTTTTCTCCGCCGTTGACGCTGTAAAATACTATCCCTTCCTTATTGGAATTGAAACTGTCGTTTGCGTAAGTTACGTATAAGTACAGCGTTATTTTGTCTTTTGCAGTAACCGTAAACAGCGAATCCGCCGTTGTGCCGAGGGCAATATTGCTTGACACCTTAATGCCTTGGTTGGGATTGGCGGCTTTGCCGTCCATTGTCGTATAAGTAACCGCATTGCTGCCGTTTTGCAAGTTGCCGAATGTTCCGCCGAAAGAGGTCTTCATTGCGACGGTATTTGTCAGCGTAAACAACGAGTTGTCGGCAATATTACTGTTTGGCGCATATGCTGTTTCGCTGAACGACGCTTGGTCTGCAAGTACGTCAAGCGCAAAAGATTCCGTAGTTACTTCGCCTTCTGCTGCCTTGACTTTTACCGTAAACGTACACTCTGCTTCAAAAGATGTTGTGCCTTCAACATAAGAGTTGTTGTACTGTGCGGCAACTTTTACCTTATATGTGCCTGCGCCGACCGTCCAATTGGTACCCAGATACTCTTCCGTTCCGTCCGTTACACGGTACAGGTCGTACAGAATATTGAAACACTCTCCCGCATTAGGACCTTCGGTTATCGCAGCGCCGCTATCGGTTGTGACGACAAAGTCGCTTTGTTCCACAGTGTGTTTGTCGTCAGCGCTTTCCAACTCTACGGTAGGTGCGGTTGCGCTTACCTTTATACCGTTGACGCCGTCAACAAGCGAGTTGACTTTGGCGATATACGTTGCAGTCTTGCCTTGATACTCTACCGTTACTGTAATTTCGCCCTGTTCGTCCATACTGCCTTTGGTAATTGTAGCCGTATAGTCCGTAACCGCTTCAAAACGAGTGTCCGCCGTTACCGGATTGTAAATCTTTTGGTTAACTACAAGCCCTTCGTATGTAAACGCGTCGCCTTTGGTAAACTCCTTTTTGACTAAGTTAGACGTATCGAGCGTGATACCCGCAACTTGCGTTTCCGTAGGAAGTTCGATACTTTGCTGTCCGTTTGCCGCTTCGCCGGTCAAAACGGTGTCTATTTGGATGTAGTAAATATTTACGTCGCCGTCGGGCGCAGCCAAGTAATACGTGCCTGCCTTATCTACAAGGTATGTAAGCGGGACGACGGTACCAAGCATTTGTTCGGTGGTATCCAATCTTTTTGCAGCGGAAACGGTTGCGTCGCTGTACAAGCCTAATCCGCGCAGAGTACTGCTACTACCGCTCTTTGCGTAAACGGTAATGAGCGAAGCGCCCTTTACTTCCAACTTGATTTGTCTTGTACCGCTTTGGCTCTTTCCGCCGAATTTCATACGTTTTGTAAAGGATTTGGAACCGCACGCGGCAGTGTTGCCTTCGATAGTTATTACCATTTCCTTACCCGAACTGTCTGTACCCGTAATAAGCGAAATTCCTCCCTCGGCATTCAAAACGCCGTCGGTTGCTTCGTTTGCGGGTTTGATTTCAAATTTTCCGTCTCCGCCTACGCCCGAAATATTGACGGCATAGGATTGGTTAACCATTCCCGCAACTTTTGTTACGGTGTAATCCACCGCGGTTTCGGCAGTTGAAGAATTGCCCTTGGCGTCGTATTCGCTGTAAACGACGTTTGCTTTGTAACTGCCGGGGATAAGCGAGTTGATACTTCCCAGTTCGACCTTGTCGGATGTTACATCGTGCGTTGTTCCGCTGCGGTTAGTTACGGTAAACATCCAATTGCCCGTCATACTGTCGGTCAAAGCCTGTTCCTGCGTAAGCGTACCCGACCTAAACTCTATGCTTTGTACGGGGTCGAGAACGTATATCACCGCAAACGCTTTTTGTCCGTCGGACTTTCTTTCCGCCTGAATGGTATACGCGCCTTTGGTTGCAGTGTCGAGGTTTGCCAACTTTTCTCCCCCGCGGTAATACGTAAGGGTATACGCCGATTTGTCAAGCGCGGTTGCTTCTTCCTCGCCTTGGGCGTTTACTGCTTTGACGGTAATATCATCGACGTCTATTTTGACATAAGACGCGCCTTGCGGAATATCGTAATCATATTTGACCTTGGCAATAGATATGCCGTTGACTTGCGGTTCGTAAGGCTTTACTCTTACGTCAAACTGCGCGTAACGCGTCACTCCGCTGTGGGTGTAACTTACCGTTATTGCATAAGTTCCTACCATTGCGGAATTAAATTTGCCGCTGTCTATTTGGGCATTTGCCGTTACGTCATCCGTGCGGGTATCGCCCGATTCCACGTTTTTCATACGCGCGGAAACGGTAAGCCCCTCTGCGGAGAACGCCTCGTTAAGGTTGTATTCCTTCCTGTAGTTGCCGCCTACGCTTATGCTTTGCAGCGCCCAAGAATCGAAGGGCGACTCTACGGGACCGTCGTCGGGATTGCAAGCCGCGGCTACGGAAATCGTCAGCAGCAACACAAACGTCAACAATACGGATAAAATGACTTTGCGTTTTTTCATCTTTTCCTCCATTGATTTTATTTTTCAATTTGCGCTTTACAAAAGTAAAATATATAAGTGCGAACATTTATATTGTAACATTCGTGTTTTGACAAATACATACCACCGAGGGATATTTTTATTCACTTTACGGATAATATAGCCGCACCGACAATGTTTTGGAATTCAATAAAAAGCGCAGAGTAAACAATCTGCGTAGACGGATATACTTGCTGCAACCGAGCGAATATGCGGTATAATCCAATGAAACCGCAAACGACAAAATCGGGTAATATATTTGTTGCTATCGAGTAAAGATGTGGTATAATATATATAGATTACAAATACGGCACACTATGTGAAATAAAATATGCAGTGTGCAAATACGGCGCAGGGTGTCTGCCGGCGGTATTTGCACAAAAACAAACGACACGGGCAGGAAAAATTATGAACAACTTGGGAATACTGTATTTCAGTTCGACGGGCAACAGTTTGTACATAGCCAAAAGAATCCAACAAAAACTGGGCGGAAAAGTTTTGTACGCTCCGTCATACACGGCGGACGGAAGCGAATTTGACGGCGTAATTATTGTTACGCCTATATACTCATTCGGTATGCCTGTGCCCATTTTGAAATTGTTTGACCAATTGAAAGACGGATTGGAGATAATTGCAATTCAAAACTACGGCGGAATGGTCGGCGGCGCCGACAGACTGCTGTGCCAATATGCAAAAAACAGCCGACTTACCGTCAAAAGCGTATACACTCTGAAAATGCCCGAAAACTTTACGCTTGTTATGTCGCCGCCGAAATTTTACTTGCGCAGTATATTGAATTCCGCAAATAAACGCATAGACGCCGTAATAAACGAAATCGAGAGCGGCAAATGCCGTTTACCTAACAAGAAGCGCACCAAGGAACAAACTTATCTTAAAAATAAGGAAAATTGGCATCTTATCGGCGAAAGATTTTCCGTTACGGACAAATGCGTACGGTGCGGCAAATGCATTAAAATTTGTCCTGCGCACAATATTCGTCTTGAAAACGGACAGATAACATTCGGCGGCAACTGCATTGCCTGTATAGGGTGCTTCCACCGCTGTCCTCAAAAGGCTATTATTTACCAAGGCAAAGACAACAAAAAGCGGTACGTAAACCCTAATGTCGACGATAACGAAATAGGCAAAAACTTTGAATAATACCAAAACCGCAACCGAAAACATCGGTTGCGGTTTTGGTTGTGCACCACACTACTTGCTGTACGCCATACTGTTTATTACGTAACATACTATTTGTTGTAAATTATACTATTTATAATATGCCCAAATTGCATTTCTTCGGATTGCTTCGCCGTCTGTTCTCGGCACAATGTCGTTATACATTAAACTTTGCAAAGACTTTATCTATGTAACAAAAGAAACATTGTTCCTTACCCAGTCTGCCTAATCGTAAAAAATAAGCCAATGACTGTACCGAAACCGTCGCGCCGAAAGACGCGGAACTTAACAATCTTGACTCAAAACCCGATGTTCACAAATAAAATGTGTTTGTCAATACCCGATAAAATTGCTGCCGTGTCTAATAAAATACGGCAGCAATCGTAATTATATTTTATTGAGCCTCACATACAAAACGCAATGCCGTACTGCAATAAGACAACCGCTATCTGCAAAATTTATTTACAGTTTGCAACGCAAATTATATGCAGCAAAATTACAGAACAAGCGACGGCGCGGTATATACGCGCGCTTTAAGTTCGTTGTCGAGCATATACAGTCCCTTGGAATCTCCGCCGAACAAGTCAAACTTCTTTATCATATCTTCGGCGTTGGTTTCTTCTTCGCCCTGTTCCTTTACAAACCAATCCAAAAACTGCATTGCGCGGAAATCTTTTGCTCCGAACGCCGCGTCGTAAATGGTATGTATAAGGCTTGTAACGTACTTTTCGTGTTCGAGTCCGGCGACAAGCGGCGCTTTGAGCGAATCCAAAACTTTATCGGGTTTGGCAATTGCTTCGTAAGTTACCTTTTCGCCGTTGTTTTGAAGATATTTTACAAACAGCATTGCATGGTCGCGTTCCTCTTGCGCTTGAACCATATACCAATTGGCAAATCCGTCCAAGCCCTGCTCGGAATAGTAATTGGAAAAATCCAAATACAAATAGGCGGAATACAACTCTTTGTTGATTTGTTCGTTCATCAATTTGAATACTTTTTTGTCCATAATAACCTCCGTAAATCCGCATTATCTGCGGACACATACAGTATATCACAAAAATAAAATTTGAAAAGCGTTTTGAAATGTTTTACCGACAAAATTACGGATGGACGTATTTTTCCGTCAAACAACTTTGCGTTCTGTTAGGCACTACGGATTTAAACCCGTAAGGTTTTAACTGCGTCCGCGCCGTAACGCTTTGTTAACCCGAACTCGCAATACTGCGGAAGATATTTTTGCTATTCTGTCGCAATCGAGCACATTTGAGTTTATGTAAAAATTTGCCGCTTACGATACTTATTGCTTTTACGTTGATTGTCTGCGAATAAAAGTTCCAGTTTACGCCCGCCGAAATTTACGTAATACCGTCAAAAATCCGCAGATAAGCGCGTCATAACCTTTACTTTGAAGTAGTTTTCGGGGATATCGTCTATTACAAGCGTATCTCCGACGTATTCGGTTTGCGATTTGTCAAACAACTCCGTAAACTTTTCCGCGCCGTCGATATCTATCGTTCCGCCCTGCGCGTAATGCATCGGAATTACGATGGACGGTTTTGCTATGCCGACATACCACTTTGCGGTGTTACAGTCTATTGTATAGTTGCCGCCTACCGGCACAAGCAAAACGTCGCAGCCGATAAGTTTTGCCGCAACTTCCACATTCTTTTCGCCTATATCGCCGAGGTGCGCTACGCGTATGCCGTCTATACTGAATACAAAAACAATATTTTTGCCGCGTTTTGCGCCTTGGCAGTCGTCGTGAAAACACTCGATTGCTTCTATTGCCACGTCATCGGCAGCCAGTGCGACGGGGACGTCTATTACCGACGGGTCGCCGCCCACACCCTCCTCGTAATCGTGGTCGGAGTGTCTGTGGCTAACCGTAACGACGTCGGCGGAAACACGCGGCATACCGTACCCCACAAGTTGCGGCGAATAAGGGTCGCATACCACAGAGGTACCCATTTCGCTTATGAGTCTGAAAGCCGAATGTCCGAGATACTGTATTTTCATATTGCCTCCGATTTGCCGTCGTTCAAGAAAATTTGCGCATTGTTCCGCCCTGCTTCACTTCAAACAGGAGTAAAAATATGCCCTATTTTCCTCCCGCAGAACCGTCAAATTGAAGTATAACAAATGCAGAAAAAATGTCAATAGGTTTGGGCAAATTTGGCGGTGTCAAAGTCTCTCTACTTTTAGTCGACACGGAAAAGGTAGATTTTTCTAAAAATATTTGATATAATAGGTACGTAAATATTCAAAGTAGAATTTGCATTTACATACGCAGCCGCACAATCGGCTGACGGGGAGAAAATACTATATGAAATCATGGTCTCTTGCGAGTCCCAAACAACTGTTTAAAATCAACGACGACCCAACCGTGCTTACGGAAGAAAACAACGTCAAGGTAAAAATCGAACAAGTATTGTTTTCGATGTCCGATTACAACGTCTACGACGGCACCGACAAGAAAAAATACCCGTTTGTGCCGGGAAGAAATGCCGTCGGCGTGGTTTCCGAAGTGCGTCAAGGCGACAAAGTAATGCTCACCAAGATGGACCGCGTCGTAATTGAACCCTACATACCCTGCAACAATTGCGCGTTCTGCGAGGACGGCAATTACGAGCGCTGCGAAAATATGAAGGAATTGGGCGAAAATTCCAACGGATTTATGCAAAATTTCATCGATTTACCTGCGGCAATACTGCACAAACTGCCCGACGCGTTATCCAACGAACGCGCGCTGTTTACTTCTTATGTGGCGCTGGGACTCAATATTGTGGATTCGCTTGACGTGGAAGCGGGCAGACACATTGCGATATTTGCATCCACAAAAGTAGGCATAATCGTAGCGCAACTGCTTGCATACTATCAAGCATTGCCCATACTGATAAGCGACAATCAAGAACTACTCGATTTGGCAAAGAGCCAAGGAATATTCTACACATTCAATACCGAATCGGAATACGATGTGGAAAAGAAGATTCAAATCATTACCGGCGGAAGAATGTGCAAGGAAATCGTATACTTTACAAACAGCAGTTTTAACGTACGCGATATCTACAACATTGCGGCATTCAATGCCAATATTTGTATTTCCGGCTACGGCAACAAGGAAAGCAAACTTTCGGTATCGCAGATTGCCAACAAGCATCTGTCGATTTTCGGAGTGTACACCGGCTGCGGAAACTTTTCCAGCGCAATAAACCTGCTTGTGACAGGCAAGGTAAACGTAGACGGTATGATTGGCTCTAAAATACCGTTTGAAACGCTTAACGAAGAATTGGAAAAAATCAATGTCGAAGATTTGGAAATTCGCAGCAAAATAATAGTCGTCGATTGATTTTGCCTAAACTCGGCAAGTTTGCAACTGTTATTTGCAAAAGACGCTTAAATAAACAAATACAAAACGCGCAGAGAGTCAAATTTCTCTCTGCGCGTTTTTGCAACTAATCAAAATGTGGCAAGGCGCGAATACGGCGGCAAATACCGCAAGGGGAATATTTGCAAGCACTATTGCGCTAAACAAAAATACTAATGACGGCAAAACCGAAAGCGTTACCGCCCTTGCCAAATGCGTCTTGTTCCGAAACACCGCCCAAATTATTACGTATGCGGCGCACAAACACGCATTGACGGTTATATAAACATACAACGCCCCGTCAAACCAAAAACCCAAGTATGTGTACGGAATATTGAAAATCATCAGTACAAAACAGCCGTATCTGCCTATTTGTTCAAATACTTCCGCCGCTTTGTTTTTGTAGACGCTTGAAAACCCCTCTTTGCATTTGACAGCATATACGATATTGGGAACCATTATTACAACTATTATTGCAAGTCCTATGTAGTTGAACCAATCCATCTAAGTCAAACCGTCAAATTACAGTTTTGCAAGTTCTTTGGCAATCTCGCTTGCCAAACGCGCGTTGTTGTACACAAGTTGAATATTTGCCGCAAGGCTCTTGCCCGACGTCAAACGCTGTATCTTATCCAGCAAAAACGGCGTGGACTCTTTGCCGTGTATTCCAAGACTTTCCGCTTCCTTGACGGCTGCGTCGATGTTGGTATTGATGTAATCGCTGTCCATTGCATATTCGTCGGGTATTGGGTTGGTAACAAGCATTCCGCCTTTGAGTCCCGAGTGCTGCTGACAGTAGAAAGCAAGCGCGATTTCCGCGGGCGTATCCAAACGGTAATCCACTTTGAAACCGCTTTTCTGCGTGTAAAATGCAGGCAACTCCTCCGTACGGTAACCGACAACGGCAACTCCGCGCGTTTCCAAACACTCCAACGTAAGTCCCAAATCCAATATGGATTTTGCTCCCGCGCACACCACCATTACCGACGTTTGCTGCAATTCTTCGAGGTCGGCGGAAATATCCATTGTTGTTTCCGCACCGCGGTGCACGCCGCCTATGCCGCCCGTAGCAAACACTTTTATGCCGGCAAGCGATGCAATAAACATTGTTGCGGCAACGGTTGTTGCTCCGTCCTCGCCTTTTGCAATGACAAACGGTATGTCGCGGCGCGAAGTTTTGATGACGTCAAGACCCTTTTTGCCCAAAAGGTCTATCTGTTCCTTTGTGCAACCTACGGTAAGTTTGCCGTTTATTATTGCGATAGTAGCGGGAACCGCACCGCAATCTTCTATTATTTTTTCGACATTCAGCGCGGTTTCCACATTTTGCGGATACGGCATACCGTGAGAAATTATCGTAGATTCAAGAGCAACTACGGGCTTGTTTTCTTTGAGCGCCTTTTGTACGCGAGGCGATACCGATAAATATTGATTCATAACTACTATCTCCCTTATTATTCCATACTGTTACGCGACCTCATACGCAACCTGACCGTGATGATTTATTATACAGTAAAATACGCCGCAAGTCAACACTAACAAAACGCAATATAACAAAACGTATGCTGACGTATTGTATTACAGTATTGAACCTAAAACAAGAGGGTTCTATACAATTTTTATTTATAACGGGCGGCAACCTTACTCAAAGTAGAAAAACAAATGAAAAAATCACTATCAATGGCAAAATTGAGTTTTGCTGCAAATGCAGCCGCGCACAACTACCCGCTAAATATTTGACGTTTGCGCCCTTTGCAACACTGCTTTGCCGCAGTACAAAGCGCGGCGCGTGCCGTTTGACGGAAGCAACACCGACATTTACTGCAATACGGTTTGTTGCAATACAGCACAGACTTTGATTAAGTATAGTATACTGCCTTGTCGGACAATTGTAAGCAAAATCAATCTGCCGCATATAATGTACGGGAAACCTTGTCCGCAACTTAGGCGCAGGTTCAAACCGCCTGAAATATTTTTTTCATACCGAACGCAAAAACGCTTTACAAATATTTTACAAAAGCGCGGTTTTGGTGTATATTACATTATAATGAGTAATATGTTGTTATTTGGACAAATTATTGTTGCTCTATCGGGTAAAAACCGATATTCAAGGAGGAAAATGCCGTGAGAAAAACAAAAATAGTTTGCACGCTCGGACCTGCCAGCACCACTTACGAGCAAATAAAGAAAATGGCGGAAGCGGGAATGAACGTGGCACGCATAAATATGAGCCACGGACTGTACGAAGAACATCTGGAACGCGTCAACAACGTAAAGCGCGTAAGGGACGACCTCGAAATTCCGCTGCCCATCATGGTAGACTTGAAGGGACCGGAAGTGCGTATCGGCACATTTGCGGACGGCAAAATAGAAGTAACCGAAAATATGCCCTTTGTATTTACAAACAAAGATATTGTGGGCGACCAAACAAAAGTTTCCGTCACCTACAAGCAACTGTACAAAGACGTCAAAAAGGGCGATACCCTGCTACTCAACGACGGATTGCTTGTATTTGTTATTACGGATATCAAAGACGGCGATATATACGCAGTTTCGCAAAACAGCGGCACACTCTCCAACCGCAAGGGATTGTTTGTCCCCGGAAGAAAACTTAATATACCCTTCCTCTCCGACGCAGACAAAAAAGACTTGGACTTTGCCGTATCGATAAATGCCGAAATAGTTGCGGCAAGTTTTGTGCAGGACGGCGACTGTATGCAGGAAATACGCGACTACCTTGCCGAAAAAGGCTCCAAAGACATGGTACTTGTTGCCAAGATAGAAAGTCAGCAGGGTATAAACAACATTGACGCTATAATAGAAAAATCCGACGGAATAATGGTTGCACGCGGTGACTTGGGAGTAGAAGTACCCTACGAACGACTGCCGGCATTGCAAAAACTGCTTATTACCCGCAGCAGAATGAAAGGTAAGTTTGTAATTACCGCAACGGAAATGTTAGAATCGATGATTACAAAACTGCGCCCGACGCGCGCGGAAATAGTCGACGTTGCAAACGCCGTTTACGACGGTTCCAGTTGCGTAATGCTTTCGGCGGAAAGCGCAGTGGGAATAAACCCTCCCAACACCATTGCCACCATGGCAAAAATCGCCAACGAAGCGGAAAACAACATAGATTATGCCGACGGCTACCGTGCAAGCAAAGTACAACTGTTGGATAACAACGACGCAATTTCGCACGCAACGGTAAACACCTCTTTTGACATAAACGCCAAAGCAATTGTTGTTTACACGGCAAGCGGAGTTTCTGCGCGGATGATTTCGCGTTTCCGCCCCATTTCCCCCATACTTGCGCTTACAAGCAACAAACGCGTGTACCACCAACTTGCAACAAGTTGGGGCGTAATACCCCAGCACTGCTGCGTATTTTACAACACGGACGTGATGTTCCTACACGCCGAAGATACCGTTGTAAAACTGGGCGTTGCACAAAACGGCGACAATATAGTAATTACCGCAGGCGTGCCTCTCGGCAAAAACGTCGGCACCAACTTGATAAAAGTAGAACGCATAGAACGCAACGCCGACCAACTTAAATAAAACGGCAAACAAAACAAATTACATCTCAAATAACAAATAGGGAGCGAGGATTTTGCAATATCCTCGCTCCCTTTTGATATGTAAATTATACTTAAAAGCACCGGTTAACAAGTATATTTGCGCGCATTTTTACCTGCGGGATTTGAGCAGCGCGCTAAGTTTAAATATATCGCCCGCGCCTATTACAAGCACGGTGTCAATAGGTCTGACGGTGTTTGCAATAAAGTCCGCCGCCTGCATTTCGTCGGCGAAGTAGGCAACGTGGCGCACGTTTTCGATAGATTTGGCAAGTTCTTCGCTTGTTACGCCATCTATCGACTGTTCGCGCGCGGCATATATCGGCAGCAGCCCCACAAAGTCGCAACCCGAAAAACATTGGCAAAACTCCTGCCACAGCGCCTTGGTGCGCGTATACGTGTGCGGCTGAAAAAATGCGTATATTTTGCCTTTGGCAACATCCTTTGCCGTACTTACGACAGATGCTATTTCAGTAGGATGGTGTGCGTAATCTTCCACCACGTTGCACAAACCGCAGTCGATGCTCATCCAACGCCGTTTTACTCCCGCAAAATCTTCCAAAGCCCGAGCCGCCTTTGTCAAATCGACACCGCATACGTCAACCGCCGCAAGCGCAGCCAAAGAGTTGTAAATATTGTGTTTGCCGCACATCGGAACGTGTACGCGCAAAACGAATTTGCCGTTTTTATATAAATCAAACGAATACTTTCCGTCCGTGCAAGACAAATTTTCCGCGCCGTAATCGTAATTGACGCCGCAGCCGAACAACAGACTGCGTTTGCCTTTGAGTATGCCGTGCGGAACGCAATCTCCGTTGGCGACAATTACGCCCTCTGCCGAAAGATTGCCGAAAAATTCGCCGAAAGCCGAAACAATTTCCTCATAACTGCCGTAACAATCGGGGTGGTCTAATTCCACGTTGAGCGCGACGATAACGTCGGGGTGCAAACACAAAAAACTGCGTTTAAACTCGCACGCTTCCGCAACCGCAATCCCGCTGCCCTTTGTGTAATTGCTTTGCGTTTCGACGGAAATTCCGCCGACAAACGCTGCGTGCGAAATATCGGTTTTTTGCAGAAGGTAGTCAATCATTGCGCTTACCGTTGTTTTGCCGTGCACGCCGCACACCGCTACGCGCTTGTCAAAGCCGTCGAATACCTCTCCCAAAAGTTTTTCGCGGGAAACGACGGGTATTTGCCTTATTTGCGCCTTTTGAAGTTCGGGGTTGTCTTTATCCACCGCTTCCGTATAAACGACAAACGCGCAATCATCCGCTATATTGTCGGCATTGTGCCCTATAAAAACTTTTACTCCGCTATCTGAAAGTTTGTCGGTAATTTCCGAGCGGCATCTGTCGCTGCCCGTAACGCGCACTCCGTGCGCGCTTAGATGAAGCGCAAGACTGCTCATACCTATTCCGCCGATTCCGATAAAGTGAACGCTTTGTCCGTTGCTGAGTGATTTCATACAGTAATATATGCCGCAAAGCGGCATTTTGCACAAAATAAACTATTTATCGAAGGATAAGATTTACACCGACGCGCCTCGCGCCGTTTTGCCGTAATAAGCCAAATAACCGACCTTTTGTCGGCGGCGCAAAAATTCCGTTGTAAGATAATATTTTTTTGTCAATAAAAAAGCGCAAATGTGCGCTTTGTAAAACTGTTTTTACGGCAATGCCGTTTGCATAAACTTGTCTGATTGCCTCGGTGTATATGCGTAGTTTATCGCAAAATATGCCTATTGCTCTGCCTGCAATAACGGATGATTTCAAAAAAAACGCTATTAGGCGAGGCGAAACTCCGAACGAACCGTAGCCAATCGGTTTGGCGCGTACTGCACCTAAGTCATCGCTTTCGACCAACCTATGTAATACCGATACGCACAGGCATAATGCGATTAATACTTATAAAAGGCTCATTTACACCGTCAGTCAAAATCTTTGGGCGGCTTTCCGCAAAAGGAAAAGTATGTACACTCGATACCCGCATTGAATATCCTACGTTTTTTGTCGGCGCGTCTGCCGAAACACCGCTCGAATCCGTCAAGCGGAGAGATAAAATAAAAATTCCACTCGTCGAGGGTTTTGTACAGTTTGCCCATACTTTTGGCAATTTCAACCGCCTGTTTGTCATCCCCCAGCCTTTCGCCGTAGGGCGGATTGCTTATTACCACGCCGAAGGAAGATTCCGACCTAAAATCTTCGGCGGCAGCAACTCTGAACTTTACGTACTTGTCCACTCCCGCGCGCTTTGCGTGGTGCTTTGCTATGGAAACGGCGTTTTCCGAAATATCGCTCCCGAGTATTTCAAGAGGTTGTTTAATTACAGAGTCTTTGGCTTGCTCAATTACTTCGTTGTATATTCCTTTGGGAGTACACTTCCAATTGACGTAAGCAAAAGTTCTGTTGATTCCCGCGGCGATATTTAATTCGCGCAAAGCGCACTCTATCGGCAAAGTGCCGCTTCCGCAAAACAAATCGGCAAATTGCTTATCCGCGCGGTAATACGACAAATCGATAAGCGCGGCGGCGGTAGTTTCTTTGAGAGGAGCGGAATAGGCAAGGTCGCGGTAGCCGCGTTTGTGCAATCCCGTGCCGGACGTGTCCAGATTGATTGAGGCTACGTCGTCCGTCAAATCTATTTCCACGACGGTTTCCGCGCCCGTTTCGTCGGCAGACACTTTGAATGCGGAGTACATAGCGTCTACTATCGCCTTTTTGCCGATGCTCTGCACAGCGTTGTGCGCAAACAGTTTGCTGCGCACCGTCTTGGTGACTACCTTCACCTTGGAGTCGGGCACAAGATAGTGCCGCCATTCCACGCTTCGTATGCCTTCGTACAGTTTGTCAAAGGTATCCGCTTCAAATTCGGCGGCATTTATCAAAACGCGCTCGCCGCTGCGGATAAACATATTTATCAAAGCAACGTCGCGCCAAGTGCAATTGCATACGCGCACGCGTCCGTTGCGCGCTTTGGCGTCGGCGTAGCCCAGTTTGTCAAGTTGTCTTTTGACAACCGCTTCCAATCCGAAAGCGGCGGGAATCAGCAAATCCATATATTTCCTCAAAAGTGTTTTACAAAGTTTTGCGTCGGTACGGCAATAACGCACATTGCATTTGTATTTAATCCGCCTGCACTGCGCCTTCCACTTTGTAGTCGCCGCTGTATACGTCGTATGTCAAGCGGAAAGTTTTGCCGTCGGTTTGATATTCCACCGCAACGGTATGTTTGTCGGCAAATTCCGCAAATGTAACCTTTCCGTCAAACGGCGTGTATGCCGATTTGAGCAGATTGAGTTTGGTTTGGTCGTACTCGCCGACATTATCGGAAACAAACAGCACCGAGCCGCACATTTTGTTGATTGTAGAAAGCAGTTGCTTTTGCTGCAATGTGTAGTTTGCGGGAGTCATTCCGCCGTCGCGCAAAAAGAACACGTCGGGGTCGTTTGCCATAATGCGCCCGTCAAGGTGTCTGCGGAAAATATTGCTTGTCATTGCGTTGCGCGTCGAAACAACCTCTTGATTGGTGTAATCCACGTAAAATTTGTCTTTGAAACTTACTTCCGCATCGCAACTTACACGGCAGGCGTCCACAATGCCGAAAGAAGGTCCCAGCGGAACTCCGCAGCCCAAAATTATTTTGTCGCGGCAGCACTCGCGCAAAAACTCCATTGCTTCGCACATAAGTTGTCCGCGCGTTTTGCCGTTACGCGGAATAATACAGGCGGAATACAGAAAATCCAACTTGACCATATCGAATCCCCATTCGTCAAAAACTCTGTCGAAAAAGGCTTTGAGATAATCTTTTACTTCCGTCTTTTCCAAATCGAGCGCGTAAAACCCTCCCCACGCCATACCTGCGTACAGTAAACCGCCGCGCTTCTTGCGAATGAGCCAATCGCGGTGATTTGCCGCCACGTTTGACTTGAACTGCGCGGAAAACGGCGCCGCCCACAAACCCGCAAGCATACCTTTGCCGTGAACTTTGTCTACAATGCCTTTGAGCCCGTTGGGGAATTTGACCGGGTCGACGTCCCAATCGCCTATATACGTTTCGTAACCGTCGTCAATTTGGAAAATATTTGTCATTCCCGAAACAGCATCGAGTCCGTCCAAATCGCGCAGAATAATATTTTCGTCTATGTTTTGAAAATAATTGTACCACGAAGTATAACCTGTAAGTCTATCTACCCTGCCCGTATGTTTAAGAGGAAACTCTTCAAAATATTTGTCAAAAACTTCATCGTACCCGCCGCAATAGATTGCTACGTCAAACAAATTGTAATCGCCGACCAATTCCAAACCTTCGACGTCTTTGGAAACGGTAAGTTTGCCGCGTTTCATATCTGCATAAAATACCGTAAAACCGCTGTGTTCGTCAAGCGAACCCAACAAAGTCAAGTTTCTTCCGCGACGCAAATATGCGTAGGTAAATCCGTGATACAACTTGCGCGCGTATTTGGTAAAGTGATAATCGCCGCACGCGCTTATTCTCTTTTTGCCGAAGGGTACTTTGCCGACGCCGCGCAGTCCGTACTGTCTGTCGCCGCGTCCGTATTCGCGCGAAGTCGTCCAAGATTGATATCCGTTGGAAAAAAACTTTTCATCCGCTTGGTATTCGTAATCGAAAGCCGCCTCTGCGGATATCATTTTGACCGTTCGCGGAGCAGACAGCCGCACAGACAGTTTATCCTCGCCGCTCGTCGACATTGCAGATAAATGAGCGTTTTTGTATCCTGCCGTAAGTACCGTTTTGTTTAGTTTTATACTATGTTTTTTGCCGCCGTAAACGTATTTCAGCGTCAACACAAAGTTTCTTAAATCCATAAAGCCTCCGCATATTTTTGTATGCAAAACGTAATCTCAGTACAACGCAAAACACCGCGTTTTGCCTGTTGCAGTAACAACGGATACTTTCCGTTTATTCAGACGACAGCCGTCGTTAATCGATTCCGTACAGTTTGCCGTATTTGTCCGTCAAATAGTCTATGTAGTAATCGGGATTGAAATCCTCGCCCGTTGCCGCTTTCAAAATTTCTTTTGGGTACTTGCTCGAACCGTATTTGTGTACGTGTTCTTTGAGCCACGCGTTTATCTGTGCGGTGTTGCCGATTTCAAGCGACGCTTCCACGTCAAAATCCTTTTGCATTGCGGCATACAACTGAGCGGAAATTGCAGAACCAAGAGCGTACGTGGGGAAGTAACCTATGTTGCCGTATGCCCAATGGACGTCTTGAAGCACGCCCAAAGTGTCGTTAGGCGGAGTAATGCCGAAGTATTCCTCAAAAGTCTTGTTCCAATACTCGGGGAAATCCTTTACTTCGAGTTTTCCGCCGACAAACTTCTTTTCCATTTCGTACCTAAGCATTACGTGAAGCGGATACGTCAACTCGTCGGCTTCCGTCCTTACAAAACTTACCTGCGCGGTATTTATGTACTTTACAAAGTCGTCGAGCGTCACGCCTTGAAGTTGCTCGGGGAAAGTTTCGACGAGTTTGGGAAAGTGCGCCTGCCAAAACGCGCGACTGCGCCCGATGATATTTTCGTAAAACCGTGATTGACTTTCGTGCAGTCCGAGACTTGCGCCGCCATCGCAGAAAGTACCGTTTAAACTTCTGTCAACCTGCTGTTCGTAAAGCGCGTGTCCCGTTTCGTGAATGGCGGAAAATATTGCCGAAACTAAATTGTCCTCGTAGTAATGCACCGTTATACGTACGTCGTCAGTACCGAATCCGCTTGTAAAGGGGTGTTCGCTCTCCTTCATAGAGCCGCGCGACTTATCGAAACACATTACGTCGCGAATGTAATCGCAAAACTCCTTTTGCTTATCGGCAGGGTAAAGTTTACGCGTAAAAGCGTCGTTAAATTGCAGTTTTTTGCTTGTGACCTTTTTGACAAAAGGCACAAGACGCGTTTTCAACGCATCGAAAAATCTGTCGTAATCGCTTTGCTTGAAGGACGGTTCGTACATATCCAACAAAACGTCGTAACCTTGAAGTTCGTCGGTTTGCAGCCACTTTGTCAGTTTGCGGTTGTACTCCACGACTTTTGTAAGAGTATCTTCAAATATTTTGAAGTTGCCGGTTTTCTTTGCCTCGACGTACAGCGGATATCCCTCTGCCGTAAGTTGCTGAAACGCGGCATACTCTTCGCGCGGAATTTTGGCGGTATTTTCCACGTCCTTTTTCAAAATTTCTATTTCGTGCGCAAGCGCTTCGTCAAGTTGGTTTTTGTGTCCGTAAAGGTAGTTTACCGCTTCGGTAAAGTTGCCGTCGACGTTGAGTTCATACGTCATTTCGGCAAGCACGGCTTGCTGTGCGGCGGCGTTTTCCACACTGCCGGCAGTCATTTCCGTCTGCATATCCCACTCCGTCAAAAACCCGACGTAATTCATAGCAATAAGTTTTTTGCGTTGTGCCTTGTATATTTCCAGTGCTTTGCTTAGCGTCATTTTGTTTCCTCCGCAATTGTTTTTGCTTCCTTTTTCTTTTCGATGTACCTCATTACCAACTTGCCGCAGATTATTATTGCAGCCATTACCAATGCGTTGATTGCAATAAACCATATGCAATTATCAGGTATTGCTACAAACATCGGGTCGGGTTCGCCCTTGCCGAGTATTTGGTTTAGCAACCCCAGCGCCCACGGGAACACAAAGTAGCAGGCAACCGTACCAACTACCGACAGCGCGCCAATTGCGGCATTTATCTTGTCGTAGGGAAACAGCAGTATCAACAGCGCCAAAACGCCCGTTGCCGTCATTGAGAACATTGCCACGGTGCTTATCTCATCGGGATTATTTTGTATGCCGAGTACGTTCATAAATGCGTACGTCATTGCCACCGACAAAAACATCGCTATTCCGCTCGGAAGCGTGCTTTTGAGAGTATTGGTCACAAAGTTTCCTTTGATAAGGTTTGTGTTGGGCTTCAATGCAAGCAGGAAGGAGGCTATGCCTATTACAAAAAACTCCATTGCATACAGGTGCTGCGGCTGGAAGGGATACGCATACCCCGGAATACATAGCACAAGCAGCGTTGTAAACACCGTCATGGACGTTTTCATCAAGAACAGCGAACTGCTGTTTTGTATGTTGTTGACAACCCGTCTGCCTTCCGCCACTACCTTTGGCATGGAACCGAATTGGTTGTCGGTAAGCACAAGTTGCGCAACGCTCTTTGCCGCGTCGCTTCCGCAGCCGACTGTAATTGCGCAGTCGCTTTCCTTCATGGCAAGTATATCGTTGACGCCGTCGCCCGTCATTGCAACCGTCATACCCGCCGCCTTCATAGACCTGACGAGAAGCGCCTTTTGCTCGGGCGAAACCCTGCCGAATACCGTGTACTCGGCGGCTGCCTTTTCCACTTCCTCGTCGGTAAGTCCGTCAAGCGAAATGTATTTGTCGGCATTTTCCACGCCGACCTTTGCCGCTATTACCGAAACGGAAAGCGGATTGTCGCCCGAAATAACCTTTACTGCGACGTTGTTGTTTTTGAACCAACCGATTATTTCCGCCGCGTCGCTTCTGACGGTATCGGAAAGCGCGACAATGGCGACTATTTCGAGGTTTTCCACTGCGTCGTTTTCTATCGGTTTGTCGGAAAGCGCAACGGCGAGAACTCTGAGCCCCTTCCGCAAAAGCGCGTCCGCCTTTTGGGAATACGCCGCTGGAATATTTTTGGTCATAAATTCCGCCGCGCCTATCGCGACGGTTTTGCCGCCCGTAAGCGTTGCCGCGGAAAACTTGCGTTTGGACGAGAATGGCAGCGCCACAATTGCCGGTATTACATCGTCCTCTCCGAATTTGTTTTTGAGCGCAACCGCCGTCATATTGTCGTCCTTAGTTGCGGCAATTGTTGAAGATATCAATTGCGCTATATTCAAATTATCTTTGAGAGGTATAACTTCTTCTACGGTCATTGTGCCGTCGGTGATGGTGCCTGTTTTGTCAAGACACAGCGTGTCCACGCGCGAAAGCATTTCTATGCAGTACAACTCGCGCACGAGGACGTGTTTTTTGACAAGACGTATTACCGAAACGGCAAGAGCGACGCTTGTCAAAAGTACCATTCCGCTGGGAACCATACCTATCATGGAGCCCGCCGCGACTTTGAGCGCGCCCTGAACCTGCTCTATCGGAGCAAACTTGCCGTCTGCAAGCGCGCCTCCCGTCAAAAACGTAGCAAGCCCCAAGGGAAATATAATCCAACTTATTACTCTTATTATCGACGTAATGCCTTTCATAAGTTGAGAGTTGGGTTTTTTGAACTTTTTGACTTTTGCCGAAAGTTGTTCGACGTAGTTATCTTCGCCCACCTTGTCGCAGCGCGCATAGCAACTGCCCGAAACGACGTACGAACCGGAAAACAATTTGTCGCCCGCCTTCTTTTTGACGGAATCGCTTTCCCCCGTCAAAAGGGCTTCGTTAACTTCCGCTTCGCCCTCTATTACTATTGAGTCGGCGCATATTTGCTTGCCCGTTTGGTATAACACTACGTCGTCTATTACCAAATCGCGCGATTTAATTTCCGCTTCTACTCCGTCGCGCACAACCGTCAGCGACGGTTCCTGCACAAGCGAAAGTTTTTCCACCGCTCTTTTGGAGCGGATTTCCTGAAAAATTCCTATTGCGGTATTTGCGCAGATTATAACGAAAAACATCATATTTTCCACGCTTCCGCAAAACAGCATCAAAATGAATATCAGTATACCCAGCAAATTGAAAAAGGTACAAATATTGGAAACAAATATCGACAGATACGATTTGCCAACAACCTTTTTGACGTAGTTGGTATGACCTGCCGCCGTGCGTTCGGCAACCTGCGCGGACGTCAATCCGCCTTTGGATGTTTCGATGCGCTCGACAGGCGTTTTTTCTTTTTTCATTTTCCCTCCCCCCCTCTGTCGAAATGCCTTTGGAACTATGCCCCAAAGTAAAATAACCTTTGGAACGCGCATTTTATTTCGACAGGCGTATGTTTTGTTGCCGCTATCTGTGCGGCTTATCTCCGCGCAGTTTGAGCGACGGCTCTGCATTTAGACTCAAATCGGCAAAATCGCCGTTTAGATATTGAAAGTATCCGCGCGAAGCAATCATTGCCGCGTTATCGCCGCAAAGTTTCAATTGCGGCATATATACCTTTACTCCATGCTGCCTCAGTTGTTCCACACGACTGCGAAGGTAACTGTTGGCGGCAACTCCGCCCGCTATTGCAAGCGAAGAAAGTCCGCTTTTTTTGAGTTCTTCCGCCGCCCTGTCCACAAGACCGTCAATTGCCGCTCGCGTAAAACTTGCGCAGACGTCCTCTTTGCAAATTGTTTCGCCGCGCTGGGCAGCGTTGTGTACAAGATTGATTACCGCCGTTTTGAGCCCGCTGTAACTGAAATTGCCGTTTGCGAGTTTGACGGTATGAAACGGATATACGGCATTGCCCTTTTGCGCAAGCATATCGACGCGAGGTCCGCCCGGATACGGCAAACCGAGTACGCGCGCAATCTTATCGAAGGCTTCGCCCGCGGCGTCGTCGACGGTTGCCGCAAGCACTTTGTAACTGTCGTAGGAATCGACTCGCACTATCGCGGTATTTCCGCCGCTGGTAAGAAGGCAAACATACGGCGGCTGCAAATCGGCGTGCGTAAGATAGTTTGCGCAGATGTGTCCCTCAATGTGATTTACCGCAATAAGCGGCAATCCGCTTGCTTGGCAAAGCCCCTTGGCAAAGGAAACGCCTACAAGAAGCGCGCCCACAAGCCCCGCGCCGTAGGTTACCGCCACGGCGTCTATTTGCGAAAGAGTTACGTTTGCGTCGGCAAGCGCCTTACTTGCAACTGCGGAAATTGCTTCGACGTGGTTGCGTCCCGCTATTTCGGGAACGACGCCGCCGTACAGCGCGTGAATGTCTATTTGCGACAGTACAACATCGGACAAAACTTTTCTGCCGTCGGTAACTACCGCACACGCCGTTTCGTCGCAGGAACTCTCCACGCCCAATATCAAGATTTCTCCGTTTTTGTTCATTCTTTAATGATAAATGTTGTACGTTTTTTTGTCAATGTTTCAGCGGTTTAATTGTAATAAATATTATATTTTAATAAATTGCCGACATTTTGCCTTCCCGACACGCAAAACTCGGCGATTTCAATTGAAATTGCATCCAAAACAAGTGTAAAACCGTTGTGCCTGTGTTATAATAATCACAACAAGCAATCGAAACAAATAACTGCCCATTGCCTGTTATTACATCGTATTACGCAAAAAATCGATTATTTGCGCGACAAGACAGGGCGTGTATGCTATAATTAAATACACAAGATTAGTACGTTCAACAACGGCTATCTATTGCTAACTACTTTTATGAAACTCGTCACGCTAATAAATGTATAATTTAAAATCAGCGTATACGTGCGTGTTATATAATGTAAACATACGGTGAAAGATGAAAAAGTTTTTTAAAATGCTATTCGGACGAACTACCATTTTCGTACTGCTTATATTGCTGCAATTGGTATTCATTTTGCTGACTATGACGGTATTGGAATATTTCGGAAAAATAGTAAACATTATTTTCAGAATACTGTCATTAGTTGCGTTGGTTCACCTTATCAACCGCGACATGACGCCAAACGGCAAAACGCCTTGGATGATTCTTATTTTGTTGTTTCCTATGACGGGAACGATGCTTTACGTATTGTTTTCGCAAAACAAAGTAAAAAAGAAGCAGTACAAGTTTTTTGCCCAACTGTTTATCGAAAGCCACCGTATACTCAAAGAAAACGAAAAATCTCAGGTTACATTGGAAAGCAGGCTTGCCGAATACAAAGGACAAAGCAGATATCTGTTTGACACGTCGTATTTTCCGCTGTTTACCGATACAAAGACGGATTATTTCCCAAGCGGCGAAACATTTTGGAAAGATTTGCTTGCCGAACTGAAACGCGCGGAAAAGTTTATATTTGTTGAATATTTCATAATAGAACAGGGCAAAATGTGGGATTCCGTTTTGGAAATTCTCAAACGCAAGGTTTCGGAAGGCGTAGAAGTGCGCGTAATGTACGACGATATAGGCTGCCTGCCCAAAATACCGTCCAACTACTACAAGCAATTGAACAAAGCAGGCATAAACTGCGTACGTTTCAACAAGTTTACGCCCCTTGCAACAGCGGTACATAACAACCGCAATCACCGCAAAGTTACCGTAATAGACGGCAAGACCGCATACATAGGCGGAATGAACCTTGCCGACGAATATATAAACGAAACACACCCCTTCGGCTATTGGAAGGACTCGGCTGTAAAACTCCAAGGCGAAGCGGTAAAAAGTTTTACGGTGATGTTTTTGCAATCGTTTGCAATGCAAACGCACAAGTTAGAGGACTTTGCGCCGTATATTCCCGATACATTTGACGTATACCCCGACGAAGGTTACGTACATCCTTTCGGCGACGGACCGCGCCCGATATACAACGACCCCATTGCCGAAGAAGCGATACTTAACATAATAAACCAATCGCAAAGATACCTGTACATTACAACGCCGTATCTGATAATAGACGACCTGCTGCGTTCGGCAATAATACGCGCGGCAAGGCGCGGAGTAGACGTACGGATAATCACTCCGCAAATTCCCGACAAAAAGTTGGTGTTTAAAATTACGCGGTACAATTACATCGCTCTTATGGAAGCGGGCGTAAAAGTATACGAATTTACCGAAGGGTTTGTACACGCCAAAAGCATAATAGCAGATGACAACGTGGGAATAGTAGGCACAATGAACATGGACTATCGCAGTTTGATACACCACTACGAATGCGGAGTGTGGATGTACAAAACAAACGCTCTCAAAACGCTCAAAGCCGACTTGGATTTGCTTATGAATCACTGCGAACTGCAAACCAAGTGCAAACTCAACAAATTTTGGCGTTTTTTTTGTATGGTTGCAATGGCGTTGACTCCGTTGCTGTAATTGTCGCCTGACGTATTTGCCGCAAAGTAAATTTAATTTATTTTGCCTATTGACTACCGCTCTTTGCGGGGGTATAATTATATATGCCGAACAAATTATTAGGCGTAGAATTGTTAAAATTCTACGCCGATATTACGAATTGGGCAAAGTTGCGGCAATATACTGCTTTGCCGCAAATGCGGATTTAGCGGACGCGCCGCGCAAGCATATTCCGTACAACGCGCAGTGCTTCAAAATTATCGCATAACAAGGATAAAAAAATGACAAACGAAAAGTATTTGGGCGAAGAAAAAATTTACAAACTTCTAATTAAGTTTTCTTTGCCTTGCATATTGTCGCTGATAATATCTTCGACGTACAACTTGGTTGACCAACTGTACATAGGAAACAGCATATCCCAACTTGCAAAAACCGCGGCAGGGGTAGTATTTCCTATAATACTTATTCCGCAAGCATTTGCTCTGTGGTTCGGCGACGGGTGTGCGGCACGACTCAGCATAAATAACGGCAGCAAAAACACCTCAAAGTCCCACAACTGCGTAGGCACGTCCATTACAATTACCTTTGCGGTAAGTATCGTGCTGACTCTTACGGCATGGTTTCTGCGCGAACCCCTTTTGCGTCTGTTCGGAGCGTCTGACAACACAATAGAAATGTCGATGCAATATTTTTCCGTAATGATTTGGTTTTTCCCCGCGTTTATGCTTATGAACACGCTCAGCGCCATAATACGCGCCGACGGAAGTCCTGCGTATGCAATGATTTCAATGGCGGTAGGCGCAGCAATAAACGTCGCTTTGGACGCGCTGTTTATATTTGCATTCAACTTGGGCATTGCCGGCGCGGCATGGGCAACGGTTATAGGACAAACCGCTTCCTTTGCAATAAGCGCCGCCTATCTGCTGCGCTCCAAAACATTTAAACTCAACTTAAAAAGTTTTGTTCCCGACTTTGCCGAGTTGGCGCAAACCGTCAAACTGGGGCTTTCTTCCATGATTACCCAAACTTCCATTGCGGTAATTTCGCTTGTCTCGTACATGATGCTAAGCAGATACGGCGCAATTTCACAGTACGGCACAGACATTCCAATAAACGCGATGGCTACCGAAACTCAGGTATTTACATTGATTATAAACGTAGTGATGGGCGTGGCATTGGGCGGACAGCCGATACTGGGCTACAACTTGGGCAGAAATCTGGACGGACGCGTCAAACGCACTTACCTTACAATGATGATTACCGCCCTTACAATCGGCGTAATTGCCACCGCCGTAATTGAGATTTGGCCGCAGGCGATAATAGGCATTTTCGGCAAAGGCGACGATTTGTATCACCAATACGCCGAAATAACTTTCAGAGTGTTTTTGAGCACTATGATACTTACTTGTTTTATCAAAACGACTTCCGTGTTTTTCCAAGCGGTAAACTGTCCTGTGAAATCGGCGGTTTCTTCATTGACAAGAGATTTGATTTGTTTTGTACCGTTGATGTTTATTATGCCGGCTGTATTTGAAAGCAATCAAGCGGGAAGCGGAGTTGTCGGCTTGCTTTGGGCGGCTCCCATTGCCGACGGCATAGGCGCGGCGGTTTCGCTTGCACTTACTCTTGCGCACTTTTTGAAACGGCGCAAAACAGAACCGCGCCAAACTTCGGCAAATGCCGATTGAACGGCATATCGGCTGCCGTACCAAAATCTTGCTTGTCAATTACAATTTCGGCAAACCGTAAAGCGTGCAAAACATATTGCTTATATTACCGTCTTTAAACCGCCGTATTGGCGGTTTAATGAGTATTGCAGACGATTGCAATTTCGTTGCACTTTATTTGTATTACGTTTTCAACGGCGCGTAGGCTCTTAGCCTACGCGCCGCACTATTATACTCGGAACAACATACGGTTTTTACACAGTTTGTATAGCGCACGGCACCGTTGCTCTCAAACATATCGAAAATACGGAAATATTAGCCTTTACGAAATGCAACACTGATAGTTCAATAAATATTTCTTGTTTTACAAAATAACGGTGACGTCTGCGGATTTTAGCCGCACGTTTTCTGACAAACTCACATCTTACTTACAACACTCAAAAGATTTTCATCAAGGAAATAACAGCGGCGGACAAATCTGTCCGCCGTACATATAAATATACAAGTTTTAAATACTTTCCTTTAAATTAACAATTCGGCTGTAATTACAGAGCCTTTTGCAAATAGTCCTCGATAAACGGCTGTAAATTACCGTCCATAACATCCGTTATGTTGGAGTTTTCAAACCCCGTGCGGTGGTCTTTGACGAGAGTGTACGGACAAAATACGTACGAGCGTATCTGACTGCCCCACTCAATCTTTTTTATTTCGCCCTTTATCGACATTGCCTCCTCCATCTGCTGACGTTCTTTGAGTTCCGCAAGACGTGATTTGAGCATAAGCATTGCCTGTTCGCGGTTTTGTATTTGACTGCGCTGTGTTTGGCAAGACACCACTATTCCCGTCGGTATGTGCGTAATGCGTATTGCGCTTTCCGTCTTGTTGACGTGCTGTCCGCCCGCGCCGCTGCTGCGGTAGGTATCTACTTTGAGGTCTTTGTCGTCAATTACCACGTCGGAATCGGCGACGATTTCCGGCATTACTTCCAGCGACGCAAAACTTGTGTGTCTGCGCTTGTTGGAATCGAAGGGCGATATGCGAACCAAACGGTGAACGCCCTTTTCCGCCTTCAAATATCCGTACGCGTTTACGCCGTTTACCGAAAACGTAACGCTTTTGATTCCCGCTTCTTCGCCGTCTAACATATCTATGAGTTCCACTTTGTATCCGCGGCGTTCGCAATAGCGCGTATACATACGGTACAGCATTTGAGCCCAATCCTGAGCCTCAGTGCCGCCCGCGCCCGCGTGCAATGTAAGTATGGCGTTGTTTGAGTCGTATTTTCCCGAGAGCAACGTGGAGATGTGCAGTTCGGTAACTTCCGACTTTAACTTTTCCGTTTCCGCCGCCGCTTCTTCCAACATGGCTTGGTCGTCGCCGAACATCTCTATTAAATCGGAGCAATCGGCAAGTTTTTTGACAAGCAAATTGTAACCGCTTATTTTGTCCTCGATGTTTTTGGCGCGCTGACTTACGGATTGTGCCGTTTTTACGTCATCCCAAAAGTTCGGTTTGTGCTGTTCTTCCGTAAGCGCGGCAAGTTCCTGCGACAACTTGGGCAAATCGAGAGATTCGCCTATGCCGTTTAACTTTTGACGCATATCTTTTAAATCTTTTACAATGTCTTCCGTTACAATCACTTTTATTCTCCGTCAAATTACTTTTTGCCTTTGCGTTTATTTCTTTCAGCCAACCGTTTAGCGGCTTCCTCGGGGTTATCCTTGGCAAAACAGCAATCCTTGTACTTCTTTCCGCTTCCGCACGGACAGGGTCTGTTAAGCGATTTGTTGGGGTTTAAATCGCTGTTTGAAGTATCTGCCGAACGGCTTCTCACCTTGATTTTTTGGTGAAGCAACATTCCTACGGTATTTATTTCGATGTTTTCGTTTAGTCGTTCAAACATCTCGTAGGCTTCCTTTTTGTATACAATTACGGGGTCATGTTGACCGATAGCCTGCAAGCCCACGCCTTGTTTCAGTTGTTCCAAGTCCTCGATGTGTTCCATCCACAGTTTGTCCGTTACGGAAAGCAAGACGTATTTTTCCGCTTCGGCAAAAGGCGCGTCGTCCGGTTCGTCGGGTTCCGCATCATACATATCTTGCAGAAGTTTTTGGATATATTCGCTCAAAATCGCGTGCGCCTGACGCGCGGATTTGAACTCGCCCTGTTTGAGATACTCGCCGTCGTCCGAGGGTACGTAACGGGTAAGACGTGCGTTTACATCTTCCAAATTCCACTCCGAAACGTCCTCGTTACCTCCGCAAGCGTGTTCCAAAGCCTTACGCGCGTAGGTATCTGCCATTTTGAGAATGTCCTCATGGACGTCCTCTCCGTCCAAAACTTTGTTACGTTCTTTGTATATTACCTTACGTTGCAGATTGTTGACGTCGTCGTATTGCAAAATATACTTTCTTGCCCCAAAGTGCCTGCCCTCGATTGTGCGTTGTGCCGCCTCGATACGCTTGCTAATCAACTTCAATTGTATCGGTGCGTCGTCATGCCACAAATTGCCGAAGAACCCTTGCATACGGTTGCCGTAAATGCGGAACAAATCGTCCTCGATAGATACGCAAAATACGCTTTCGCCCGGTTCGCCCTGACGTCCCGAACGCCCGCGCAACTGGTTGTCTATGCGCCTGCTGTCGTGTTTTTCCGTACCCAAAATAAACAGTCCGCCGCACTCTATTACCTGCTTTTTTTCCTCGTCGGTTACCGATTTGAACTTTTGGTAAATTTCGTTGTAGGTTTGCTGCAACTTTTCGATTTCCTCATTGCCTTCGGCAAAACCCGTTGCGGCTTCTATCTGCTCGTCGGTGTAGCCTTCTTTTGCCATTTCGCGTTTGGCAAGAAACTCCGGATTGCCTCCGAGCATAATATCCGTTCCGCGTCCCGCCATATTGGTGGCAATGGTAACGGCATTGAGTCTGCCTGCCTGCGCAACTATTTCCGCTTCGCGTTGGTGGTTTTTGGCATTTAGCACGTTGTGTTTGATTACCGCGGCGTCCAGCAACTTTGAAAGTTCTTCGCTCTTTTCCACAGTGACGGTACCTATCAATATGGGTTGTCCGCTTGAATGTACCTGTTTGATAAGTTCCACTATACCTTTGAGTTTGGCTTCCCTTGTGGAATAAATTATGTCGGGGTGGTCCTCCCTTATTACCGGCATATTTGTGGGTATAGCGACAACGTCTATGTTGTAAATTGTATTGAATTCTTCTTCCTCGGTTTTTGCCGTACCGGTCATTCCGCTCAGTTTTTTGTACAGACGGAAGTAGTTTTGGAATGTTATGGTTGCAAGCGTGACGCTTTCGCGGCGTACTACTACGTGTTCTTTTGCCTCTATTGCTTGGTGAAGTCCGCCGTTGTACCGTCTGCCTTCCATTTTGCGTCCCGTAAATTCGTCGACGATTACCACTTCGCCCTTTTCCACAATGTAGTCGGAATTGCGGTGCATGACGGCGTGTGCTTTGAGCGCGTTGTTTATATAATGATTAAGGTCTATGTTTTCGGGAGAAGCAAGGTTTTCCACCTTAAAATATCTTTCCGCCTTTGCTATGCCCGTATCGGTAAGCGTTGCGGATTTTTCCTTTTGGTCTATTACGTAATCTCCGTCGGGATTTTCCTGCGGATTTGCCGTTTTGCCTTCCGCGTCCACGTTAGTCGAATTTTTGAGCGTACAAACAAACCTGTCGGCGCTGATGTACATTTGACTGGATTTGTTGGATTCGCCCGAAATAATAAGGGGCGTACGCGCTTCGTCTATAAGTATGCTGTCCACTTCGTCCACGATTACAAAACTCAACTCGCGCTGGACGCGCTGACGTTTGTCAACCGCCATATTGTCGCGCAGATAGTCAAAGCCGAATTCGTTGTTTGTTCCGTAAGTTATATCGCAGGCATAAGCCGCGCGCTTGGCGGACGGCGTCATATTGTTGAGAGTAACCCCTACCGTCAATCCCAAAAATTTGTATACTTTGCCCATCCATTCCGCGTCGCGGGAAGCCAGATACTCGTTTACCGTTACGATATGCACGCCCTTGCCGCTTATCGCGTTGAGATATGCCGGTAATGTTTCGGTAAGAGTTTTGCCTTCACCCGTTTCCATTTGGCATATGCGTCCCTGATGCAAGGCTATACCGCCCAAAATCTGTACATAGTAATGTCTTAGCCGCAATACGCGCCAAGCCGCCTCGCGGCATACCGCGTACGCTTCGGGAAGCAATTCGTCCAGAGTTTCGCCATCCGAATAGCGCTTTTTGAATTCCTCCGTCATTGCCGCAAGTTGAGCGTTTGTCATTTGTTCGAAACGCGGCGACAGCAACTCGACTTTATCTGCGATTTTGCTCAGTTTCTTTACCGCTTTGGCATTTGTTCTGCCGTATTTGTCTTTCATATTTACTCCTTGTAATAAGGTTTGTTTGCAAATACAAACCTTAGCATATTCAAAGCCCGAGAATATTAACCTTTCAATCGATATCGGGACGTTATTGTTGTTTTGAAAAAGCGCAAAGTAACTTACGCATTTGACTACCGCAAAATTATATCACAAAACCGTTCTTGGAGCAACTGCGACAAACTTAGATGTCAACAGCCACCCTCAGACAAAACTATCGGCAAATATTGCGGGTTTTATTCGCTATGCGTCGTTTGAATTGTCGCCGCTGCCGAAAAAGCGGTCATACCGTATCTTTTCGTCCTTCAAAAACCGTTCGAGCAGCGTAGTACGCGCGGCAATGTAGTTGTTGCGCACCATCATGGAAAGCACGCGTTTGCTGCCCACCAATACTACAACTTTTTTGGCACGGGTTATTGCCGTATACAGCAAATTTTTGTTTATAATTGTCGGCGGACCGTTAACCAGCGGCACTACCACCACGTCAAATTCGCTGCCTTGGCTTTTGTGAATGGTAACTGCATACGCAAGTTGCAGATTGACCAAATCTTGGTGAGTGTAATCGACCAAGCGGTTGTCGTCGAACAGCACTTGACAAACGTCGTTTAGGCGGTCTATCTTTGTAATGAACCCGATGTCGCCGTTAAACACCCCTTCGCCCGTTTCCGCCGTGCCGTCCGCGCGTGTGCGCGTGTAGGTGATTTCGTAATCGTTTACTATTTGCATTACTCTGTCGCCCACCCTGAACACACTTCGCCCGAAGGACGTTTCGCCTTTTGTAAACGAAGATGGGTTCAATGCGTTTTGCAGACGCGCGTTCAAGTTTTCCACGCCCGCAACGCCGCTTTTGAGAGCCCCCAAAACCTGTATGTCGCGCGGCTGTTCGCCTGTAAACTTGGGAAGCCGCGTAGTTACAAGTTGCACTACCGTCGAGGCTACCGTTTCGAGGTCGTCTATCGGCATTACAAAAAAATCCTTGTTTTTGTTGTCGATAAGCGGCATTTTGCATTGGTTGACAAGGTGCGCGTTGGTGACAATCAAACTGTCTTCCGACTGCCTGTATATATATGTAAGATATCTGACGTCGATAATTTTGCTGCGTATTATATCGGCAAGCACATTGCCTGCGCCGACGCTGGGCAATTGGTCTTTGTCCCCTACGAGTATAAGCCGCGTTCCGCTTTCAACCGCGCGCAGCAAACTGTACATTATGTTGACATCCACCATCGAAAGTTCGTCTATCACAATTGCGTCGCACGGCAAAGTGTTGTTTGTATTGTATTTGAAATTCATTTTGCCGTCGCGGAACTCGAACCCCAATGTCCTGTGAATGGTTTTGGCATCTCTGCCAGTACTTTGAGCAAGACGTTTTGCCGCCCTGCCCGTAGGCGCGCAAAACTCTACACGAAGCCCCGCATTGGCAAATATATCTCCGATACACTTTATTATCGTGGTCTTGCCCGTACCCGGACCTCCCGTAATGACGGTGACGCCGTTTACCACTGCGGAACGCACGGCGGACAGTTGCGATTCGTGAAATTTGATTTTGTTTACTTCTTCAAACTGTTTGATAAGCGCATCGGCGTCCAACATTATTCTTTTGGCGTCGGCGTTGATTTTGAGCAAAGCCGCCGCTATCGCGTGTTCCAATGCGTAGTATCTTACAAGGGCAATACACTTTTCGCCGTCCAACTCAAATACCTTGACGGTGGGTTCGAGCACCAATTTGGTAAGCACTTCGTCAACAAGTTGACCGTACTCGGAAAAATCCAACGCAAGCAACTTTTCGCAGCGAGCAAGCAACTCCGCAAGCGGAAGATACGTGTTGCCCTGTTTTTCCGCCGTTTCCTTCAAACAGTAAACAATCGATGCGCGTATGCGGAACTCGCCGTCGGGAGCGTGTCCCATACTGACGGCAATTTTGTCTGCGGTGGCAAACCCCACGCCGTCCACGTCGTCTATAAGTTTGTAGGGGTTTTGCGAAACTACTGCTTTGGTACTGTCCTTGTAAACATTGTAAATTTTGAGCGCCAAATTGGTGGTGATGGCGTATTGCTGCAAAAACATTATCTGCGCTTGCATTTTTTTGAGTTCGGCAACGCTGTTGGCAATGTCCATTGCCTTTTTTGCGGAAATGCCTTTTACCTTGGAAAGCAGCGCGGGATTGTTTTCGATTACGCCCATCGTATCGTCGCCGAACGCCTTGTAGATATTCCTTGCAGTGGCTTCGCCGACGCCCTTTATCAATCCGCTGGCAAGATACTTGACTATGCCTGCCTGCGTTGTTGGGTTATCTATTTTGTATTCCTCTATCACTATTTGCTCGCCGTAGCGTTGGTGGCACACGGTGTGTCCCTTGACGGTAAGCACTTCTCCTACGGAAAGCGACGGCAAATTGCCGACGCAGACTACGTTGTCTCCGTCGGTTGTATCCAGTTGCAATACCGTATAACCGTTTTCCGCATTGTAAAAAACTATTGCGGACACGGCGCCTACTACCGTAACTTCCATTTGCAAGCAAATCCCCGTCAATCAAAATTACGCTGACAAAAGTCAGCGTAACTATTGTACATTTTATTTATTTTTCAGTCAACCGTTGCCCCGCAAAAATACTCAATTAGTTTCAGCGCGGATTGCCGTAATAACGGCGATTCCATTACGACAAATACTTTTTGAGAGCGTCGACCTTATCCAACTTTTCCCAAGAAAAGCCTTCCCTGCCGAAATGTCCGTAACTTGCCGTCTGCAAGTAAATGGGCTTTTGCAAATCCAATTGCTCTATTATTGCACGCGGACGCATATCGAATTCCTGCGTTACGATGTCGGAAAGAACCTTGTCGGACAACTTGCCCGTTCCAAAAGAATTTACGTCCGCCGATACCGGTTTTGACCTGCCTATGGCATAGGAAACTTGCAGTTGAACCTTGTCGCACAACCCTGCCGCAACCAAGTTTTTGCAGATGTAACGCGCAAAATACGTTGCGCTTCTGTCCACCTTTGTAGGGTCCTTGCCCGAAAACGCGCCGCCGCCGTGCGCGCAGTAACCGCCGTACGTATCGACTATTATTTTTCTTCCCGTAAGCCCGCTGTCTGCCGCGGGACCGCCTATTTCAAATCTGCCGGTGGGATTTATGTAGTATTTGGTGCACTCGTCCAACAGCGACAGCGGCACAGCCTCGCGTATGACAAAATTTATCATATCGCGCGCTATCACGTCGCTGCTTACGTCGCTTCCGTGCTGCGTGGACAGTACAATCGTGTCTACGCGTACGGGTTTGTCGCCGTCGTACTCCACCGTAACTTGGCATTTGCCGTCGGGACGCAAATAATCCAATAAGCCCTGCTTACGCACATACGCAAGACGTCGGGCAATTTTTTGCGCCAATGTAATTGCCATAGGCATATATTCGGGCGTTTCGTTGCAGGCATAGCCGAACATCATGCCTTGGTCGCCCGCTCCGTAAATGTCCAACACTTCGCCGCGTGTTTTGTACTCGTCGGATTTGTCAACGCCCAGAGCAATATCGGGTGATTGCTTGTCAAGTGAAATTATCACTCCGCAACTGTCGGCGTCAAATCCGAACTTGGCGCGCGTATAACCGATGTCACGAACGGTTTTGCGAACTATTGCCGGTATATCGACAGTTGCCGTCGTGCTGATTTGCCCCATAACAAATACAGTGCCCGTGCAGACAACCGTTTCGCACGCCACGCGCGCGTCTGGGTCCTGAGCGATTAGTGCGTCGAGTATTGCGTCGCTTATTTGGTCGCACATTTTGTCGGGATGCCCTTCGGTTACGCTTTCCGAAGTAAAAAATCTGCGTTTGTTTTCTTTCATAATTCTGCCTCCGTATAAAAACAGTCCCGTCAATAAGACGGGACGACACACTTACGTTTAAATTGTCGCCCATCTTCCAAAGTTTACCTTTGCGGAATTTAGCACCTAATCTAAAAGGTTGCTGTGTCTTCACCGAGTCCGTCTCTCCGACACTCTTGATAGGATTGTAGGTAGATTGTACCACTAACAAGTACATATGTCAAGATAATAGATAGGAGTTTTTACGACAAATTGTTCGTATGTATAATTTGACGCCCGCAAAGGAACGGCGGTTACGGCAGAATTTAAACCGTATTGAAAATTACCTGCAAAACGGTTGATATAGCGAAAAACTCCGATAAGTTACGCGCCTGAAAAAAAACAATTTTGTCGGACAAAAATCCGTCAAATGTGGTATACTAAATACACAACAATAAAAAGACGGGGAACAACATTGAAAAAGAGGAACAAAGCCGCGGTTGCGGTAATTTCCGTATTTGCCGCTCTGCTGTGGATATTTGCCGTTTTGACGGTAATATCGCTTATCGGATGCGACGCAATATTTGCCGAAATAGACAAACTGAATCCTATCGGCACGGAAAACGTAATTTTTGCCAAAGTCGACAGCGGCAGCAACGCATATATTCAAAAAACCGACGGCAGCGATGTAAAAATACTTCAAATATCGGACATTCACATAGTGTGCAGTATATTTACCGTAGGCACGGACAAAAGCGCGGTACAGTCCGTATACAAATTGGTAAATGCAAACAAACCCGATTTTATCGTGCTGACGGGCGACTTGGTATATCCGCTGATACTGCTTGGAAGCATAAACAACCGCCTTGCCGTAAATGCCATTGGAAGAATGTTCGAAGCATTGGAAATACCTTGGTGCGTTGTATACGGCAACCACGACGCCGAAAATATTTCGCTTATGCACAAAGACGAACAATCGGCATATTACGAAAGTTTACCGCACTGCCTGTTTACGGCGGGCGACGAGACGGTTGACGGACAGGGCAACTATGTTGTGGAAGTCAAAAACAACGACGGTTCGTTGAACACGGCGCTGTTTATGTTTGACAGCCACTCCTACAACGGCGGATTGTGGAAGTACGACTTTGTAAAAGACAGTCAGGTTGAGTGGTACAAGAGACAAACCGACAAAATAAACGCCGACGCTGGCAGACAGGTAAAGTCCGTTGCATATATGCATATTCCGCTGTACGAGTACCGCGAGGCTTACAAACTTACCCTTGACGCTTCGTCAAACGTAACGCCGCTGTACGGCACATATGCCAAATCTCCCGCATCGGAAAAAGGCGGCGAGGGCAAACTGTTTGAAGCCATTACGGAAAAGGGCTGCACCAAAGCCGTATTCTGCGGACACGACCACACAAACAACGCGTCGGTAAGATATAACGGCGTAGTGTTAGGTTACGGAATGTCGATTGATTACATTGCGTTTCCGTTTATAAAATACAAAACCGCTCAACGCGGAGGCTCGCTTGTAAAAATCACCCGCGACGGAAGTATATATTCATCGCTAACGCCGCAAGATAACGGCTTCAACCCGCAAAAATTTGTGTTTATCGCCTAACCGCACTTAGCAAACGCAAGTTGCGCTTCCATAGAACAACTATTTGCGCCGACGGTTTCCGCTATTTGCCGCGTCGCCGCAAAACGCGCTTTTGCCAACGGTTATTTATTCCCTGCGGCAGATGAATAAATCCTTACACGGCAACAAAACTGTCCTCCGAATGTCAAAATATGCCGTAACGTAAAGGTATTACGCATTAAACGCGTTGCGGACACATATAATACCGATATTGTCAAAAATTATTAAAGGGCATTGAAAACAAACATTTTCAATGTCCTTTTGTATGTCTTTAAGGCAGTAGCACCGCTTGCGATATGCGTTTTGCGTTCGATTATCTTTGCCGCTTGCCGCGCAGACGTAATTACCTTTGGCGGTATGCGTTTTGCCTCGGTATTTGCCTTTTAGCCTGTTGCGGTAAGGCTCACCCGCAATATGCCGTTTATTTATACGGTGCATACAACTTAAACCGCTATATCAAACGCTTATGCCGAACAGACAGTATTTCCGCACGGTATTAAATCGGCAAAACTCCCAATCCGCCCGTATTACGGTTCTCCGTTTTCATCCTGCTTTGCATCCGAGCCGTCACGGTTAACCGTTTGTTCCGTCTGCGCGGTATCTTCCGACGCCCTATCGGCAGAACTTTCCGTGTAAACTACCGTTTGTTCGGGAGATTCTGCCGCGAGAAGTTTTTTGCGCTCTATTTCTTCGAGCATTTCGTCATACTTGTTTTCGTCTATGATAAACTTTTTGCGTTGAATAATCAACGAAATTGCAATCATTATTATGGGCACAACCGTCACGCTTGCACGCAGCCACAACCGCATTGACGTATTGCCTTTGCTCAAAAAGTTGTCATCCGCCACATTGTATCCGTCGCCTGAAATGGAAAGGCTGTAATTGCCGCTGCCGAACATAGCGGCATTGACATCCGCTATCGTACCTACAATATTGCCTTCCGCGTCCAACACGCGCAATTGACTTACCGCTTCCAGATAGTTGACTTCTATTTGATATTGCGCAAGCGTTTGGTCTTTTTGCAAATCTTCGTTAAGTCGATTCATCAATTCGTCGTAGTTTGCCGCGTCCTTATCGGGAAGGCGTTTGAGATAATCCTGCAAACTCGTAACGTATTCTACGCGGGCTGCGCCGTCCATATTCTTTGCAAAGTAATCTCTCTGCGCTTCAATCGTAGATATGTTGTTACTAAGCAGGAAAACCCCCGATACAACCAATACAAGCGTTACTATACCCATCTTGATTGCGTCGGCAAACTTTGCCATAAACGGACGCAGTGTGGAAACCACCGCTTCGTTGCGTTCGCCGTATTTGTACTCGTTGTACTCCACGCAGTTGGTCATATTGATTATGCAGGTCATGTAATACAGCGCCTGTCCCGCAAATACCAATATTCCGAATACCGAAAGCGTAATAAGGTTAAACGGTATTACTCCGCCCCAACCCAAAAGGGCAATGCCTACGTAACCTACGCACGCCGCAATTATGCTGATTAACTGCAACTTGCGTCTGCCGAGTTTGCGCGAAAGCATAGGATACAGTGCCTGCGTAGCCACGTTTACTATACCGAAAATTGCAATAAACACTATTGTTTCACCATTGTAACCGATTTCGATGTAATAAAGGTTGTACGCAAGACCGACAAGCAGCGAACTGCCTATGTTGTAGAATAACATTGACAAGGTCATCCACAACACTTGGTCGTTTTTCTTGATTGTGTTCCACATACGTTTGAGCGAAACTTTTTCGCTTTGTTCCATTTGCGTGCGCGGACGTTCCTTGACAAATACCGCACATATTACCTGCATTACCACAAATACGGCGACAACTCCCACGGAAATCCATCTGAATGCGTCGCGGACGTTACCGGGGTAAAGGAAGGATATCCCGCCTTGCGCCACAAACGCGCCTATGCCTGCAAATACAACCGTCAACATTGTTACGCTGTTGCGCTGTTCCTTCTTGCTGGATAAACTTGCAAGCATCGACCAATAACCTATATCGTTCATTGTAAAGGTAGTTTCCCACAGCAAATACATTACCGACATAAATACAACAAAGTTCCAATGCGCAAGCCCCTGAATGTTGAACATCGCTATTATTACCGAGCCGCACGTTACCGCGCCTATCAAAATCCACGGTTTAAACTTGCCGAATTTCATATGAGTGCCTTCGATAATAGCGCCCATCATCGGGTCGTTAATGGCATCCCAAATTCTTCCGCCGATACCGATAATCATACTTATCGTCGTAAACTCGGCAACATTCAGCGTAACGCCGAACTGTATGTATATCAGCAAAAAGGACGATATAAGTTGATAGGACATATCTCTGCCTATTCCGCTTATGCTAAACAGCCATTTGTTTTTGTTAAACTGCCTGTCCTCCGCCGACAATTGCGTTTTCAACGCTTTTTCCGACATAAATTTCCCCCCTCTTACGCGCGCACGAACGGCACGAATATATGCCGTTTTACATTTGACTTGCCACTGACAAAATCTTGCGCCGCGCGTCTTTATACAGTATAACACATCGCTGTTCAAAATGTGGAATATCGAAAAAATAATGTTTATATTTTACTTTTGACGGCAGCGTAATCCGCATTGATTACAGTTTTATTACAAGCAAAAAAACGGACTCATACTTTGTGGCGTACCCCAAAAGTATGACAACTTTGGAGGCGCATTTCACTTCGATATGAACCCGCTTATTTGTCTTAGCAATGTTTTTGCTTTTACTTAATTTTGAAAAATCAAGTTTTACAGCAATACTCTCTCAAATCCGTCTGCCGCCTTTGCCGCTTTGAAATCGACATAGCAAAAATCAAAACTTTTTGAGAATACTTTCGTAATCCGCAAACGCAATATTTTCGCGTTCCTTGCCGTAACCCGCTTCCGTAAGCATTTCCGCAAGTAAATCGGCAATGTCTATATGCGTCTTTATGCTGCTGTGTCCGTTTGCTCCGTACGTTCCTGCTCCGCTTACTCCCTCGCCGACGTTGGGCATGGAAGATAACACCTTCAAATACCCCTCCTTCATTATTCCGGCATCGGTAAGCGCGGAAACGGCGTAAGTGCCCGCCTTACTGCCGGTATGCGTCCAAATCATATCGGCATTAGGGTAAGTTTCGTGCAGTGCTTTTACCATAGCCACCGCTTTTGCCTGATAATACTGCAAGTCAAAATCGCTCTTGGTGGTATCGTTGCCGCCTATATTAAACAGTATTACGTCGGGAACCCACTCGGAATAATCCCACTTTGCTGTTTGTTTGGCGGCAGTGACGTTATCGGCGGGCAGATTGCCCGTGTAATCCAATATTTCCGCAATGGATTTGCCGCAGTTTTTCTTCCAACCTACACCCCAGCCGCTTGTCGCCACAAACTGCACGTCGGCATCGAACATTCTTGCCGTAAGATAGTTGAAAGCGTGCAAACTGCTGCTGTTGGCTGTTGTGCGCGCGCACCATTTGTTCTGTTCGGAATACCCTAATGCGCCGTGTCCCGAACCGCCTGAAGCGCACACAACCATGAAGCGGTAGGCTCCGTCGTCGTCATCTTTGTCACGGTAAATAAACTGTCCGTCGGTTTCCATAGAAATGACCGAAGTGACCGCGTCGTACGGTTCGCTCATTTTCAGACACTTGACGGTATGTTTACCCTCTTTAAGACCTTCCGCCAAAACCACGGTTTGTTCGCCCTGTTCCAAGCAGAATGTCCTGCCCTCGTCGGCGTTGGGAAGCACTTCGCCGTCAACGGCGTAATTGTAGTAGGGCTGACGCGATTTTGCACCGCCGTCGGCAACGTCAGCGTTGAACTTTACAAGCAAACCGGTTCCGTAAAACTCCACGGTAAATCCCGTTGCCGTGTGATACAAATATACGTGTCGGTCTTTGTACTCGTATCGTCCTTCCCACTTTACAATGGGTTTTTCCGCAACAAGGTCGTCGCCTTCGATTACCTTTTTGTCGGTTGCGCCTTCGATACCTCGCGGAGCAAAACAACCCGCCAAAGCAAACGACATACAAAGTACGGCAATCAATGCAACGTACAGCGCAATTTTTTTTAAAAACTTCATATACATTAACCTCACTTGCAATTGCTTGTTCCTCAGAGCAACTATGCGCTTACAATGCAAAATACATTGTCGTAGCGCCGCCCGTCATAATAATGAATATAAAACACGTTACTATGGGTCCAAGCCAAGCGCGTCCCGTCTTGTTGAAGAAGAATCTGTTGAACAGCGGTAGCGCAATCATCATGGGGATTATGCTGAACAGCAAGTTTACAAACAACCATTCGGGACCTTCGGTGGAAAGATAGCCTATCTGTCCGCCGCTTATCATCGGTATGTACTGAACAAACAGTATTGCCACAAGTCCCAATGTATTGCCCAAAACGGCAATAAGTTGGCTGAGCCATTCTTTCCAATTTTCGGGGCGCATACAGCAATTGACGCGAAATGAATTGGAAAAGTAAAACACAAAGAATATCGGCACATACATTAGCATTGACAGTACAGCGCGCCAACTGAAAGAAACCCGTGCGGATACAAAGAAGAAACGCATATCCACGTGGAAAATCCCGTATATTGCGTAATCCAATGCAAAGAAGGACGCTACGAGTATTGCAGCCATAAGCAATGTTTTGAGTATATCGATACCGCCGAGTTTAAGCGGCTCGAAGCGCGAAAGGTAATCCTTCTTGACAGCGGAAACAGCACCGTCGTCATCCGACGGTTGTACGCCGCAGCAAGCAGCAGATTCCGTTTCGCATACTATTTCGCATTCCGCACCGTTATCGGCTATCGTACTTGCGGGCGCTTTTTTTGCCTTGAAGTAATCGATTGCAAACTCTATTCCCCAAGTGATAAAGAAGATAGCCACGCCGATAAGTCCGTTAAACACCGCCCACAGCATTACGGCATTGGTAAACCGCTGCGGAAATACCCAAGTTTGAATACTTCCCGCGGCGTCGGGGAACCATTTGACGCTCAGGTGAACGCAGGACATATACAGCACGCACGCGACAACGGCCGATACCGCAAACGACAGCCAAAAACTCACTCTTCCCTTTACCCCTTGATTAGGCGTACGTTTGGGAACGGGTTTTTTGAGCGAAGCAAAAAACTTGGTATCGAGCAGCAAAACAAACAGCGCGCAAATAAACGCAAATCCGCCGAACAGCGTCATACCCGAGCCTATTTCTTTCCACAACCAAGCGTGTGCGGAGGGCACAAGGGCGTTTTCTCCGTCAAAAGATATTTCAAAAAACGCGCAAAGATTGGTAAGGGTAGCACCGTCGTAAGGTTGAAGCGCGTGCAAAGTAGTTTCGTTGTTTATAATTACGTAAGTGCCGTCATATTGATTGCCGTAGCCGTAACCTATACGAACGTAGCCGTCTGCGTCCTCATCGCCGTAGTCGTAATTGTCCAAAGAAATTTTCTGTTGTCCGTTGGCAACCGGAATACGCTTTAACTGATAATTTACAAGCGCAATCGATTCGTCGGCATACCTTAGGTCGGCATTACCTACCGTAAGATACCATTCTTCCGTTTCTGTAAGAGTTTCACCCTTTGCAAGTTTTTCCCTAATGGCATTTTTGCGTTGAGCGGTCTTGTTTTGAAATGCCCCCTCATCGTTTTGCGAATAACTTATTCCCACATTGCAAATTGTGTTTGTCCACGTAAAATCTCTGATGTAACCGGTTATGTAAATGCCGTTTATTCTGCAAGGTTTCTTGTTGTTGACGGCAAGTTTACCTTCTCTTTCGGCAAACTTTTGGCAGGCGTTACCGCCTGCGCTGTGACCGCACGCGCCTATTCGCGCAGGGTCAATCCACGAAAACTCCTCTTTGAGAGTGTATTGGTCGTCCTCAAACAAATAATCCATCCATGCAAACAGCCCGTAGCCCTCCTGCGTCGCCGACTGCGATTCGTACGAGGAAGAACTTTCGCCCTGATTGTACGGGTCGATACATATTACTGCATAACCGCGGCGAGATAACTCTATGCAAAAAGACGCCTGAGTTTCCTTGGTACGCTGAATACCGGGCACGACAAACACCAACGGCACGGGGTTTTCCGCCGAAGCGGCTTTGGGTCTGTAAATATCTGCCGTAACCCAACTTTTTACGCCCGTCTGCTCATAAAGCGCTTCCCCTTTGCTTGTTACGGGTTCCGTTTCGATTGTTTGCGAATAGACTTTTACCTTGAAAAAGTCCGTCTGAATCATGCTTGCCAAAAAACCGCCCAAAAGCACAACGGCAACGGCAACGCACAAAATAATTTTCCATTTGGTGTTCTTTTTAAACCAACCGCCTATCGCATTTCCGATTTTTATAAAAAAACTTTTGAATTTTGTCATTGTAATTCCTCGTATTCAAAAGCGCGGCAGATGTACCGAAACTTTTTCAAGTTTAGGACAAACCGACGCGCTTTTAGCGGTTATATTAAATTTGTGCGGTTTGCGCGGGGTTCAAAACAGCCGACGCGCTTTCCGTTTGAAGGAATGCTTTGAATGCCGTGACAATATCGCGCGTGTTCATAAACACCGCGGGTCTTTCCGAAGCGGCGTTCATACCGTAAACATACGTGATGTTTATTTCGTCCGCTTTCTGCTCGAAGCATTCTATCGGAGCCTTGGATGTTGCTTTACCGCCTACGGCAACGTCAAATCCACTCTCCAACCCTACAAGATAGGTGTTGAAAGCGGCGTTGTTGCCTGTAACTTCGCAAAGGAATGTAAGAGGACCCGCTTCGATACCGTTTTCCGTGCAGTAAGTTTGGAAAGCCGCCTTTAACGGTTCCACCTTATCTTCATCGAAAAACTTTGCGTAAAACACTACTACCAACGAATTGTCGTCGGTTTCGGGCAACTTTTCAAATACTGGGTACAAAGTAACTTTGCCTTGTTCAAGATAATCCTTTACCGCGGTGTAATTTATTGTGCCGGTAACCTGCGCTTCCGTTGCGTCCTGCGTTGTTGCCCAACCGATAAATTTGAAGCCGTCCGCCGGCGTGACGGCGGGAGCCGTTGCCGCATTGGCAAATATGCCGTCAAGCGTTTCGGTGACGGTTGTATCTCCCACAAGAGTAACTTCCGCCTTGCCGTTTTCCGCGCCCGTCAGCATACTGAACAAGTGCATTGCAAGTTCGTTTTCGGTAAGCAACGCGGCAAGTCTGCCGGAAGACGCATAATCCTCGGAGACAATTTCCTTGCGGGTAAGCACCTCTACCTTGCCGGTAGAAGTTATATTTGTACCGCATGCTACTACTATATCTATGTTTTCGGCGGCATTTACCGATGCGCCTAAGTTGGCAACCGACGAAACATCCTTTTCCACAATCCAATAGATTTCCTTGTCCGCAACGTCAATGCCTTTTTCCGTAAGATATGCTGCAAAGTCGGTTTTGATTTTGTCGATTTGCGTTTCGGTAATCCACGCACCCTTGGAGTTGTTCCAAATGGACACGTTCAAAACATTGTTATCTATTGTGCGCTGTTCGTATTTGGCGTAGAGGTCTACCTTGCCGCCCTCTCCGCGCAAATCTTTGAGGTCGTAGTAAGAAATCTGCATTCCCTTGGCAAAGACTATTTCCCCATCCTCCGCAAGCGACCAGCCCTTGAACACGTAGCCGAATTTGCTCGGCGCGGAAATTGTAGACGGTGTTTCGTATACCGTTTGTTCCTCGGTTTTGCCGTCGGCGTGTACCGTTACCGTCAATGACAACTCGGGTATTTGCGTAGTTACTATCTTGATTGTATTTGCCGCGGAGTCAAATGCAAATGCGCTTTCCGCATTTACCGTTGCAAGGTACTTTTCCGCAAGTTTAACGTCCGTCTTCCCGTCGAATGTTTCTTCAACATTTACGTTGCCCGTACCTTGCGGCGCGGTAAGAGTCACCGCCTCGGGATTGGCAGCAAGACTGTTTCTGTTGGAATTTACGCTGATGTAAACGCTGTTATTTGACTTGCTTGCAATGCTGTATGCAGTACCTTCCGTATAGCAGAATACATTTGCCGTATTTATGCAATTTTCGACTATACCGTTGGCTTCCATACGTCCCGCAATACCGCCGACGTCCGTACGTCCGCCTACGTAACTTTCGCCCGTATCGCCTTTGAACACGCCTTCGGACATACAATTTTTGACAGTGCCGTCGTTTATGCCGACAATACCGCCTATTGCTTCGTCGCCGTGAACGCGTATACCGGAGTACTCGCATTTTTCCACAATTGCGCCTTCCATATTGTATCCGACTATTCCGCCCAATGCAATGTGGTTGGTTCCCTCTATTACTGCCGAAGCGTCGGTGTAACGCTGCGCAAGCATTTTACCCGAGCCTGTCAACGAACATTCCTTGACGGTTCCGGCATTTATGCCTACTACTCCGCCGGCGTACGAATATGCGGATAAAGTTTTGCCGCCCGATTCGGTTGAGTTCCAAGCGCCGAATGCGCCTTCGCTTACGCAACTTTCAACCGTGCCTTTGTTGAAACCTACAATGCAGCCTCCGCCAATAGAGGCTTTGACTACTCCGTCAGAAGAACTTTGTGTAACAATTTTGCAATTGTAAACAACACCGGTGGTCTCGTTTGTGCCTACAACGCCGCCGGCAATGCCTTTGCCTTTCGTAAGCAAATCGTCAAGTCCGTTTGTACCGACAGTTCCTGCGGTGGAAGTTACGTTTGCCGTGACGTTTATTTTTTCAACGCGCCCTCTGTTTACGTTTGCCAACGCGCCAACGCTGTCTTTGAGCGCAGATACAGAGCCGGCTATATTTACTGTGGTAACTCTGCCGTGTTCGCCCACTTCCGCAAGCAATCCGGCATTACCGTTATCGATGGTTACCGTTCTGCCGTCGCCGTCGAGAATACCGTCAAACACTTTGCCCGACTGCGCGTCGTAATCGGTAGATACAGTCAAATTTTTGTACAGTTTGTAATAAGTGTTCTGTTCAACACTGTTTTGGCTTATTGCAGTAAAATCCAATGCCGTGGCAATCAAATACGGATTGTTTAGCGTGCCGTCGCCGCAGAACAGCAAACCGCTTGCGCTTGCGCTTTTGTCTGTGTACGCCGCGTCGGTTACCGTTACGTCGTACAGTCCGCCTTTGGGAGCATCAGTCGGAGTGAAGGTTACCGTAAAGTTTGCCGCATCAAACGAAGTTGTGCCTTCAAGCGTTACGCCCCCCCCCGAGAGAAACCGTGTAATCTGTGCCCATTACGCGTTGAGTCCACACCAATTTGCTTGTGCAGGCTTCTTGCGCCATCTGCAAATCGGTAGGTTCTGCGGAAATTACACGATAACCCGCATATAAATCGAGATTTTGGGTTACCTTGCCCTTTTCAAAGTCCCATTTGTTAGCGTCGGAAAACTCCGTAGCGCTTGTGTACCAACCGATAAATACACTTCCGTCGCCGAAAGTCGGGTCGGCAGGTATGCTTGCCGCAGTTATACGGCGGCCTTTCAACACCTTTACTTCTTCGCCGTACTTACTGCCGCTGACGTAGAACGTCACCGTCCAATAGTTGTCTGTCGGCTGCGGGTCTTGACACGCCGTAACGGCAACAAGACTGACTGCCAACACCAGCACGGCAAAGAGTATACATATTTTGCGTTTTGTCATTTTTGCCTCCTGATTTTTTACCGTTTACGCATAAATGCCGCAACGGTTTGAATTTTGTTTGATGTTATCTGTGCGCGTACACTCGCCGCTGCGCTTTGTGCCTCGTTAAACTCCGCTCGGTGTACATACTTTTAAAATGCACAATTAGGCGAGACCGTCTGCTATACGCTATGCGGGCTTACAGAGTTCTAATCCGTACTTCTCGCCGCATATGTATACGGCAAATCGTAATATGGCGATATTTGGCGCACCGCAAAGGTTTTGCGCTTATTTTCCGACGGAGTTCACCGAAGTACCGCTTCAACGTACGTGCAAATCCGCAATCCCTTTGTACGCATGCGGTTTGCGCCGAAAGATAAAACTCGGACAATACCCAAAACTACTTGGAATACAACTTGGATACGCCCGACTCTATTGCCGCCTGCTTGACATTTTCGGCAACCATTTTATGCGCGCGTTTGTCGTAAGCGTAGGGAAGGATGTAATCGGGTCTGAGTTCCTCCGCCGAAACACAGGACGCAATGCCCAGCGCCGCCGCCTTCATCATTTCCTCGTTTACGGTACTTGCACGGGCGTCGAGCGCGCCGCGGAACAATCCGGGGAATACAAGCACGTTGTTTATTTGGTTGGGGTGTTCGCTGGAACCCGTACCTACTACCGCTGCGCCTGCTTCCAATGCGTCCTCGTAGGGTATTTCGGGCACTGGATTGGCACAGGTAAATACTATTGCCTTATCCGCCATGCTTCTTACCATATCTTTGGTGACGCAGTTGGGCGCGGATACTCCCACAAATACGTCCGCTCCCTTCATTGCGTCGGACAGCAGTCCCGTCATCTTTTTTCGGTTGGTTATTTTGGAAATTTCCGTATGCGGCTTGTTTAGCGTCGGGTCGCCCTCGCATATAATGCCGAACCTATCGCACATCGTAACGTCCCTGACGCCGAACGATATCAAAAATTTGCATATAGAAATACCCGCCGCACCCGCGCCGTTTATTACTACCTTTATTTCGTCAATTTTTTTGTCTACAAGTTTAAGCGCGTTGATAAGCGCAGATGTAGTTACTATTGCCGTCCCGTGTTGGTCGTCGTGGAATACGGGTATATCCAATTCCTCTTTGAGGCGCGTTTCTATTTCAAAACATCTCGGTGCGGAAATATCTTCCAAATTGATACCCCCGAAACTACCCGACATAACTTTTACGGTATTTATTATTTCGTCTACGTCTTTTGTTTTCAGACAAATGGGGTATGCGTCCACATCTCCGAAAGCCTTGAACAGGGCGCACTTGCCTTCCATAACGGGCATACCGGCTTCCGGACCTATATCTCCCAGTCCCAATACAGCCGTACCGTCGGTGATTACGGGAATAGTATTCCAACGGCGTGTAAGTTCAAAACTCTTTTCCGTATCGGCGTTGATTGCCATACAAGGCTCTGCAACACCCGGAGTGTAAGCCAGCGAAAGCGCTTCACGGCTACCGACGTCTACACGGCAAACCGTTTCTATTTTGCCCTTCCATTCGGCGTGTTTCTGCAAGGATAATTCTTTAACATTCATAGATTTTTTCTCCTTTTAGATAAAAATGGACGCAAATTCCCAAAGATTATGCTATCCCTATTTACATTTTATAACGGGAGTATTATAATGTAAAATAATAATATAACATAGTAAAAATAACAATTTGCTATGACAAGGCGTTTTTATCAAAAAATAAGAACAGCGGAGAACCTATGAATTACGAATACTACAAAATATTTTACTGTGTAGGCAAGCACAAAAACATAACGCGCGCAGCAGACGAACTGTATTCCAGTCAACCTGCCGTTACGCGCGTAATACAAAATATGGAAACGGAACTGGGGTGCAGACTGTTTATCCGCAACAAAAAGGGCGTGGAATTTACACACGAAGGACAAATACTGTTTGCATACGTATCCGTAGCGTGCGAGCAGTTCCGCAAGGCGGAAGAAGAATTGACGCAGGCGGTCAGCCTTGACGGCGGCATTGTATACATAGGTGCAACCGTTACCGCACTGCACTGTTTTTTGTTTGATTTTTTGGACGGTTTCCGCAGCAAGTACCCAAATGTGCGGTTTAAGATACGCACAAACTCATCCGACAATACCATAGAATACCTCAAAAACGGCACCGTCGACTTGGCGTTCGTTACCACGCCTTACAACGCGCCCAAACCGCTGCACGTCACAAAAATACGCGAATTCAAAGACGTGCTTATTGCAGGCAGCAACTATACGCAACTGCAAAACAAACGTCTGCACTTTGACGACCTTTCCAACTACCCGTTTGTCAGTCTTGCCAAAGGAATGCAACTGAGGCAGTTTGTAGACGATATATTTGCCGCGCACAATGCGGATATTACCCCCGACGTGGAAGTAGACGGCGTGGACTTGATTGTTCCTATGGTAAAGCACAACCGCGGACTGTCGCTTGTCCCCGAAGGAATAGTTGCCGAAGCGCTTAAGCGCGGCGAAGTATTTGAAATGAACTTTGCGGAGAAATTGCCTCCGCGGTTTGTGTGTATGATATCCGACCCGCGCCACACGCAGTCTTCCGCCTCGCGCGAGTTGCAGCGAATGATACAGACAGATTTGAATGGTTTGTAATCGTCCGTAAATCTGCGTAGCACAAAAACGCATTTGCTGTAAACTAAAAAACAGAGCAGTATGTATATTTGCAAAACCGCTCTGTCTTTATTTTGTCGTTTAGACAGCATATTCGAATACCGGTATAACTATTAAAATTGCATCCATCATCGATTTTTTATATTATATCAATCATTTATTCTTTTAGATAACCTATATTGGACGCCTGATTTTCGTTAAATGTAAAATTACAAACCGATGCTACCAAACCGTAAATTCCGAAAGTTACCAAACTGAGAAAAAAATACGCACACGTTCTCGATTTCCAGCCGTTCGGTTTTAAATTCGTGTTATTAATAATAAAACTTCCTATAAAACCTAAAAAAAACGTCAGACAAAATCTGATAGCGTTTTTACCGTCGTTAGTTCCTATTATAGGTTCGTTTTTTATTCTGCAACCGCAGTGCACGCATATCTCAGCCTCATCATTAACTTCTTTTCCGCATTTCGAGCAATAAGCCATAACTGCTTCTCCTTTGTCAATATATTGATGATTTTTATAATATTCTTACAGATGTAAGATGTCAAGCGTTTTTCTTACATTTGTAAGAAAATAATATTATTATGGCGTATGTTAACAAGTTTAAAGATATATTAAAAGAATTGCGATTGGAAAAAGGACTGGGACAAGTTGAATTGGCAAAAATACTCGGCGTCAGCAAAGGAGTTATTAGTTTGTGGGAAAACGGATTACGGGAACCGAGTATGTATTCCCTCATATTGCTTTCTAAATTCTTTAAAATTACAATAGACGAATTGGTGGGTCTAAGTTAATATTCAAACGCAATCGTACAATACTAAGTACGACTGTGTTTTACTTATTTACGATTGATATATGTTTTTATAATGATTTTCAAAATAATTGTACCGCTGCCGTGCGCTAATTAAACAAATCATTAGTTGATTTTTATTCTATTGCATTGTAAACTGCTTGCAATAATACATCAAAAACGCTCCTTTATCCAAGGAGCGTTTTTGAATATCTGTTTGTATTTAAATACGGTTTACGCCAATTCTATTTTTTCAAAAATACCTTTGCAAGAAGCGTCAATCCGGCAAGCAACGAAAATACTCCCGACAAAATTGCGCCTACGCCTAACGACCAATTGTACAACTGTATTTCACTGCCCATAACGGTAGCGGGGAAAGTCGTACCCGACAAAAGCACCATAATGCCCGAAGCAATAAATACGCCTGCCGCAATAAAAGTAAACATTTTGCCGCTTCTGAAAATCGCCGCAATAATTACGCCCGCAACGGGAAGAAGAAATCCCAAAGTAGCAAGAATGTTGACGTCCAATATCTTGGAAGATACGCTGACGCTGCCCGATGAAGATTCGGTGTAGCCGAATGCCGATTGCAAACCCGTAAAGGAAGTTTGCGAACCCAACACCTTTCCCGTGCCGATGTACGAAGGCAGAAACATCATGCAAACCGCAGCCAATCCCAAAATAGCGGCAACGCCTATCATGATAAGACCAATGTCGATTTTTTGTTTTTTCTTTGCCATATTATTTCACCTCATAGTTAAATATAAACAAGTTTTGCGCTTGTTTGCATTAAGTGTATCACAAACAAGAACCGTTGTCAGTACATTTCGACATAAATGAAAACAAATTCGCTATTTTATTTTCAGCGGCGCACTGCAACCGAAATTAACAGTTTGACGGCAAGTTAACGTCCCTGCCCGACACATACAAATCAACGTCATTGCGAGCCGTAGGCGAAGCAATACGGACTATTGCGCAATTGTTAGGTTACGATTTCTATGGATTGCTTCGTCGCTATCGCTCCTCGCAACGGCGTTAGAAACGAAGTCCAATTCGCAATGACGAGAAAATATATATTTTCGCTATATTTGAAATGACAAAAGCGGAAAATTTTTAAACAACTCTGTTACCAAGAGTATCTATCGCCCGAATCGGCAAAAAGCGTAACTATGTTTGCACCGCGGCGACTACCGTCTGTCGCAACGGCTTTTGCCGCGGCAATGTTCGCCCCCGAAGAATAACCTACGCAAAACCCTTCCTCATTTAAGCGACGCGCCTCTGCTATTGCTTCACCGCCGCTTACTTGCACTACCCTATCTACAAGTTTCATATCGAGCAATTGCGGCACAAAGTTTGCGCCTATGCCTTCTATTACGTGTTTACCTGCTTTACCTCCGCTTATCACCGCGCTTTCCGACGGTTCGACGGCAATTATTTCGATGGCGGGATTGTATTCTTTAAGCCGCTTTGCCGTACCGCACAAAGTACCGCCCGTGCCGACACCCGCAACAAAAACGTCTATGTCGGGACACTGCGTCAATATTTCCTCCGCCGTAGTAAAGTAATGGGCAAGCATATTGTCACTATTGCAAAACTGACGCATATACAAGCCGTTCCGCTGTATGGCGATTCGCTCCGCTGTTTTGACGGCTTCTTCCATACCGCCGTCGTCCGTCAATACCAACTGCGCGCCGTAGCGTTCAAGCAGCCGCCTGCGTCCCGATGACATACAACTCGGCATTGTAAAAATTGTTTTTATTCCGAAGTGCTTTGCTACATATGCCAACGAAATACCCATATTGCCGCTGGTTGCTTCAACTATCAAACCGCCCTTTTGCAACGTGCCGCCGTCGAGCGCGGATGCTATCATTCGGTAGGCGGGTCGGTCTTTTACACTGCCGCTGCCGTTAAACTGCTCCTGCTTGACAAAAATCCGCGCAGAAGGCGCGCTCTCTGCGCGGTATCGCGCCATAGGCGTATTGCCGATATGCAAATAACTCATTATGTCCCAATCGGATTGTGTGTATTTGTACGTAACAATTCTCCCAAAACAATAACATATATATGCAATACAAGGAAACACCGTAACCTTTTGCCGATTATTCGGTAATGATTTGTTACCGCAAAGACAATTTTTTTGTAGGGGGGGGAGGAAAAGGGATAGATTACCGAAACTATTAAAGCACCGTTATTTCCCTATGCAATGCAAAACAAACTTTGTATAAAGACGTTTCTTTATTTGCCGTTGCTGCGTGTAGGTCGGCGTTATCGTAACTTTGCCAAAGCAATTGTCACTTGACATAACGCAAGACAAAGTTTGCATACCGTGGCAAATATCCGAAGCGCCTTTGCCTTTACCGCGTGCAAACAGTCGGCGGCTTTTGTATCTACGGCAATGCAATCACACGCAAAACCGCAGCACGTACCGCATATTCCTGAATACAAAAGCAACTTACAAACAAGATATAATTTTTAGTGCAAATAAAAAGTATTCCGACGGGACGGTTGTCCTGACGGAATACTTTTTGGTAAACCTCTTTTTGTCTTGATAAATACGGTGGAGTTTTGCTTTGTCGGTTATGCCGACGCTGCATTTTCGTAAAAGAGGCTTATGCCGTAATTATTTTTGTTCGGAATCGGTATTTTCCGCACTTTGCGTTGCTGCGGGAGCAGTTGCTTGTTGCGCGCCTTTGCCGCCTTTTTGCTTCTTGGAAATACCCAGTTGCTTTTTGAGCAGGGTAGTAACAACCATATCGCCTGCAAAGAATACTATCGCTATGTATGTAAGCGGGCAAGAGAATGTATATTGTCTAAACAGCATCAGAAATGATACCATAAAGAAAATAAAATAAAGCAAAGCGGATGCCAACTTAAACTTCTTTTTCCAATTTACGTCTTCCGACTTTATTTTGCCGCTGTTTACTTTTAGCATATCGACAAATATCATAATGCTTTTTACCAACGAAAATACAACGAATACCAAAAATGCTATCATAGTCGGAAGAAACATCAAAACTTCGATTGAACCTTCAAATAAAGCAGCAATATATAAGTAGATGTAAAGACCGAAACTGGCTCCTTCCCCAATGGGAAGAAACACAAACAGTATAGTCATAAGTATCGCTATTGCAAATTTTACAATAGTCAAGATAAGCGTCTTTTTGTCAAGTGTTGTGTTCATAAGTTACCTCCAATGTTTATATTGACTTTTGCAGTCTGCAAAAGCGCAATTTCAGTTTTACCGAATATTACTTGTATGATAATTCAATTGCCGAGCAGAACTTCGAATGAAATACATAAATATCAATCGTTTTATTGAAATTTGCATTTTGACAAAGAGGTACTCTGTTTACTCGTATCACCCCCCCCCGCTTAGATTCAAACGGAAAGTATTGCAATAAATGTTCCCTCAAAAGTTTTGTCTGACTGTCGGGTTTAACCGATAATGCCAAATACTCTTTTGCTTTGATTTGATTATTTAACAAAAAATATCAGTTTTTATTCGATTTTTACAGCGAATGAATGCATAATCCGCTTATTACTATGCAATGATATCACAAAATGAGATACAAGTCAACTTCTCAATATGCGATATTTATAATAAAATAAAACTTTTTGCAGGTGAATAGCGTTGAAAATAGAAAGATTACGAGAATTGCGCGTGGAATTCGGTTACAGTCAAAAGAAAATTGCCGAGTTACTTATGGTTAAGCAAAACACATACTCTCAATACGAAAACGGCGTACGTGATTTGCCGATAGAATTTTTGATTTCTTTGTCCAAAATCTATTCCGTTTCCACCGATTATATATTAGGCTTGCGCGACGACAATTGACTTTCAATATATTTCGATTTGTTGCTCAATATTAGTTGTGCCGCAACAAAAATTTCTTGCAAATACAACCAAACATATAATAGTAAAACATATAAAAAAAACAACGTCACGTCAACCACTTCCGCAAAAGGACGTCAGTGAAGCGAACTGTTTGGGCTTCGCCTCACTGCGGCACGCTTTGGGACCTTTGTTACACAAGCGCGCGACGGAAAATAACGGCAGCGTTTTCGGTTTTTATGTTGACAAGCGCGCCGAAAAGGAAGTTTGTTAAATAATCGCCGATTGCTTAAAATAACCAAAGTTTACCTGTCATTGGCGACGTCTGCGCGCACCCGATTTACCTCGGAAGTTACACACAAACAAGAAGGCGGGGCGAGTGATTGTAATATCTGCTGCGCTGCTGCTCTTGACGCCTTTTTGCAAATTTTTCAGGTGTTGCAGCGGATTTTACTTTCTTTTTTTTTGTCAATAGCGGCGCGTTTTACCGCAGGGTAAAACGCGCCGCTTGTATATGCAACCGATATTAAAATATTTGTACAATATCAAATAATGATATTTACAAGTCTGCCTTTGATAACTATTATCTTTTTTGCTTCAGCGCCGTTAAGTTTGCTTTGTACCGTTTTGTCGGCAAGCGCCGCTTGTTTTATCATATCTTCCGAAAGGTCGCTATCGAGCGTAAGTCTTACGCACGGTTTGCTGTTTATCTGAACAAGCATTTCCACATCGGCGGGTTTGAGCGCAGATTCGTTGTATACGGGGAAACTTTGACGCACTACCGAATACTCGCAACCTATCTGCTGCCACAATTCTTCGCATATATGCGGCGCAAGAGGCGCAAGCAGTTTGAGCAAATCTTTGGCTGTATCTTGGTACAGTTTGGCGTTCTTGACGGGCAAAGCGTCGTAACGTACCATAGCATTGACCAATTCCATCATACGCGCAACTGCTGTGTTGAAGGAAAACTCGTTGTAATCGTTATCGACGCACTTTATCGTATTGTTGCGCACCATATCCAATCGGCGTTCCTCCGCGCCGAAACTGTCGCTTGTTTTGTAATTGCCGAAAGCAGATAAAACATATTTTTCCACACGGTCGAGCCACTTGTTGATTGCCTTGATACCGTCGTCCGACCACGGTCCGCCCTCTATGTAGCGGAAACCGAACGCCAAGTAACAACGGAACACGTCCGCGCCGTATTCCCCCACGTAATCGTCGGGACTCACCACGTTGCCGTGCGATTTGCTCATACGGTTGCCGTCTGGTCCCAAAATTACGCCCTGATGAACAAGCGACTTGAATGGTTCGTCAAAGTGCAAATAACCCATATCGCGGAGCGCCTTTGTAATAAAGCGCGCATATAACAAATGCATACACGCGTGTTCTGCGCCGCCGACGTATTTGTCTACGGGGAGCATTTTGTCAATCCACTCGGTATCAAATGGTTTGTCGGAATTTTTACTGTCGGGATAACGCAGATAATACCAACTGCTGCACACAAAAGTGTCCAATGTATCTACTTCCCTCGTTGCCGCGCTTCCGCACTTCGGGCACTTGACGTCGTGAACGAATTTGTCGTGTCTTGCAAGCGGACTTGTGCCGTCGGGACGGAAATCGACGTCGTAGGGTAACTGTACGGGCAGGTTTTCGTCCAACACCTCGCCGCAATGCGGACAGTAAATAATAGGTATCGGCGCGCCCCAATAACGCTGACGCGAAACCAGCCAATCGCGCAGACGGTAGTTTGTTTTGAGTTCGCCTTTGCCTATTTGCGCCAATTTGTTTACTACCGCGACGCGTCCTTCCTCGGTTGACATTCCGTCAAACTCGCCGCTGTTGCACATATATCCGTATTCGCAGTAAGGCAAGTCGTCTTGGACGCCCGCAGATGAGCACACTGCGCGCTTACAGGCTATGCCGTGCTTTTGCGCAAACTTCCAATCCCTTGCGTCGTGTGCGGGGACGCCCATTACCGCGCCCGTGCCGTAACTTGCAAGCACATAATCGCCAATCCAAATTTCCACCTTTGTTCCGCTAAGCGGATTGAGCGCGTAAGCGCCTGTAAACACGCCCGTCTTTTCCTTATTGGTGGAAAGTCTGTCTATTTCCGTAATTTTGGATGCGGCAACTTTGTATTCCTCAACCGCAGCCTTTTGCGCGGCAGTGGTTATTTGGTCTACAAGCGCGTGTTCGGGGGCAAGCACAACGTATGTGCAGCCAAACAGCGTGTCGGCGCGCGTGGTAAACACTCGGAACGAGCCTTTGCCGTCCGCCAAATCGAATTGTATTTCCCCGCCCTGCGACTTGCCTATCCAATTGCGCTGCATTGCTTTGGTTTTTTCCGGCCAATCGAGATTATCCAAACCCGTAAGCAATTCCTCTGCGTAATCGGTGATTTTGAAGAACCACTGAGTCAAATCCTTGCGCACTACCGTATGTCCGCAGCGTTCGCACGCGCCGTCAACAACCTGCTCGTTTGCAAGAACCGTGTTACAACTCGGACACCAATTGACGGGGGCTTTTTTTCTGTATGCCAAGCCGTGTTTGTACAGTTGGCAGAATATCCATTGCGTCCACTTGTAGTAATCGGGCATACAAGTTTTTATTTCCGCATCCCAATCGAACATGGCGCCGATATTTTTGAGTTGTGTTTCCATTATCGCGATATTTTTGAGAGTGCTATCCTCGGGATGTATACCGCTTCTGATTGCAAAGTTTTCCGCAGGCAAACCGAATGCGTCAAAACCCATAGGCTGAAACACGTTTGCGCCCTTCATTATTTTGTAGCGTGCATAACTGTCGCTTAATCCGTAATTGTACCAGTGACCGACGTGCAACTTTGCTCCGCTTGGGTAAGAAAACATCTCAAGCACGTAATGCTTGTTTGCAACGTCGTTTTTATCGAAACTGTACACTTTGCTTTCTTCCCAAATCTTATTCCACTTTTGTTCTGCCGCAATTTTATCCATACAAAATCGTCCTCTCTTATACACATAATTTTAATACATAGGCGCGCCGTTGTCAAACAAAACGGCTTGATACCAAGCAGTATCAAGCCGCAGTTTTGAATTTTAAAGCAGAGCGCACAGTTTCGTATTTTGCCTTAGCGGCGCGCACGGAACAACCGCTTTGCCGAACCGTACAAACGGCAAATACCGTTTGCGTTATACGCATCGCCGACCGATAGTTGCCTTTACCATACGGCAAGTTGCGTTACGTTGCTCTTTGCCAAGCCCGCCTGCGGCTTTGCTATGAGCGCTATGTCGAATGTGCCTTTGCAGTTGACGCCCGTTACATCGAGCAATACCACGTCGCCGTACAGTTTTTGCAAAGTAAAATCCTTGTTGTGCACAATGTTGACGTTTGCATCGCCCAACACTTTGTCGACGGGAGCCAGCGTCAATCCAACGAAAAACTCTCCCGTGCGTTTCGGGTCGTTAAGGTTTGCGCAATCGACGTAGCGGTAATCTTTTATCAATTCCTCCACGCCGAAATCGTGTTTGCTGTTTGCAATGGCTTCCTTTATCTTACCGTCGATAAAGTCGCTGAAATTGATAAGTTTGAATATGCCGTCCATTGCTTTGCCGCCGAAATCCGCCGCAGCGACAGTTTCGGAATACTCGGGAACGCCCCAAACTTCCGTGTTAAGTTTAGTGTGCTTTTCGTGACAGAATGTTGTGTTGTGATTGAACAAGTGATACTTTTCACTGCAATCATAGGTATTGTTTTTGGTACACCAAGTATACTCTCGGTACGAGTTTCGGGTAAATGTAACAGTTTTGTCAAGACCGTTGTAATATATATATCCGTCGCCGCCGACGTCGGCAAATGCCGCTTTCTTTATACCGTCGAGTTTGCCTCTTGACAGTTTGAATGTTACAAAAGGCACGTCTTTGCCGTCAATCTTTTCCACGTCGACGCGCACTTCTACACCGAGAGTCAAATCTATCTCGATAAACCCTATCGCAACCAAATGCACGGGAACCGTACCTTTGAGCAAATACGTTCCGTCGTCGGCGGTGGCAATAAACGCCGACAGCAATTGATAAATGCTATCGAGGTCGATATAATCCGCCTTGTCGGGAGAGCCTATCGCTGCTTTGCCTGCCTGCTGAGTTTGCGGCAGCACGCTTACGTCAAAGTTTACTTTTAGGGAGTTTTTGTTGCCGTCGTCGTCGGTTGAAGTATAAACAAAATCTTTGACGTTCAGCGACAGCGTATCAGACGTTTTGCCTATTGTAAGGTCTATTGACCCCAACTCCGAAAGGAACAGGTTGCCGTTTAGCACAAGGTTGACTACGCCGTTTATATATGTCATCTTTTCTATTATCGTAGAGTAATCGACGCTTTGCGTGTTGCCTTTGATTGTTTCTCTTGCGGCAACGTACGCGTCGTAAGCGTCTTTTATTTGCGGAACGGCTCGGAATAAATCGGGCACCAAGCCGACGCAGTTTTCTATTGCGGACCACGCAACCGACAGTTTGAGTCCGTTGTAATCTACAAATACTCTGCCGTCCACGTAACTTACCGCCAAACTCATCATCTGCGAATACTCGGTTTGTTTGTCGGTCTTTTGCATAACCGTAATGTTTGCGGCAAGTTCAAAGTCTCCGCTTGAACGGTAAATGAGTTCTACCGAAGAATTTTTCAATTTGTACGAAACGTCTTGCGTAATAATATCCGCGGACAAATCGAAGTGCCAACTGTTTGTGGTGACGGCTTTTTCCAGTACGGGGAAGTATTCGTCAAAGACGGTTTCTATCGAAATGTAGTTTTCCGACGGCGCAAACGCGTAAAAGTCGTCGTCGACCTGCTCGGCAGTGACTTTGAGCGTGCGGTCGATAAACGTAACGGGAACCGTAACTTCTATTTGCGGATTGTCGCCCGTAATAACCGCGGCTGTGACATTCAATCCCAATACGTTTGCCTTTAAGTACGCGCGACTTAGCGCATCGTCGTAACTAAGCGTAATCGATTGCGTAATTGTTTTGACGTCAAAACTGCCTTTGAGCAGATTGTCAAGCAATCCGCCGTCGCTTTCGGCAGAGGAAGCAAACAGCGTGTTGTTGTCCGCAAGATTTTTGATTTCCGCTATTATTTCCTTTATTTTGTTGATGTCGCCGCGTATAAACGTATCGCCGTATTTGATGTACAGCGTATCGGAAGAATACTCGGCAAACAACTCTCCCATACGGAAACGGTACACGTTGTTTATTATGTCTATGCTTGCGTGAAGTATGTTTTCCTTATCGATTTCCACGCGCAGTCCGAGCGTGTAGCCGTCCGCGGGAACCGTTACCGTTTGGTCGACAGACACTACTTCCGCCGTCAGTTCCGTCAAGGTAAACTTGCCCAACGTAAATTTGCCGAGCGTAAGCAGCAACGCTTCTTCCCGAGTAGAAACTCCTACGGAAAAATCTGGCAAATTGAGTTGCTCTCCGTTTACTTCTACGCCAATCTCTCCGTATCTGAAAGTCAGCGATTTGAGCAAACCGATGTAATTTATATCCCCCTCAAACGCTCCGATAACCTCAACTACCGCATCGAGTACCAAGTCCAAACAGGGATGATATCCGTACAATCCGCTCAATGTGTTTGCAAACGTCAAATTGCTTCGGCTGCTCGGTTCAAGCGTCAAACAGGTTTTTACGCCGTTGATATCGAGATACAGCGTGTTGCCGTATTTGCAGATGTTGCCCTTCAAAAGAAGCGAACCGTCGTGATACAAATCGAGCAAGGCGTTTACGTTGTTATTGCCGTCCGCCAAAACCTGCCCGTCAAGGTAATAAACGTCGCCGTCCGTTTCAAAAGCGGCGCCTATCTTTACACTGCGGTTTTGAGATTGTACAATCTGCATTACCGGTTCCCAAAACTCATCCGCAACTTCTGCAACGTCCGTATAGGATGACGTATCTATGTCTTCAAATTGCAAAGCGAACTGCGGCAAAAGTTCTGCCTCGATTCCGTCGTAATTGCAACTTATTTTTGAAAGTATCCAACTTCCGTCCATAACGGTAAAGTCTGCCCTTACCGCAAAACCCGCGATTTCAACCTGCAAATTCGCGTCGTTTTGGTCAGATTCGAACGACAGATTGCCGAGTATCGAATTTGTATTGATTTGCGGCAACTGAGTTTCGCCCAATAGCGGAGTCAGTTTTTCAATCAAACGCGGGATATCTTCTATTCCGAGTTTTACCGCCGCATTGCCGTAATTTGCGTAAATTACGCCGTCGCGGCAGTAGGCGGACAGTTCGCCGAGGTGCAAATCCATCGCGCCGCGCAGCAAATCGTACTGCGCAAGCAGTTGAGTACCGTTGACGTCTCCCGTAAAGGCAATCGCCGTACCGTCCAAAATACCGAGCAATCCCAGCGCGTCGGGGTACTCGCCGTCAAGTTGCGGAACATCCCAATTTTGCACGGGAGTGAGCGTTAGCGTATACTTTCCTATCCGCGCCGTAGCCCCCGTAAACGTATAAACACCGTCGTTTATGTCCGCGGTAATCTGCGCATACAAATCCACACCGCCGATTGAAAGGGGAATGTCTACCTGACAGTAATCGTCCGTCAGGTCAAATGTTATGGACGCAAGCAGTTTGTCGGTATCCAACTCCAACAAAGCGTCCGTGCCGAATTGGGCAAGCAAGCCGCCAATCTTTTGCACCGCATCGTTTACCGATACGCTTGCTTTGAAGTCGTTGTAACTCAAATTGACCTTGCCGCCGTCGTATACCAAATCGATACCGGCAATTGATGCCGCCGCGCGGGTGTTTGCAAGATTTTGCATATCTATTTCCGCACTGATATAGCCGCTTGCAATAGGTTTCCAACTATCGGAACTGCCGATAGTCAACGCAACGTCAAGCGGTTTGGCGTCGGCAGACAGGTAAGGTTGGAAAATATTCATCAATACCGTTGTTGCATTTACTTCCTGAGGCAGAGGGTCTACCGTTGCGGCGCCGAAGTATTGACTGAAAAATTCCGTTTCGGGAAGTTGGGTTACTTTGCCTATATCGTGGAAAGTTTCCGTCATCTGTTCGTTGCACGTGACTCCCCCTATCAGCGCTACTTTGTACGATGCCTTTGTATCAAGACTTATTACCGTCCAGTTGCTGTCCATTTTGAGCGTCAATTCCGCGCTGTAAAATACGGGAAGTTTGCTGACGCCCGCCGAAGTGCGCATTTCGTACAGCATATAGTACGGAGCAACCGTTTCGTCCAAAACGTATCTGAAAGTGTATACGCCGTCATCAACCGACACAAGTTCGTCTTGCACTATTGTTTCGTCGTTTAGTATATAACCTGTAAGTTCGCTGCTTGTATGCCCGTATCTGTCCATATACGCTTTTTGGGAAAGGGGCATTGCCGTATCTTTCCATTGTACATTGTCAAGCGCATTTACCGACAGACTTTCGCGTAAAATGTAATCGCTGCCGTTTGTGTAACGTTGTTCAGCCATCTTGACCAAACTGGAATAACTTACAGATTGCTTAAATACCGCCCCGTCCAATACAACTCTGTCCGCAGATATCGGCTGCGAAACGCCGAGAGTTGTGGTTGTGCCGTACGATTTTGCGGAAAATCCGCCGCTGCGCAGTAATTCGCCGTGCGCTATATAGAGGTTTTCTTTTGCGGAATATGCCGAGGGGTTGCCGTCGGAAGGACGGTCGTATTTGGTGCTTATCAAATTTGCGCCGACAGGAGGCGGAACCACCGTACCGCCGTCGTCGTTATCCATAACAAATACAACGCAGGCAGAACTTAGTATTACAGCAAGCAAGCCGCACAATATTTTCAGTTTCATATATTCCTCTATATCGGTTTACCGACAGAAAATTCATTTTAGTACCGTACATTTTAACATATATATGATTAAATAACAAGCATTTGAACCGAAAATAGAAAAATAATCGACAATTCACTATTGAATGTTGATTATCTGTACCAAATGCGCCCAAAATGTACAATAAATAGGGCAAATTTATTCGTTTGCATTGCTCTGCATTACATCGAAATATTATTTAACTGCCGCAAGAAAAGAAATTGGGTATATTGCCGTTTGATATTGCAAGTTCTTGTGCAAGCAAACTGCAATGCCGCATTATGTTGTTTGCCGGTTTACAATATAAGTTTAAATATGCTGACAAAAACGCAAAATTTCTGTTATAATAAATATAATGACAGTAACCGAATGCAACACCAATCAAAATATAACCGTTTACCGAAACGACTTTGAAATTTTGTGCAATGCCGATATATTAGGATGCTCGCCGCAGGAACGCGATGTCTGCATATGCGTTTTTTGCTCTTTTGACGGCGGCGACTGCACAACACCAAAAGTAAGCAATGCAATGCGACAACGCGATATAGATTGCTGCACCGACGCAAAGACGCGTATGCAAAAATTTGCCGCGTGGAAAGCATTGGAATATGCCCTGAAACTTATATCTGCCGATGTATCTGCCGACGATTTGAGCAAATCTGCCGACGGAGTTTGGCGGCACAGCGAACTTTTTGTTTCACTGTCGCATACCGAAAATGCCGCTGCGGCAGCCGTTGCGTATGCCCCAGTAGGCGTCGACACCGAAAAGTTTGTTGCCGCCCGCTTCGGTAAAAGACTTGCGGAAAGAATATTGACACAAACGGAAGCGCACGAATACCTTTTACTCAACCCGATTGACCGAGAAAAATTTGTAATTGCAAAGTGGACTGCAAAGGAAAGTTTGTTCAAGCAAAACGGCAAAGGCGTTTTTGCGGCGCGCAATATCGAAACGAATTGCGGCAAATGTGCCACCGCTTTTATTTCCGATAACAGAAATGACAAATATTGCCTTTCGATAGCCGCAACGGCAAAAAAAATAAAACTGCTTACGTTAAACATAAACGAAATTTGCAATTGAAATTATTTTTATTCAACATAATTATCAGACAGAATAAATTCCGAAAAATAGCCATAATTTAATTATTTGTACCCAATTTGTGTACGAATTTCAGCCGTAAATATATAGTGTTACAAATAGCAAAAGAACCACTATAAATTATGGTTCTTTCTGCATAGCGGAGAAATTATAACCTAAAACCAATTTCTGCATGATAGACAAACGGCTGAGAAGGGCAGCAGATTGTGCACTTTTAAGCGCAAGCGCGACGGGAGTGTACATAGACGTACATGCCCGAGTACGAGTCATGCAATAAGGCGCTTTGATAGTGCCATTATATGTCGTTTGACGGGCGACAATGTGCGCCATAAGCACCTATTTAAGCGAATCTTCTTTGGGTAAATCGCTTGAAAGCATACAATCGCTGCAAATATATCTTTCATACCCATCGCAAAATTTTATATATTGCATTGCATTCCCGCAAGAGGGGCAAATTCTTACTGTCTTGTCTTTGATTTTTGTAAATTTTATTTTATGCGTTAGGTCGTCAAATACATTATAGTAGCATTTAAGATTTGCTCTATGACCGATTTCTTTTGCAATCTCCCTACCCAATTAATTTAATGTGGAACTTATATTCACGAGTTGATTACCCGTAAATCTATCGCTTAAACTATCAAGCCATAACGTATCCGTCGCGCCGTAAGTGTTTTGCCAATTTACTATAGCCCAATGGTCTTCTTGCTTGTCAAGGTGCGGCAATTCATACAACGCTACGGGCTTCCCGCAATGGCAGCACGTAAAAACGCTGTCGATATCGTTAGCAAAAGTTTGCATTTCCATAGCGGTTCTTTTTTTGCAAGAACAATACTCTTGACTGTCTGCATTTATGCCTATCTGACGTACATTTATCTCAAAATATTTTTCGAGTAAATCTCTATCGCATTTTACATAAACGCTGTCATAGCAAGAAGCCAATGAATCGCATTTGGGCACAGCAACATATATTTCGTAAATCCGTTTGTTCTTTACAGTAATTGGTTCGGATAAAATCTGCCCGTTATTTTTCAACGGTCTTCGTTAATTTCATTTTTGTCATTTAACTTTTTCAGTTTAATTATTTGAACAAACATTATAATTCCCTCATTTAGCAATGTGTACAGTTAATTATAATAATTGGAGAAAATATCAAGTATTATAGCATACGTAACTACAATTGACTAAATTTAACTACGTTTAATTACTGTTAACTGCTCGCTATTACATCGTATCACGCAATAAACTAAGTGTTTTTGAAAAATTATATTCGTGTACGTTATTATAAAATACACAACCAAATCCAAGTACGTTTAACTGCACTTAACTACTGCTAACTACCATTATACAATACATCACGCAAACAAATATTTAATTTGTATTTATTGTATTGTGTGTTATATTATAAAATTAAAGACCGATAAAAATCATCGTTTTTAGCGGTCTTTATTCCGCGGAGAAGTAACAGGCTGAAACAAAACTTACGAATTGTAGTCGTAGGGTATTTTGTTTTTGCGTTCGCCTTTTAGGTTGAGTATGTAGCCGTTTTCCACCTTACACCACCAGCGCGGGTCGTGTTTGGGCAAATCTTCCAATATTTCCTCGTCTGTAACGGGCGCCTCTTGCGTAACCTCTAAGTCTCCCACAAATGCTTCTATGGCAAAATCGTCTTTCAAATCAAAAAATTCAACCTCAAAAGTATTATTTCTTATTTCGGGCAACACAATGGCTCCGCAAGCCCCCCCTTTTTTAATCCGCGCTTTGCATATTCCGGCTTATCTACAATAAGCCTTACTCCGTCTAAATATTTCATAATTTCAATCCTCCAATATCAATGGACTTACGACTTTTATTTTTCCGAATGGATAGAATATACATCCTGTATGGCATAAAAATAACTCTCCGTTATGCTCCTTTTTACCCTTGACAGCGATTTTAATTTCACCATGCTGACCATGTGTATCCAAACCTTTCAATATG
>JAMPHX010000019.1 GCA_023663205.1 Corallococcus sp. | reverse complement strand
GGCACTCCGTCGTTTTCCATAATTTTGTTGTTGGTGTCCTCAAACTTGAAGATATCAACAACTTCACCCGGCAACAACTCGGTATCGCCCGAATCTTCGATACGTACCTTGCGGAGCATTTGACGAACTATTACTTCAACGTGTTTGTCGTTGATTTCGACGCCGTTGCTGCGGTAGGTAGATTGAACTTCCTTTACCAAATATTCCTCTACCGCTCTTACTCCTTTGGTAGAAAGTAAATCCTGCGGATAAATGGAGCCTTCGGTAAGCGGCGTTCCGCTTTCCACCATATCGCCCTCGCGCACTCTTATGCGGCTGGTGTACGGAATGGAATACTCGCGCGCTTTGCCTTGGTTATCGGTGACGATTACAAGTTTCTTTTCGCCCTGCGGAATCGATACGATACCGCTGTTTTCGCAGATTATCGCACAACCTTTGGGTTTTCTTGCTTCAAACAATTCCTCTACGCGCGGAAGACCTTGCGTTATATCGTCCGCCGTCGCAACACCGCCCGTGTGGAATGTACGCATTGTAAGTTGCGTTCCCGGCTCGCCTATGGACTGCGCGGCTATTACGCCGACTGCTTCGCCCAAATGAACCGGTTTGCCCGTAGCCATGTTGCTTCCGTAACACTTACTGCAAACACCGTGTTCGCTGCGGCAGGTAAGCACCGTACGCATATACAGTTCCGTAATGCCTGCTTCCACGATTTTTTTGGCAAGAGCATCGGTAATCATTGTGTCGCCGCTGCAAATTATCTCTCCTGTATGGGGATTTACAACGTCGTCGATTACGTATTTGCCTATTATTCTGTCTTCAAACTTTTCGATTATTTCGTTTTTGCTGCTGCCGGTAAACGCCGAAATCATCATTCCCTGCGGACGGCTGCCGTGCGAACAATCTTCCTCGCGCACAATCATATCCTGCGCAACGTCAACCAAACGTCTGGTCATATAACCCGAGTCTGCCGTTTTGAGCGCGGTATCCGCTAAACCTTTACGTCCGCCGTGCGACGAAATGAAGTATTCCAGTACAGACAAACCTTCACGGAAGCAAGCCTTAACGGGCAACTCGATTGTTTTACCCGAGGGGTCGCTCATAAGTCCGCGCATTCCGCACAATTGACGTATCTGGTTCATACTTCCGCGGGCGCCGGAATCCGCCATCATCCAAATGGGGTTATCTTCGTCCATTGCCTGTTGAACAAGTCCTTCGACCTTTCCCGCTGCGTCCTTCCACACTTCGATAACGGATTTGTAACGCTCGTTTTCCGTAAGCAAACCTTCTTCAAATTGATTTTCGATGTCGATTACTTCGCCTTCCGCTTCGTGCAAAATAGTCTGCTTTTCCGAAGGAATATTCATATCGAACACGCTGGTGGTAAGTCCGCTGATTGTGGAGTATTTGTAACCCAAAGCCTTGACGTTATCGAGCATCTGCGCCGTAGGCGTTGTGCCGTACTTTTTGAAGCACTGCTCGACCATTTGCGAAAGTTGCTTTTTGCCGACAAGGTTTTTGCGGTTCTTTATCATATCGAATGTCAATTCGTCGGTGATTCCCAAATCTTTGGGGATTGCGCCGCAGAATATCATGCGTCCCACAGTGGTCAAAATCTTTTTGTAACCGTTTTCCGTTTCTTTACGCACAATGATTAGCGTATGCAAAGTTATGTCATGAGCGACATAAGCCATATACGCTTCGTCAAAACTGCTGTAACGGCGGTAAGAACGCATACGCTCCGTTTCGTCGGAAATTGCCGCGCCGTCGTCCTTGACGGTTGTGAGGTAGTAACATCCCAAAACCATATCCTGCGTGGGAGAAATTACCGGTTTGCCGTCGGACAACTTCAATATGTTGTTTGCGGCAAGCATAAGGTATCTTGCCTCCGTCTGCGCTTCGGTGGAAAGCGGTACGTGCACTGCCATTTGGTCGCCGTCGAAGTCGGCATTGAATGCCGTACAAGCAAGCGGGTGCAATTTGAGCGCGCGTCCCTCTATCAATACCGGTTCAAACGCCTGTATGGAAAGTCTGTGCAGAGTAGGAGCACGGTTCAGAAGTACGGGGTGGTCTTTTATTACGTTTTCGAGAATATCCCAAACCTTGGCGTCGGCGCGTTCCACGCGTTTCTTTGCCGACTTGACGTTGTGGCATTGGTTGGTTTCAACGAGTTTTTTCATTACAAACGGCTTGAACAGTTCAAGAGCCATTTCCTTGGGCAAACCGCATTGGTGAAGTTTGAGTTCCGGACCTACGACGATAACCGAACGACCCGAATAGTCGACACGCTTACCCAAGAGGTTTTGACGGAAACGTCCCTGTTTGCCGCGCAACAATCCCGAGAGAGATTTCATCTCGCGGTTGCCTGCGCCCACCTGCGGACGCTTACTGCGGCTGTTATCTATCAAACTGTCAACCGCTTCCTGCAACATACGCTTTTCGTTGTTGATAAGGATTTCGGGCGCGTTGATTTCGATAAGTTTTTTGAGACGGTTGTTTCTGTTGATTACGCGTCTGTACAAATCGTTGATGTCGCTGGTTGCGTATCTTCCGCCGTCAAGCGGTACCATGGGACGCAAATCGGGCGGCAAAACGGGCAGCACCGTCAAAATCATCCATTCGGGACGGTTACCCGACATACGGAACGATTCTACTATATCAAGACGTTTGATTATACGTATTCTCTTTTGTCCCTGAGCCTTGGCAAGGTCGGCTTTGAGTTGTTTGCTTTCCTCTTCCAAGTTGACGTTTTGCAGCAATTCGCGCACCGCTTCCGCGCCTGTACCGGCACGGAAGGCATTTTTGCCGTAGGTTTCCTGCGCGTCGCGGTACTCTGCCATGGTGAGTATTTGTTTGTAGATAAGTCCGCTTTCGCGCGGGTCTATTACTACGTAACTTTGGAAATTGATAAGTTGTTCCAAATATTTGGGAGACATATCCAATATCAAACCCATACGGGAAGGTACGCCTCTGAAATACCAAATGTGAGATACGGGCGCCGCAAGTTCGATGTGTCCCATGCGCTCGCGTCTTACCTTGGCTTTGGTTACTTTGACGCCGCACTTTTCGCACACGACGCCTTTGTAACGTATCCTTTTGTATTTGCCGCAGTGACATTCCCAGTCCTTTGTAGGTCCGAAAATTCTTTCGCAAAACAATCCGTCTCTTTCCGGTTTTTGCGTGCGGTAGTTAATTGTTTCGGATTTTTTGACTTCGCCGTACGACCACTCGCGAATCTTCTCGGGGGAGGCTATGCCTATTTGAATTGCGGCAAAGTCGTTCATGATACCGTTTCTTGTAAGCGAATTGGATTTGAGAGTATTTACCGATTGACTTACAATACCTTTGTTTTCTATTTCACTCATAAATCTTTACCCCCTTATTATTCTTCGTCCTTGTCGTCTTCGTCGTCGCCGAACAAATCGCCGAACAAATCTTGTTCTTCGCCTTCATCTTCCGCTTCGTCATCGTCGCCGAACAGCGAGTCGAGCGAGAAGTCGTCGTCATCGGCCGCAGTTGCGCTGCTTCCGTCTCCCACAAGGTCGTCGATGCTGATTTCGTCATCGTCGTTGAAACTGTGAAGCGCTTCTTTGTGTTCTTCGCGTTCGCGCAGAATGACGTCGTTGTAATCCGCTTCGTCGTCTACCGAATCGCGTACCGTGATTTCCTCGTTATCCGCCGAAAGCACTTTGACGTCCAAAGCAAGGGACTGCAATTCCTTTATCAATACTTTGAATGATTCGGGAATACCCGGGTCGGAGATGTTTTCGCCTTTAACTATCGATTCGTATGTCTTTACACGTCCTACGACGTCGTCGGACTTGACTGTCAAAATTTCCTGCAATACGTTTGCCGCGCCGTATGCTTCCAGCGCCCAAACTTCCATTTCACCGAAACGCTGTCCGCCGAATTGTGCTTTGCCGCCCAAGGGCTGCTGTGTAACAAGAGCGTACGGTCCGATGCTTCTTGCGTGTATCTTGTCGTCTACCAAGTGAATGAGTTTGAGGTAGTACATATAACCGACGGTTACTCTGTTTTCAAACGGCTCGCCCGTACGTCCGTCGTACAGTTTGAATTTGCCGTCCACCTTGCCGGTTTCGGGATTTACCAATCCGTTGGATTCAAACAAACTGCGGATTTCCGCTTCGGTTGCTCCGTCAAATACCGGCGTTGCGATTTTCCAACCCAACATCTTGGAAATATAACCGAGGTGAACTTCCAAAACCTGCCCGATGTTCATACGCGAGGGAACGCCCAGCGGGTTCAATACTATCTGCAACGGCGTGCCGTCTTCCATAAACGGCATATCTTCTTCCGGCAAAATGCGCGATACGACGCCCTTGTTACCGTGACGTCCCGCCATTTTGTCGCCGACGGAAATTTTACGCTTTTGCGCAATATATACGCGTACCAACTTGTTTACGCCGGGGTCTAATTCGTCTTTGTTTTCACGCGTGAATATCTTGACGTCTACGACTATGCCGCCTTCGCCGTTGGGTACGCGCAAAGAAGTATCTCTTACTTCACGCGCCTTTTCCGCAAATATGGCGCGCAGCAATCTTTCTTCCGGAGTAAGGTCGGTTTCTCCCTTGGGAGTAACTTTACCAACCAAAATGTCGCCCGGGTGAACTTCCGCGCCGATACGGATTATTCCGTCTTCGTTCAAATCTTTGAGCGCTTCTTCGCCTACGTTGGGAATATCGCGAGTAAATTCTTCCGGTCCCAACTTGGTTTCGCGCGTTTCGATTTCGTGTTCCTCTATGTGAATAGATGTAAACGCGTCTTCCTTGACCAACTTTTCGGAAATCAAAACCGCGTCTTCGTAGTTGTAGCCTTCCCAAGTCATGAAACCTATCAAAATGTTTCTGCCGAGCGCAAGTTCTCCGCCTTCGGTACTCGGTCCGTCGGCAAGCACCTGTCCTTTGGTTACGACGTCGCCCTTTTTGACAATCAACTTTTGGTTGATACACGTGCCTTGGTTACTGCGAACAAATTTTTTGAGAGAATATTCGTGCAAACCGTTGGAACCGTCCTGCACTATTATTTTGTCGTCCGACGCCTTCAATACAACGCCGTCCGATTCCGAAATTACCATTACTCCGCTGTCGTATGCAGTGCGTTCCTCTATGCCTGTTGCGACTATCGGCGCTTCCGGTTTAATAAGAGGAACTGCCTGTCGCTGCATGTTGGAGCCCATAAGAGCACGGTTGGTATCGTCGTTTTCGAGGAAGGGTATCAGCGACGTCGCAACCGAAATCATTTGTCTGGGTGAAACGTCGAGGAAATCCACTCTTTCGCAGGGGAATTCCAAAATATCTTCCTTGCGGCGGCAAGTTACACGCTCGTTGACAAACCAACCGTCTTCGGTAATCGGTTCATTGGCTTGTCCGATGATGTATTTGTCCTCTTCGTCGGCGGTAAGATATACCACTTCGTCGGTAATCTTGCGGTTTTCCTTATCAACGCGTCTGTACGGCGCTTCGATAAAACCGTATTCGTTGATACGGGCATAACCCGTAAGAGACGTTATAAGACCGATATTTTGTCCTTCGGGAGTTTCTATCGGGCACATACGTCCGTAGTGCGTGTAGTGAACGTCACGTACTTCAAATGTCGCTCTGTCGCGGTTGAGTCCGCCCGGTCCCAATGCCGACAACTTACGTTTGTGCGTAAGTTCCGCAATGGGGTTGCTCTGGTCCATAAACTGCGACAACTGCGAAGAACCGAAAAATTCCTTTATCGCGCTGGAAACGGGACGCACATTGATAAGCGTTTGCGGCGTTGCTTTGCCCGGTTCCTGTATTGCCATTCTTTCGCGAATTACGCGTTCCAAACGGGAAATACCTATGCGGAATTGGTTTTGCAGCAACTCTCCTACGCTTCTTACGCGGCGGTTACCGAGGTGGTCGATGTTATCGTCCGTGCCTATGCCGTACTTTAAGTTGAGGTTGTAACTTACAATAGATACGATATCTTCACGCGTAATGTGCTTGGGAACAAGCAAATCTTTGTTTTCCTTGATAGCGGCAAGCGTATCTTCTTTGTTTAAACCGAGGTCGATTATCTTTTGCAATTCGGTCAAATCCGCGTATTCCGCAATGCCGTATTCACGGAAGTTTACATCCGAGTATGCTTTGTCCGCGTGCGACATATAGTAAGAAATATCTACGCAGTTGTTGCCGATAACCTTTACTTTCTTGCCGTTTGCAGACGTCAAATACACTACGTTTACGCCGCTGTTTTGAATATCTTTGGCTTGTGCAAGCGTAAGCACCGTGCCTTTGGCGTACTTTCCGCCGAAGGCTTCAACGTCTTCTGCCAATTCGTGTTCCTCTATGCGCGTTGCAAGACACAACTTTTTGTTGAACTTGTAGCGTCCCACTTTGGCAAGGTCGTATCTTTTGTTGTCAAACAGTAAATCGTCAAGCGTCTTTTTGACGGATTCGTCTGTGGGGATTTCACCCGGACGCAAACGCTTGTAGATTTCTATCAAACCTTCCGTTTGGTTGGTTGTGGTATCTTTGGAATATGTAGCCAAAACGGTCGGGTCGTTATCGAACATCTTGTTGATGGCGTCGTTTGACGAGAGACCTATGGCGCGCAAAAGAATGGTTGCGGGAAGTTTTCTGTTGCGGTCGATATGCACGTACAATACGTCGCACGACGCGTCGTGTTCAAACTCCAACCATGCGCCTCTTGTGGGGATTGCCGTCGTGTTGTACGCGGGTTTGCCGTTTTTGTCGGGAACGATTTCGCAGTATACGCCGGGGGAACGTACCAACTGGGATACAATTACGCGTTCCGCTCCGTTGATGATAAAACTGCCCGTTTCCGTCATACGCGGAAAATCACCCATAAATACTTCTTGGTCGACAAACTCGCCCGTGCCTTTGTTTGTCAAACGTACGTTCAAACGCAAAGGCGAAGCGTATGTTGCGTCGCGCAATCTGCACTCCGCCTCCGAATACTTGGGTACCGCTTCGATGTGATGGTCGAGAAAATCCAAACGGAAGTGACCGGCAAAATCTTCGATGGGAGAGAAATCCTCGAATACTTCCCTCATACCGTTGTCGATAAAAGCCTTGTAACTGTCCTTTTGCACTTCGATTAGATTGGGCAAAGGCAAAACTTCTCTTGTTTTGGAAAAAGTTTTTCTTTCATGTGTACCGTATTTGACGGTACGGATGTCGTGTGCCATTGACATTTCTCCTAAAAAAAATTGTAAATTTTGTGCCGAATTTTGTTGCAAACCGCCGCAATATGTTGTATATATATAGTACAAGATTTTTGGACGGAGTTTAGCCCCTCTATATAAGGGCAAAATGATACAATTATTATAATATCATTACTTGTGTCAATAGTCAAAACAAAAACTGTATTTAATTATAAAAAATAAATATTGAAATATTTTTTCATTATTGAAAAGGCAATATACGGGACAAACAAAAAACTCAAAATCTATCAGTGAGCATTGGGCTCCAATTGCCCAACACTATGATAAACATTGAGTCCGATACTATTATACGCAAAGCAAGTTCGTTTGTCAACGTGTTAGTTTGTCAACGCCCAAACGATAGTTTATTTTAAATCAGCGCTTAACCGATTGGTAAAGCGCTTTTTGTTTTACGTTTGTCTGACAAAGCAAACACAGATTACTTTTGATAGATTAGCGCAACAAGCGCCATACAAATCCGTTACCTGCACTTTTTGAGCAGCGCCGTAGCGTGACAGGCAATGCCCTTGCCTTCGCCGACTATACCGAGCCCTTCGGTGGTAGTAGCCGTAAGGTTTACGCAAGAGGGCGGAATATTTAAAACAGAAGCAATACGACAGGACATAGCGTCCAAGTAAGGCGCAAGTTTAGGACGCTGCGCGGCAATAGACGCAGATACGTTTACCGTTTCGTAACCGCCGCAGTAAAGCATTTGCACCACCTCAGACAGCAAACACAAACTATCCGCGCCAAGATATCTGCTGTCGGTATCGGGGAACTGAACACCGATATCTTTGTTGCCGGAAGCGGAAAGCAAAGCGTCCATTATTGCGTGAACCACAACGTCGGCGTCGCTGTGTCCCGCCAAATGTCTGTCAAAATCGACAGTCACGCCGCCGAGAAGCAGTTTCCCGCCGTCGGCAAGCGCGTGGATGTCGTACCCTGCGCCCGTGCGATAGCAAGGCAAATCGCCTTGGTATGTCAACTTGATATTTCCGCGTTCGCCCTCCTCGAAATTCAACTTGCGGTATTGTTCGTAATACACCGCGCTGTCGTCGGTATACTCACCGCGTACGTTGCGATACGCTTCTGCTATTTGTTTTTTGTCAAAAATCTGCGGTGTTTGAACGGTAAAAGTACAATTGCGTTCTACGCTCTGCAAGGACGAATTTTCTGCAACAATGTATGCCGTATCGGTAAGCGCAAGTCGCGGTACTGCCGAACCGTGTTTTTGCGCGCAATCGAACAAACGCTCAATCAAACCGCGCGAAACAAAAGGACGCGCCCCGTCGTGAATGGCAACAAGCGTGCAGTTTTCCGACAGTTGCGCAAGCCCGTTTACCACCGACTGCCCGCGCGTTTCTCCGCCGTCGGCAAACTGCGCTTCGGGGAACACTTTGCGCCACATAGGGTTATCGGTTACTATTACTATTTGGTCGACAAGCGATTGAAAGGCTTCTACCGAATATTGTAAAACAGTCTTTCCCAATATCTTTTCGGCAAGTTTGTCGCCGCCGAAACGAGTGCCGCTTCCCGCGGCAAGTATTATTGCGCCCTTCACCTAAAACTCCTTTACTATTTCGTACATTTCCGACGCTTGGTCGCGCTTCACCGTCTCGGAAAGCATTTTGACTACAAAAGTCAACTCGCCCGAAGCAAAGTGAACGGTGACCTTATCGCCTTCCTTCAACTTGTGTCCCGATTTGGCGGGTTTTCCGTTGACGTCCACTTTTCCTCCGCCGCACGCTTCCTGCGCTACCGAGCGACGTTTCAATATGCGCGATACTTTCAAAAATTTGTCCAATCTCACAAGACGTTCTCCTTGTTACTACTTATTTGTTCCGTAAAACTCCGCTACTCTGTCGGTATACGTACCGTCCGCTTTGCATATTGCAAGAGGACTTTTTAGAACGCAATCGACGTTGCCGAGCATTACTCCGCGCACCAACACAAGGTTGGGTTCCGCGCCTTCCCTCGGACAAACGGGTTGAATTTCCTTGGGTTCTATTTTGCAGCATTTCATAAGATAACACAATTCCGCCAAACGCTGACTTTGGTGCACTATGTAAAACGAGCCTTTGCTGTTAAGCAGTTTGGCGGCGGACTCGACGACTTCTTGTAGAGTTACGGCTATTTCGTGCCTGCACAGCGCCAAGTTTTGCGACAACTGCCTCTCGCCCGAACCGCATTTGCGATAGGGCGGATTACATACCACACAATCGAAACCGCTGCCGATAATTTTGTACGCGTCCTGCATACGACAGCACACAAAACTTACGTTGTCTATACCGTTGCCTGCCGCCGTGCGCGTTGCCATATCTACAAGTTGCGGCTGAATTTCAACGCCCGTTACGCTTAACGCGTGCTTTTTGGTTGCGGCAATTACCGATATTATTCCGCTGCCGCTGCCGAGGTCAACTACACGCCTGCCAGTCATATCAGACATAAAGTTGGCAAGCAATACCGCGTCGGTAGTAAAACGGTATTCGTTGACGCTTTGTATTATATGAATATTTCCGTAACCGAGGTCTTCCGCTCTTTCGTGTTCTTTGAGTTCCATACGTTAAATTGTAAACAACATATTGGCATTAGTCAATATATTTGACAAATAAATTTTGGAGTTGCGTTGCCTATCGGCTAACGGCTGCCAAGCGCTTGCGTTGCGATTGATAACAGATTGCCCCGTTGTATAACTACCCGAAACCTATGTTTTGAGGCAAAATAAAAGCCCGTATCAAACCTACGGGCGAAAAAGGGTTGTGTTTACGCTTCTTCGATAGCGCCAACAGGGCATTGCGCTGCGCAAGCGCCGCAATCAATGCAGGTATCGGGGTCGATTTCGTATTTGCTGTCGCCTTCCGAGATAGCCTCGACGGGGCAAACGCTTTGGCAACCACCGCAAGCAATGCATTCGTCATTAATCTTGTGAGCCATAAAAATCGTTTCTCCTTTATCTTTAAAAGATAGAATTATTATATATCAAACATGCGGTTTTGTCTACAAAATTTATCACATTTTGACGGAATGTTTTGCAAATATGCGCATATACGGGCAAATTTCCGAAATATTACGCCGTGAGGAAAGTTTACTTTTCTTTCCGCGTTGAACGCGCAGCGACAGCCGCCGTTTACTCTTACGGAGCAATCAACCTTCCGTTAACGCAGAATTACTTGAAGTTTCGTCTTGAAAACCCAAAATTTCCGACAGTTCCTTTTCGGTTGCCGCGCGGTCGAAAGTCTGACATTGAAGCGTAACCACGTCGCCGGCGTATATCTTCTTTTCGCCGTCGTCATCCATACGCTTTACGCTGTCATCCGAACTGATATCGCGCACTTTGGTATTTGCCGGCCACAAAATATCGCGGACGGATTTGCCGACGGCAAAACTGCCCTGTTTGACAACATACTTAAACTTTACGATTTCGCTTGTTTTGCCTTCGTTTTGCTTTTCTATCATTCTGTCAAGCAATACGTCGTACAGCGGTTCAACCTTCAATATTTCCGCAATGAAGAAAGAAATAAAGACCGTAACCCCTACGTAAAACAAATTGGTAAACTGCCATGTACTTTCGACAATAAACACCATTGCCGTGAGCGGCGCTCGCGTGCTTGCGCCCATAAACGCCGTCATGGAAATAAGAACCACCGCAACGTACAAATCTTGCGACATACCCATTGCAACAAACAGTTTGCCCATAAGCGCGCCCAGCAAAGCGCCGACGCACAGCATAGGAATAAACATTCCTCCCGTTGCGCCCGTGCTTGTGCACAGCGAAATCATTACGAATTTGACGGCAAACAGTATTATAAGCATATACAGCGGCGCAAAATTTATGTCCGTAACCTTGACGATTAGTCCTCCGCCTCCGCCCAAAGCGTCGGGTAGCAGCAAACCCATTACTCCTACCAATACAAATACCGAAACAAGACGTATGAGAGAATGTACCTTTTTGAGTTTGGTTTCCCACAAAATACCCAACTTGAATATCAAAAAGTTGAACAGGCAGGCAACCAATCCGACGGCTACGCCGAGTAGCAACATAATCCACACATCTGACAATGCAAGTTGCGGCATCTGCGGAATTACAAACAACGGCACGGATTCGTGTCCTATTGCCATTGTCCACAAATTGGAAGTTGCCGTTGCAAACAACACAGAACTGAACGCCATAAGCAGTATCATAGGGGTAAAACGCTTGTGTGCCTCTTCCAACGCAAATATTATGCCCGAAAGCGGAGCATTGGTAGCAACGGCAAAACCCGCGCTTGCACCGCCTGTCATAATGTATCTATCCCAACTGTTATGCGATAGCGGAAGTTTGCTTGTGCCTGCGCCGAGCGACGTACCCAAAAGAACGCTTGGACCTTCGCTTCCGAGAGGAAGTCCCGCGAAAAACGAAATATAACTGTTTACTATTACCGCTATTGCGCTGCGCAGCCAGCGGAATGTGAGTATGCCGCGAAGCACGCCCTCTGCACGAGGGATACCTCCGCCTTTGGTTTCCGCAGCCCATTTGTGCATAAAGTGCATTGCAACCGCAAGCAAAACAAGCACTGCAAACACCAACGGTATATACGCAGGATTGGCAGAAACCGCCTTGTACAATTCCACCGACTTTTCTACCAAAAATTCCGCGCCCAACTTGAAAAAGTACACTACCGTGCCTACCGCTATACCGGTAAATGCGCCGTACACGAGACAAGGCACTACGACGTTTTTGAGATAATTGGAATACTTGTTCTTTTTCATTTATGTTCACCGCAAATTAGTTTGACTATTTCCGAAGTGCTATCGACGACGGCATCGGGCTTTGCGGCAAGTATTTCGTCCGACTTGCCGAAACCGTAAGTTACCGCCACCACGTCCAAACCGTTGTCCCGCGCGCCGTTTATATCGTAAACGGTATCGCCTATCATCAAACACTGCGATTTTTCCCAACCGTTATCGCCGATAAGTTGACGCAGAATTTCGTTTTTGAATCCTCTGCTTTCCGTCTGTCCGTACACGTAATCGAATATGCCGTTGAGTTTAAGATAGTTTAGCGACTCAAAAATAAACGGTTCATATTTGCTCGAAGCAAGCGATAGCACGTAACCTTTGCTTTTCAGCGTGCGCAATGCGTCCTCTATTCCGTCGTAAAGGTGACATTTGAGCGCTGCCTTATCGCGCTCGTATATTTGTCTGTAAGTGTCCTGCGCTTCGCGCCAACGCCCGTCGCCCACAAGAATGGGGAAACTGTACCCGTGCGGCGGACCTATATGCTCGTTGAAATCCACATCGGAGTAATCAACTCCGTAGATGTCCAATGTCTTTTTGAAAGTTTCTATTATTCCTTCGGCGGTATTGTTTACCGTACCGTCGAAATCGAAAATCAAATATTTGTAATTTCCTTTGAAACTGTCGGTTTTTCTTATCATAGCAACCCTCTCAATCAAGCGGCATGGGTATACCGGCAAGTTTCTCCAAATACCTTTGACTTTTTGCCGCGGAAGGCAATGCCCTTATCGAATATTTGTACGCAAGCAAACTTTTGAGTCTGTCAAGTTGTTCCACGCAAGTGTTTTCGCACTCCAACTCGTAGTCGGTATGTCCCAAATAATAATCGGCGTCCAATTCGATTGCAAATCCCTGCATATCGAACTTGGTACGCACGGTTGTAAGAGAGCCCACGTATCTGTAATTTTCCTGCAAATCAACACCCAACAAGACGCGCGCTTGATGTGCGGCGACACCTTCGGTTAGTAAACGTGCGGCGACTTCACTCGATAAATCCGCATTGTATTCGTCGCATACAAACACGCCGTCCTTTTCCGTCAAACGCTGTTTGTACGTAAGTTGATAGCGTCCATCCGTCTGCCTCATACGCAGCATCTGCGAATCGGGCATTCCGTCATAATAAAAATAGTGGTTATACTGAATACGCGTCGTTCCGCCGTACTCTTTTGCTATAATGCGGTAGGTACGCTCGTCTAACATTATTTTTAATTCTTGTTCGATGTTTTTCATAACGACGATATTGTATTACCTAAACCGTCAAATGTCAATTACTTTGCGCATACGGCATTTACATAAAATTTACACCGACCGCAAATACCCGATATGCCTTCGGCAAGCGATTTGCTATACCTATTTGCCAGCCGATAGCATACAATACCGCGCAATGTTTGAGCAGCATTTACTATAAACCGTCGAATAGATTAAATAGAATATTATATGCTGTTTGTAGGATATCGAACAGACGGCAAAATCGACTGCATTGCAACCCGTTAGCAAAATCGCAACACAAGAAAATAACTTGAAAAACAAGCGCAAGCGGTATATAATATAACCAAAATAAGGCGGACATATATGAAAAACAAAAATAATCAACCAAAACCGACAGTTTTGGAAACATTTGAAAAATCCGTGATAACGACAGGCGGCGTGGACGAAAAAAAATACGAGGGCGTAAAAAGCATATTGAAAACAGTGGGAATTACCGCAACGGCGATAGGAACACTGCTGCTTGTTGCCGGCATTGTAATAATAATTACGCTTAGCGCGCTTGGGTGGATTGCCGCCGCGCTCGGCATTGTTTCAACATACTTCGGAATATCGGCATTGAATACTCTTGCACAATTAAATGCAAAAGTTGCGCAAGTAGCCGAACAGTATGCAAATGACGAAAGTATATACGCCGACGGCTCGACGGATAACGGCGTTCAACAAAAATAACTGTAATATTTAATGTATTACTGCTGCAATATGCATTGCAGTGAAGTAAAAAGACAAACTTGAATCGGCAACGGCACAACACAGCAAATTGTAACAAATGTGGATTGACATCCTATGGATTTCCTCGCCGCTTTGCCGTTTGCAATTACGGCGGAATACCGACGTTTGAACATCGTAAGTACAATTTAGCAGATTATCGTTTGGGCAATGACTCAAAAATATTGTTGCATTGCACTTACAAAACAAATTTGTAACTGCCGAACAAACACTGTCCAAAATAAAATAACGGACGCGGATTCAAAATCCGCGTCCGTTTGTAATTACCGTTGAAATAATCTTTGCGTAAATTACGTTTGCATTACTGCTGCTTTTGAATAATATCTTTGACTTTCATAAGTCTTACCGTCGAAGCGCGTTCGTTTTCGTCAAGTTTCATCTTGATAAACTTGATTGTTTCTTCCATTTGCGGAATCATTATATTTTCCAATGCGTTGACGCGGCGTTTGTTTTTTTCGATTTCGTCGGCAAGCATATTGCAGGTTTTTTCCACTTCGGCAAGTTGAACCAATCTGTCTATCAGTTTGTTTACCGTTTCCACCGATTCGTCCAACTTTTGCGATACGGTCAAAAAACTGTACGGATAAACGTCGCCGTTTTCCTTGCGGCTAACCTCTATCTTGGGAACGGATACATTCATAAAACTCTTTTTGCTGCATTTCAGTTGCAAAGATGCAGACGGCATAAGTACCGCTTCTTCCGTCACCCTGCCGTCGTCCATAGTAGCAGCCTGCGCAAAACTTCTGAGAGCAGATGCAAGGTCGCTTTCCACTTCCTGCCTGAGGCGTTTGTTTTCACGCGCAAGCACCACAAAACGACGCACCATTTCGTCCGTCTTGTCTTTTAGCAATTTGTGTCCGCGCGACGCGGTTTTGAGCCGTGCCGTCAGACGTTTCAATTCCATACGAGTGGGATTGACGTTCATTACAGCCATTGTATGTTACTCCGTAATTTCAGGTTTGTAGTATTTGTCAAGCAGTTTGTCGGAAATTCTTTTCAGTTCGCTGCGCGGAAGTATTCCCAAAAGTTTCCAACCCAAGTCCAATGTTTCCTCTATTCCGCGGTTGGTATTGAAGCCCTGAGCAATGTATTGCTTTTCAAATTCCACGGCAAAACGCGCGTAGAGTTTGTCGATATCGCTAAGCGCGGATTCGCCCAAAATGGTTGCAAGTTCCTTGGCTTCCTTGCCCTGCGCATATGCCGAAAACAGTTGGTTCATTGTGCTTGCGTGGTCCTCGCGCGTTTTATCCGCGCCGATACCTTTATCTTTCAATCTGGACAAACTGGGCAATACGTCTATCGGCGGATTGAAGCCCTTTTTGTACAGTTCGCGCGAAAGTATAATCTGTCCTTCCGTAATGTACCCCGTAAGGTCGGGTATGGGGTGAGTTTTGTCGTCCTCAGGCATTGACAGAATGGGAATTTGCGTTATGCTGCCCTTACTGCCGTGAATACGTCCCGCACGCTCGTAAAGCGTCGCAAGGTCGGTGTACATATAGCCCGGGTAACCGCGTCTGCCCGGAACTTCCTTGCGGGCGGCGCTGGTTTCGCGCAGAGCCTCTGCGTAGTTGGTTATATCCGTAAGTATTACAAGTACCTGCATATCCTTTTCAAACGCAAGATACTCGGCTGCCGTCAAAGCCATACGCGGCGTACTGATACGCTCTATTGCGGGGTCGTTTGCAAGGTTCATAAACAGCACCGCGCGTTCGATTGCGCCTGTCTTTTTGAAGTCGCTGATAAAATACTCCGCTTCTTCAAACGTAATACCCATTGCGCCGAACACTACGGCAAACTTTTCGTCGCCTTTCAATACTTTTGCCTGACGCGCTATCTGCGCCGCAAGTTGCGCGTGCGGCAATCCGCTTGCCGAAAATACAGGCAACTTTTGTCCGCGGACAAGCGTGTTTAATCCGTCTATTGCCGAAATACCCGTTTGAATAAACTCGTTTGGGTAATCGCGCGCGTAGGGATTAATGGGCTGTCCGTTGATATCCATACGCTTGTCGGCAATGATTTTGGCGCCGCCGTCAATGGGCTCGCCCATACCGTTGAATACCCTGCCCAGCATATCTTCCGATACGGCAAGTTCCAAACATCTGCCCAAAAACCGAGCCTTGCTTGTGGAAACTTTGAGTCCTTGCGTGCTTTCAAACAACTGAACAAGCGCTTTGTCTCCGTTTACTTCCAATACTTTGCCTTTGCGGATTTCGCCGTTTTGCTGAACTATCTCTACCAATTCGTTGTAACTGACGCCGGATACGTGGTCTACAAGCATCAACGGTCCGACTACTTCTTTGATTGTTTTGTATTCTTTAAGCACGGTTTACTCTCCTTTTCCGCACAATGCGCCTATTTCTGTCCTGATGTTGCGCGCAATGTCGTCCAATCTGTCTATGTTGGATTCTTCCACGTATTTTGCCCTGCCTATTTGTTCTCTTACCGGCAACGCAAGCAACTTGTCAAGGTCTACGTCGTCATCCAATGCGTTTTGCGCCGAATGGTAGAAATCCAAAATCAATTTCATCATTTTGTACTGCTTTTTGAGAGAAGTATACGTATCTACTTCGTGGAATGCATTTTGGTGCAGATAGTCCTCGCGAATGGATTTTGCCGTTTCCATAGTAAGTCTGTCTTTGCTTCCCAAAGCGTCCATACCAACCAAACGCACAATTTCTTCCAAATTGCTTTCCTCTTGCAAAACATACATCAGTTCGCCCTTCAAATCGTTGAAATCTTCCGCTACGTTGTCACGGTACCAATCTGCGAGTTTGTCGTCGTACAGCGAATAACTTTGAATCCAATCTATTGCGGGGAAGTGACGTTTGTACGCCAAACTTGCCGACAGTCCCCAAAATACTTTTACTATTCTGAGCGTGCTTTGCGAAACCGGTTCGCTTAGGTCGCCGCCCGGAGGAGATACTGCGCCTATTGCGGAAATTGCACCTATTTGTTCGTTGCGCCCCAGTACCTTTACTATACCCGCGCGCTCGTAGAACTCCGCTATACGGCTGGCAAGATATGCGGGGTATCCTTCTTCGCCCGGCATTTCCTCCAAACGTCCGCTCATTTCGCGCAGAGCCTCCGCCCAGCGCGACGTACTGTCTGCCATTATCGCAACGGTGTAACCCATATCGCGGAAGTACTCGGCAATGGTTATACCCGTGTAGATGGACGCTTCGCGCGCCGCAACCGGCATATCGCTGGTATTTGCGATAAGCACCGTACGTTTCATAAGAGGCTTGCCCGTTTGCGGGTCGTTTAACTCGGGAAATTCGTTTAGAACGTCTGTCATTTCGTTGCCGCGTTCGCCGCAGCCTACGTATACTATTATCTGTGCGTCAGACCACTTTGCAAGTTGGTGCTGAACTACCGTTTTGCCGCTGCCGAAGGGACCCGGAACAGCCGCTACGCCGCCCTTGGCAATGGGGAACAACGTATCTATTACGCGCTGTCCCGTAACCATAGGCAAACTCGGCGACATCTTTTCCTTGTACGGACGCCCTTTGCGGACAGGCCACTTTTGCAGCATACTTACCGCTTTGTCGCCTTCTGAGGTTTTTACCGTGGCTATTGTCTTTTCCACAGTGTACAAGCCTTTGGGAACAATGGATTTTACCTTGCCGTTTACGCCGTAGGGAACCATTATTTTGTGAAGCACTACTTCCGTTTCCTGAACGGTACCCAACACGTCGCCCGCTTCTACTTCATCGCCTGCCTGTACGCACGGCACAAACTCCCACTCCTTTGTGCGGGAAAGCGCAGGCGCTTCGATTCCTCTGCCGATACGGCTGCCGGAAATTTCCTTCAATACGTTGAGCGGACGCTGTATACCGTCAAATATGCCTTCGATAAGCCCCGGCCCCAATTCGACGGACAAAGGCGCACCCGTGGACACTACCTTTTCGCCCACGGCAAGACCGCTTGTTTCCTCGTAAACCTGTATAGACGCTTTGTCGCCGCGAAGTTCTATTACTTCGCCGATAAGTTTTTTGTCGGATACTTTTACGACGTCGTACATATTGACGTCCGCCATATTTTCCGCTACAATCAGCGGTCCGCTGACTTTTACTACTTTACCTTCCATTAGTCTTCCTCTTTATTAAATAAAATGTCCGTTCCTATTGCCTTTTCTACGTCCTTCTTGATTCCTTCCATTCCGAATCCCGTACTTCCCGACGAAGTGGGTATTGGAACTATCACGGGGAACGGTTTGGTTTTGGCTTTGCTTAACACTTCGGGAATACCCGCGGCAAGAGTTTCGGTAATCAAAACTACCGCGTATTCCTCCTTGGTAAGTTTTTTTACGGCGTCTTCCGCTTGCTTAAACGTCAGCGCGTCCACTACGTCAACGCCCACCGCCTTGAATGCAAGCACGCTGTCTTTATCGCCGATTACGGCAATTTTGTTATACATATTACTTTAACCTTTCCTTTATGACATCTCTGTCCAAGCCGTTTTTTATGCCGATTACAGCAAAACGGATTTTGTCGATTTCATCTATTTTTTGACGGTAATAGCATACAAGAGGCGCAACCGTCAGACTGTCGGGGCTTTGCGTCAATAGATTATACTTTTGTCTGTCGGCAAAGTCTTCCGCCGTAAGTTTACCCGTTTCCGAGTCGTCTGCAATGCGACGCACAAAATCGCGCAAAGTTGCCGTAGGTATTTTGTCCGCGCCTTGACGCGCGTCCAAATCCCACAGTTGCAGCAAAAACTCCGCAGTAAACGTGCATTTGGGCAAGAAATATTCTTGCCATTCTTCTGCCGACAATCCTGCCTTTTTGCTGCGGTACAGCGTTGTCAAATTTAACACGTCGACGCAATACTCGTGATAACTTCTGAGAGCGCGCCATTTGCTTTTTGCCGCGCACTCCGCCATATCGGCATACATTGCCTTGTCAAGCACAACGTCGATAAAGCGCGCGCTACATTTGCCTTCGGCGTGCTTTTCGTCAATCTGCGACAACGCGTCAGCCATTCTTGGCGGAAACGCAGAATAGTCGTCGCCGTTGATATACTCCTTCATGACGGCGGGAGCAATGTCGGCGCAATCGAAACATATAGGCAAACCGTCCTTGCGCATATACTTGCACTTGGCAAGCGTCTTGGCATTGAGATAATCGTACTTAGCAGTAAAATACCTTGTGACGTAT